>JAIVJG010000157.1 GCA_020200155.1 Acidobacteriota bacterium | reverse complement strand
TCGCCGCACCAAGCAAGTTGAGAAATACGCTCCCGCCGCTCGCGTCCTACAAGTTGTTCGGTGGCGCCTATCACTGAAACACACAAGATAAAATTACTTCTTCTTTTCTCTTTCTAAGGTTTCGATAACCCCTCTCAACCGTCCTTTTGTTCTTTCATCTGTTGCCGATGCTAACAGCTTTTTCAACGCCATAAGATGAGCTGTTCTCAACGCTTGCTCCGCAGGTACTTCAATATCTGGTTTAACGCCGGTTCCTTCCCAATTTGTTTTCGTAATAGGATTGATTGCACGACCCATTGGCACAAACATGAAGAAGTGTTCGCTGATTCGATACTCGAATCCGGGATTAGCCGCGCCAGCCGTGATACCACCAATGACAGTGACGCGCTTCAAATTCTGAAGATCGTAGGCGAATCCTTCGCCTGCAGAGATGGTATCTTTGCTGACCAGGAAATACACATCTTTACCAATGTACTTCTTGCCGGGAACATAGGGCATTGTCCAGATTTGCCGAGTACGATTACCCTCTCTCCAGTAGATGTCACCAAGATGCACAGGTTCGGAGTCGAATAGATAACTAGAGAGTAGAGTGCTCATGGTCGGGTCGCCGCCATTGACGCTGTACCGCAAGTCGAAAATCAACGCATCCGTGTTGGCAAGAAAACTCATCGCAGCAATTGCAGTTTCAGCACCAACGTCGGCGGGCATGAATCCATCTACCCTGAGATACCCTATATTACCCTCTAGCCTGTCTATTTTCTCGAAACCATAATTTATGGAAGCGGCAAAGCGTCGCATTCTTTCACGCTGCTCAGGCGTTGGCTCGCTGCGGCTGTCGTCTAATGGCAGGGGCTGATAACTGGAATGTACTTCCAAATGCTTGTCGTGGCTGATCGCACGTAAATGGGAGGTTAGTGTTTGGGCAAGGAGAGCAGCACTTGTGATTCGGTCATACTCTTTATTTTGCATTCGTTGGCGGATTGCCGCTTCCATTTGCTTAGCGACTTCCGGGAAAACATAAAAGTCATTGAGCCGCTTTATGACTCCTTCGATTACTTCCGTGCGAGCAGCGGCGTCGATAGTAAGATCAGTTTGACCATCTCGCCCTTGTGCGAGAGCCTGGGTTGTCATTAACAAGCTTGCTGCCAGTGCCATTGAAGTGAACATCATAGAGGCAATAGACCGGTTCATTTTGGGGTTCCTCAAAGTATTTTCAATAGGTGGTACGACATTAGGAAGCCACCGAACGCTGGCCTTCAGCTGCGGCGCGCGATCAGCATTCAAGCCGCGGGGAATAAGGTTATTTTGAGAAGCACGCTATCGCGCCGTCAGCTGCAAGGCTTTGTTGGGCGTATGGGTAAGTGAGCAACTTACGACTTCAATCACTAACGTCGACAGACTTTACCAGGTTAGCGG
>JAIVJG010000260.1 GCA_020200155.1 Acidobacteriota bacterium | reverse complement strand
CTGCTGACAGAATACTGAAAGCCGGGCACGACAGCCTCACCGTCAAGCGTGTCGTTCTCCGTCAACACGACGATGTCGGTGCGCGAGCGATAGACCGTGACCGTGTGTAGTTTCGGGCTAACGACCCACACGAGTGAAGCGCCCGCCTCCAACCACTCTTCGACTTTCTGTTCAACCTCATTGACGGTGTCACCCGGACTATTGACCTCGACGGCCAAGTCCGGCGCGCCGACCCCGTAACCTTTGGCCGCGCCAACTTCGCCGACCCTCTCACTCCGAATGAAAGCCACATCCGGGGCGCGCACCGTGTCCGGGTTGCTCCTGAGCCTGAAGCCGGTCTCCGCCGCACACACATCGCCCAGATCGTTCTCCTCTACGTGCTGAATGAGCACACCCGTCAGCCGCGCCGCGAGCTTGCCGTGGTCGTAGCCTGCTGGTGACATCTGCCTCAACTCTCCTTCGATAAGTTCGTAGCGGAAGCGACCGCGTGGCAGCTTCAACAATTCTTCTGCTGTTGTTAACTGAGTGGTTGCGCTCATCGGTCTTTCCATTTGCCGCTTACAAATACTCTTCGACCTTCCGCACGATCTCGCGTATCTGGAAGGGTCGTCCCTTGACCTTCGAGAAGGCGACGGCGTCCACCAAGTACTTCGCACGGATCATCGTCGCGAGCTGGCCGAGGTTCATCTCAGGGATGATGACACGCTCGAAGCCGAGCAGGACTTCGCCGAGGTTCGAGGGGAACGGGTTGAGGTGTCGCAGGTGCGCGCTCGATACGGACTTGCCTTCTTCCTGCAACTTCTCGACCGCCGAAGTGATCGAGCCGTAGGTTGAACCCCAGCCGAGCACGAGCACCTTGCCGGTCTTCTCGCCAAAGATTTCCACGTCGGGGATGTCCTGCGCGGCGCGGTCAACTTTGGCCTGTCGCAGGAGCACCATGAAGTGATGGTTTTCGGGATCGTAATTGACGTTGCCGGTCTCGTGCTGTTTCTCGATGCCGCCGACGCGGTGTTCGAGTCCGGGCGTGCCGGGCAGAGCAAAGGGACGCGAAAGCGTCTGCTCATCGCGCTTGTAGGGCAGGAAGTTCGTGGGGTCGTCGGCGAACTTCACTTCGATCTTCGGCAGTTCATCAATCGAGGGCAGACGCCAAGGCTCCGCGCCGTTGGCGAGGTAGCCGTCCGACAAGTAAAAGACCGGCGTCATGTATTTGAAGGCGAGGCGCACGGCTTCAATCGCCATGTGGAAACAATCGGCGGGCGTCGCGGGCGCGATGACGATGGCCGGGCACTCGCCGTTTCGGCCCCACACGGCTTGAAACAAATCGGCCTGCTCAGTCTTCGTCGGCAGTCCGGTCGAGGGGCCGCCGCGCTGGACGTTGATGATGACGAGCGGCAACTCCGTCATCACGGCGAGGCCGATGGCTTCCTGCTTCAAGGCGACGCCGGGGCCGCTCGTTCCCGTCAGACCGATGTGGCCTGTGAACGACGCGCCGATGGCGGCGCAGACAGCGGCGATTTCATCTTCGGCCTGAAAAGTTTTGACGCCGAAATTTTTGTGGCGCGCGAGTTCGTGCAGAATGTCGGACGCGGGCGTGATCGGGTACGAGCCGTAGAAGAGCGGTCGTCCGGCGAGTTGCGACGCCGCGACGAAGCCGATGGCCGTCGCTTCGTTCCCCGTTATCTTCCGATACTTGCCCGGCGCGATGACGGCCTTGCGGACGGTGTAGTGCGTCGTGAAAACTTCGGTCGTGTCGGCGAAGTTGTAGCCGGTCTTCAAGGCGATCTCGTTGGCGCGTGCGACTTCGGGCAGTTTCGCGAACTTCGACTTGATCCATTCGAGCGACCCCTCCATCGGGCGGTCGTAGAGCCAGTAGAGCACGCCAAGCGCGAAGAAGTTTTTGCAGCGATCCATCTCCTTGCGAGAGAGCTTGACCTGCGCTTCCTGCAACGCGCGGATGTTCAGCGTCGTAATCGGCAGGCGATGGATGCGGTAGCCCTTGAGCGTGTCGTCTTCGAGCGGGTTGGAGGCGTAAGCGGCCTTCTTCAAGTTCTCTTTGTTGAACTCGTCGGTGTTGACGATGATCGTGCCGCCGTCTTCGAGGTCGGAGAGATTGACCTTGAGCGCGGCGGGGTTCATCGCGACGAGGACGTTCGGCTGGTCGCCGGGCGTGCGTATGTCGCGGCTCGAAAAGTTGAGTTGGAAGCCGGAGACGCCGGGCAAGCTTCCAGCGGGCGCGCGAATCTCGGCGGGGAAGTCGGGCAGGGTCGAGATGTCGTTGCCGATGACGGCGGAGGTGTTCGTGAACTGCGTCCCCGTCAGCTGCATCCCGTCGCCGGAGTCACCGGCGAAACGGATGGTGACGGTCTCGACCTCTTCGAGGTTTCTTTCTCGCTCTTCGACTGGCGGTGTATCAATGGTGGCGCTCATAATCTCTTCGGATGATCCTTTGTCCGTTGGAGTTTTTCTGCTGTTGGTCAGGCTCGCGCGCATTTTAACAGCGGCGCGCACCAAACCCAAGCGTGGCTCTCGTCGCCGACGAAAGACAAAAACAAAGCTTCTCGCGAATGACCCATCGCCGGGTCACTCGCGAGAAGCTTCTTCAGTGTCGTCTGTGTTCGCGTCGTAACCTGGGTCGGCTCAACTGGCGATGTCGGTGGCGGCATTCGTCACGCCGGTCGTGTCACTCTTCGGCGTAGTGTCTTTGGGCGTCGTCGAAGCCCCGGTCTTGGACGAAGAGTAGAGAGAGGACGAAGACGCCAAAGAGGCGGACGCCGAAGAGGCGGAGGACGATTCGTCCTTCGCGGGCGGCTTGTCTGCGGCCTCTTTGGGCTGCGCCATGCGGCAACTGCCCTCGAAGATCGCGCCGCTCTCGATGACGAGCGCGGGCGTCTGGATGTTGCCGGTGACGCGCGAGACGCGACCCATCTCGATGCGCTTGGTGGCGATGATGTCGCCGTGGACGGTGCCGTAAATCTGCGCTATCGCGACTTCGAGGTTGGCGTCCACCTGCCCGTTGGTCGAGACGATAAGCGTGCCGTCCTGCGATGTGACGCGCCCCGACAGATGACCGTCCACGCGCAGCATGCCCTTGAAACTGGCCTCGCCCGTCAAGCTGGTGCCGTTACCGACGAAGCCCGTCAGCGTGCCTTCCTTGATGTCGCGCGCCAGAGATTCGCTCTCGGTGACGGCGCGTCCAGCCGCCGGCGAATTGAGCGACGACTGGTTGTAGCTGTCCGAAGCGGGAGTACTGCCGCCTCCGCTGCTGCTACTGCCCGCGCTGGTCGAAGACCCGGACGCGTAGTTGCTCGTGTTGTAGGACGAAGAGGACTGCTGCTGCGGCGGCGTGTGGTCAGCCGTGTCGTCTGTGTGTGTTTGATCCTTCGGATTTTTTCCCGGTCTAAACATTTCGCATTCTCCCTGAAAAACTCGCGGTCGGTGTGAACTCGATGGCGGGGAGCAAAATTCTGTCCGCTTCTGGTATCGAGTTGGTTAACGCGCCGCTGCGGGCCGGCGCGTCTGTCGTGTCGAATGAGAACCGAGTATGAAAGGTTGGCTGGACACCCGCGTCCAGCGAGGCTCTTTGAAGAGCGTCCCTGTCAAACGTGTTGGCGATGATAAGCCCAACGCGGCAGAGGTGTCCAGATTTATTTGGAGACGGACGCCGGGACGACGGTTGTGCGTCTGGCCCCTTCGCTTGACAATCGCAGGCACGCGCGCATAAAACGGCAACCGAATCAGGCTTCATTTCTCTCGAACTAAATTTCGCTTCAAGACACAGGAGGGTTGCACAGGGATGGCGAGCCAGATGATTGAGTTCGACAGTAACGGCGGAAAAGCTCAGGGTTATTTATCAATTCCGGTGTCGGGGAGCGGGCCGGGCGTAATCGTCTTGCAGGAGTGGTGGGGACTCGTGCCGCACATCAGGGACGTGGCGGATCGTTTCGCAGGGGAGGGTTTCGTCGCGCTTGCGCCGGACATCTATCACGGCCAGCAGGCGAAGTCGCCGGACGAGGCGGGCAAGCTGATGATGGCCTTAAACATCGAACGGACGGAGAAAGACCTGCGCGGCGCTGTGGAGTATCTACTCAAACACGAAGCCGTCGCGGGCGAGAGCGTGGGCACGGTCGGCTTCTGCATGGGCGGCGTGCTGTCGCTCTACGCGGCGTCGAAGAACGAACAGGTCGGCGCGTGCGTCGTCTTCTACGGCATTCATCCGAAGGTCGAGCCAGACCTCGCACGCCTGCGTGCGCCCGTGCTCGGACTCTACGCGGAGCGCGACAGTTCGGTGCCGCCCTCGGCGGTGCGGAAGCTCGAAGCGACGTTGAAGGGGCTGGGCAAGCGGGTTGAAATGCACATCTATCCCGGCACGGATCACGCCTTCTTCAACGACACGCGCCCGGAGGTCTACAACGCCGAAGCTGCTGCGGATGCGTGGCGCAGAACCAACGACTTCTTCCGCAAGCATCTGACGGGCGCGGGAGAGTGACGCGAAATTTAATGTCAGGGGCAGGGACGCGAGAATTCGCGGACGGAAAAGGGAAGCGCCGCTTCATCTTTCGAGATGAAACGGCGCTTCCCTTTTTGTCGTCATGCGCCCGGCAGGTCGCGACCGCCACGCCCGCCGGGGAAGTTGTTGATGAGGCTTACGGCAGCGCCTCGATGTTGACGAAGAAGCGGAAGTTCCCCGTCGTCACGACGCCGAGCACGAACTGGACATTAACCGTCTGCCCGTTGGTGATCGGCGTGTTGATGATCGTGCCGGCCACGAGGCTGCGGCCAGCCGCCGAGTTGAGAGCGCCGCCGTTGGGTTGCGCGGGCACTGTCTCGACCGTCGTGCCTTCAACCGTCACGGGCAGGGCGTTGACAGTAACGGTCGCCGAACCTGAGTTCAGCAGCCGCAAGTCCGCCTGCGGAGAGGTGACGGGCGGCGAGTTGAAGGTCGTCACGTCAACAATGCGGAAGCCGTGCCCATCTTGCGGACGAAGGCGTACTCGCCGTTGACGGTGATGCCAGTCGTCGGCGTCAGCGCGGTTCCTTCAAAGTAGAGCGCGTCGGTCGTGTTGAAGCCCACCGAGTCAATACGTGTGCCGGCTGAGGCGGTCGTGCCTGAGAAGAAGCCGATGCTGGTCGAATCGGAGAGGCCTGTGCCGAACGCCCCATTAGAGGCCGCTGCCGCCGTCAGGCTGTAACCCGCGCTCGTCACGAGGAAGTGGCCGCGTGCGGGCATGACGGTCGTGTTGCTGCCGATAGCGCCGGGCACAGTGAAGACCGTGCCAGCCGTGACCGTCTTGATCGTGTAGCCGCTGATGTCGAGCGGCACGTTCGTATTGTTGTAGAGTTCGACGTACTCGTCGGTCGCGCCCGCCGTGCCGCGGAAGCGGAACTCGCTGATGAGCACCTGCCCGATGGTCGGCGGCCCCTGTATGCCGATGACGTTCGTGCCGGTCAGGGCCTGGCCGTCTGGATTGGTGACGGTCAGGTTTTTCTGTCCGCCCGTGGCGGCGGTCGTGTTGAGGTCGAGCGTGATGTGCGTCGGGTCTGTGTAGGTGACGCTGTTGACCGTCACGCCGCCCGTCACCGCCGCTGCGATGCGATTGGGAAATCCCGTGCCGGGATCGTAGAAGCCGGAGCCGTTGACGGACGTGCCGGTGATCGTCACCAGAACGGAAGACTGTCCGGCGTTGACGACTGCGGGGCTGGCCGTGACGGGCGTCGCCGGTGGCGGCGCGAGCAGTTTGGCGACGCGCACGCCGTAAGTGTTGGTGGCGTCGCAGAACTCCTGAATCGTCCACATCGTCATGTCGTCGTTCGGGTCGAGACTCGTGGCGGAATAATCGCCGAAGCGTCGCCCGCCCCCGCCGCCCGGATCACTCGGCGGATTGTAGGCCGTGCTGCTCGCCGTGTAGAGCGCGACCGTGCCGGTCGTGCCGAGCGTCGTGCCGGAGAGTCGCCCGTTCGTCCCCGCGTTGATGCGGTCGGCGAGGCCTGCGACGCTGAAGCCGAAGGCGGCGTGCCCCTGCCCGGACACGACGACCGAAGGTATCCAGTGGTGGCGCGGGTTCGTCGTTGCGCTGTCGAAGATCGTGCCGGACTGGTTAACGGTCGGCGCGCCCGTCGTCGGCGGGACGACGGTGACGGGGAACGAAGTTGACGAAACGGTGATAAGAATGTTGGCGGAGATGGTCGGCGTCGCGCCCGGCGTGGCGACGCGGCGCATAATCAATCTGCCGAAGGCCGCATTGCTGACGCCGATGAAGTAGCCTTCATTCGCCGCCGGGTCATAGTTGTCCACGCCGCGCGGCGCGAACGGCCCGTCGGAACTCCCGTTGGGCAGAATCCCGCGAAACGCCGTGGTGACGACCGGGCCGCCGCTCAGAATCGAACTCTTGCGGACGACGAAGGCCGAAGAAGCGACGAACGAGCCGGAGACCGCGCCGAACATATTGCCGCCGATGTAGAGCGCGTTGTTGTCTACGCCGAGCGAAGGATAGTCGAGGAACTCGCCGGTCGAGGGGATGCCGCCGACCGTGTCCTGCTGGACGAAGTAGTAAGTCCAGACCGTGCCCGCCGAGATGACGCCATTGCTGGCCGCGTCCGAGACGGCGATGAGAATGCGGTTCGGCGTGTCGCCGATGGTCGAGGTGGTGCTGCTCGGCACGTCAATGATGATGAGAATCCAGCGCCCGGACAGGCGGTCGTAGCGCACCTGCGGATCGCTCGTGAAGTTGACGCCGCCCGCCGGAACCGGCGTCAGCACGGAAGAGAAGAACACGTCCGAGTCGGCGTTGACTACGCCGTCCGCCGTGCCGGTCGCCTTGTTGAAAGTCCTGAGCCGACCGTTGACGAAGACGAAGAATTGCGCCGGGCCGACCGCGCCCTGCGTGTCCGGGGGAAAAGCGCCCGTGTCGGCGAGCGTCGCGCCGGTAAAATTTGTGCTGACGGTTTGCGGCGCGTAAGGGACGGTCGTGTCGGCGGCGGCGCGCAATGAAGTGCTGCGCCGGTTACTCGTGGTCACAGCCCCCGCAAAGGGCGTGTTTGAGACGGGCGCTGAGTCTGGATTCTGCGGCAGAAACTCGCGATTCGGCCCTTCGTGCTCAATCATCAGGTGCGGCTTTTCCCACGTCGGCGGCGTTTCGGCCTGCTCTTTCATCACCTCTGCGGTCGTTTTCTGGACACCGGCCTCGCCCGTCCAGGGCACGCCGACGGTATAACCATTCTCGTCAACCTCCGGCGGCGCGACAGCGACGATGCCGTCCTGCGCTCTGGCCTTCGAGGGGCGGCGCGCGGCGGGAGCTTTCCTGTTCGCTGTGGGCGCGGCGACTGCGGGGGGCTGTGCCGACGACGTGCCGATGCGGATGGCCGTGCGTCTCTGTGCGAGCGCGGCAGGCGCGGCGGCGGAAAACAGCATCACGCCGCACAGCGCGACGGCGACGTAGCGGCTCAACATAGTGTGACGGGCGAAAGCGGGGGACAGCAGGCCGGTATCTCTCTTCATCATGGGGAATTCCTTTGTTTCTAAGTGGATTTAGGCTTTGCAGTTTCAGGTGATCAAAGGGATGATCGGTTGACGAATTCTACGAGGTCACAGATTAACTTTGTTTCGCTCGAACTGTCAACGAGTGACACGGGAATTTGCGGTCGGCGCACATGTCGCCGCGAGTTGCATAACGCGAGTCAATACCTTAAAACTGTGGAAGGTTACGAGAAGAGGTTTGAAGTTCAGATATGTTTGTCGAAAGCAAAATCAAGACGAAGCTGCTGCGCCGGATGGGCGAGGCGATTGAGGATTTCGGGATGATCGAAGAGGGCGACCGCGTGATGGTCTGCCTCTCCGGCGGCAAAGACAGCTACACCTTGCTCGACCTGTTGATAGACGTGCGCGACCGCGCGCCCGTCCAGTTCGACATCCTCGCCGTCAACCTCGACCAGAAGCAGCCCAACTTCCCCGCGCACGTGTTGCCCGAATATCTGCACTCGCGCCGCGTCCCTTTCCGCATCGTCGAGAGCGATACTTACTCCGCCGTCAAGCGGCTCGTGCCCGAAGGCAAGACTTACTGTTCGGTCTGCGCGCGGCTGCGTCGCGGCATCCTCTATCAAACCGCCGTCGAAGAGAAGTGCACAAAGATCGCGCTCGGCCACCACGCCGACGACATCATCAACACGTTCCTGCTCAACATCTTCTTCGTCGGCCAGCTCAAGGCGATGCCGCCGGTGCTCCGCTCCGACGACGGGCGCAACACGATCATCCGCCCGCTCGCCTACTGCCGCGAGCGTGACATCACAGAGTTCGCCGCGCAGAAAGAATTTCCGATCATCCCCTGCGACCTCTGCGGCTCGCAGACGAACCTGAAGCGAGCGCGTGTCAAACGTCTCATCACCGACCTCGAAAAAGAGATTCCGCACATCCGCGCCTCGATGCTGACGGCGATGGGCAACGTCTCGCCCTCGCACCTGCTCGACCCGAACCACTTCGACTTCAAAAATCTGCGCGCGCGTGTCGGCAGCGTCGAAGACGAACTCGACGCGGCGCTCGGCCACGCAGACCCCGACGGAGAGTTGACGCCTGCCCTCGTCTCAATCGGATGACGCGCGATGCCGACGAAGAAGACAACGAGCAAGACCGCTGCCGCCACTAAAGCAAAGACCAAAGCTAAACCGACGGCGACGAGGAAGCCGCACGACGAGCTTGACCTGAGCGTCTTCCCGCCGGGCACGGTCGTCAAATATTCGACGCTCCTGTGCCTCGCCTGCATCTTCGACCTCTTCACCAAACAACTCGGACTCAGTTCCCGCACCGCCTCCAACGAGATCAAACGCTACGCGCCGACGCTCGAAGAATTGACGGCGAGGGAATCCGCGCGCCCCTTCTTCAAGAGCGCGGAGAAGCACCCGCGCTGTCCCTACTGCGACTCCGCCAAACTCCGCCACGCGCGTCTCGACACCTACCGCATCGAAGGCGGCAAGGCGACGGACGCCACGCGCCGCGCGCTCGTCAAATCGCTCCCGAAAACGGGCGAGCAATTTCACATCGTCGAAGAAAAATCGAGCGCACGCGCCGTCTTCTTCGGCTGGCTTGATGCTTTGGGACGCGAACTCGACTTGGAAGACGACCGCGCGTGGATGATGGCGGCGACGCGGCTCTACCTCGAACGCCGCGATCCGAAAACCGACTGGGCCGCAAGTTTCGACGGCGCGCGGCAGGTGCGCCGCTCGCAACGTCTCGAAGAGGGCTTCGAGCGCGAAGGCACGCGGCTCTTCCTCGCGCCCGCGCTCTACAACGACGTGCTGCTCGTGCAGTATCTCGTCAGCCGCTCGCACCGACACGGCGGGCGCACCTTCGAGGGACGCCTGACCTTGCCCGAACTCGTCCGGCGCATGCGCTACTCCGGCCACCTCGACGCGCAGGGCATCACCGAGCGCGACCAGTTCGACGTGCTCGAAAAACTCGTCGAACACCTCGCAGGCGGCGACTCCACCCTCAAACTGCATTACATCGTTGACCGGCGCGACCTGCTCGACAAAGTGAAGACCGTCACCGCGCGCTACGCCTCCTAAAGACCAGCACGTTCTCGGTCAGAACCGCCTGCGGTAGCGGGCGGGTCTTGCATCGTAAGCACACCCGCCCGCTACCGCAGGCGGTTCTGACAAAATAACTCGCTCGCATCCCGGCGGTTCCGACCAAAAAGCGCGTGTGCGGGAACTTTGCCGCCGCGCCGGTGTCTATCATCACACGTCCCACAGAACAAGGAGGTGAAGCATGAAAGACGACGACGCACGCACCGACAAACACATCGCGCCGGGCATCAACGTCACGAAGGAACGGTCGCCGATCCGTCGTCAATCGCGGCTCGGCTCGATGCGGAATGGACGGGGCGCAAAGCAACGGCGAGTTGGAAAGTCGGGATGGAAGCGCGCGCCGACGTGCCGCCGGATGAGCGCATCGAGCGCACCGTCTTCGTCCGCGCGCCTCGCTCCGTCGCTTACGGCGAAGTGGCGAAAGTGATTGACGGCATCAAAGGCGCGGGGGCGCAACCCATCGGCTTGCAGACAGATGAGTTGCCGAACTGAGTAAGCGGTCTTAAACAAAAATGAAGCCGCGCCGGACATTGCTTGTCCGGCGCGGCTTTGTTCTGCGTTGAAGACGGAATGCAAACAGCGTTCGTCTTGTCTTACGAGCGATGCTTCTTCATCTCCTTAAGCTGGCGATTCGCTTCCCTTTCAGCATCTCTGGCTTCGCGCGAACTGAGTCCCAAATCCTGCAACGTGCGACCGATGCTGTGACCCTGCGCCAGTCCGGCGAGGATGGCGGCAGTCGTGATGTTGGAATTGCGCGCGTGAAGATTCGCGCCGATCCTCGTGGCCGCGACGTACTGGCCGAACTTCAAGTCCGGGTTGGTCGCGAGCGCCGTCTGGTAGCCCGCGCGCAAATCGTTGGCGTTGACGCGCAGACCGTCGGCAATTCCCGGATGCTCGCGCAGTTCACGGTCGGCGTGCTGTGCGTTGTCGCGCGCCATGCGCGCATGGTCAAGCCCGGCGTCGGAGCGCCCGTTCGAGTTGTCTGAAGCGATGCCGCGTCCATTGTCCGCGCGACCGTTCGAGCTGCTGGAAGAAGTCCCGAGGCCTCGATCAACTCCGCCGCTGCCGCCCGCGTGACCCACGCCGGCTGGTGGGCCGCCCTGTCCTCTGCCGCCGCCGCTACGCCCCTGCGCCGAAGCGATTGACTGCGCGCCTGCCAGGAACAGGCAAGCCAGCGCGAGAGTCGCAAATTTTGTCCAACGTAAATTACTCATAACTTTTCCCTCCCGGAATACTATCTCGATAAATGTTTTCAAGGTGATGGGTTTGGGGGCACGGAGAAGAGTACATTTCATTGTAACAAAGATGACGCGGCACACAACCGCGCTGCCGCCGCGAATTGTTGTGAGTTGGTTATCTTTCCGCGCCGAAGCCGGACAAGGGGAGGTCAAATGCAATGGTGCGCTTACTCTGATGTTGCGGGTGTGCGCCGGAAACGATGCGTGACGGGGCGGCGGCGACCGACGCCGATGGCGTTGCGCGAGATGATGAGCGTGGGCGGCAGTTGGCGTCGCTTGAACTCGTTGGCCGGCGATTCGACGCGGTTCAGGATGTCGTAGACGAGCGCGGAGTCGTGACCGGCGGCGATGATCTCTTCGGGCGTCGCCTTCTTCTCAAAGTAGAGTTGCAGGATGGGGTCGAGCACGTCGTAGGGCGGAAGGCTCTGGTCGTCGAACTGTCCGGGCGCGAGTTCCGCAGAGGGGCGTTTGTTGATGATCGTCCAAGGGATGATTTCGCTCTGGCGGTTGTAGTGGCGCGCGAGCGCATAGACTTCCGTCTTGAGCACGTCGCCGATACAGGCGAGGCCGCCGTTCGTGTCGCCGTAGAGCGTGCAGTAGCCGAGCGCGAGTTCCGACTTGTTGCCCGTTGAGAGCAGCAGGCGGCCTTCCGCATTCGAGAGCGACATCAGGATGTTGCCGCGCAGACGCGACTGGATGTTCTGACGCGCCAGCTCCTCGCTCGCGTTCGACGGCTGTGCGAGACCCAACTCCTTAACAAGCACCTCGTAAGCGTTCGTGATCGGTCGCTCGACGACCGGCATGCCCAGACTTTTGCCGAGCGCGATGGAGTCCTCGATGCTTCCGCGTGAAGAGAAAGGCGAGGGCATCATCACGCCGAGGACGTTGGGCGAGCCGATGGCCTCGCACGCGAGCGTCGCCACGACCGCCGAGTCAATGCCGCCGGAGAGTCCGAGCAGTGCGCGCTCGAAGCGGTTCTTGCGCGCGTAATCCCTGATACCGAGGACGAGCGCCTGTTGCACCGTCGCGATGTCGTCGCCGGGCAAGCAGCGTTCGTCGCGCACGCCGCATTCGAGATCAACCGTGCCGACGAATTCTTCAAAGGGCGGCGCTTGCAGAATCGTCTCGCCGCGACAGTCCGTGACGAGCGACGCGCCGTCGAAGATGATGCCGTCGTTGCCGCCGACGAGGTTGACGTACACAATCGGAATCCCGGCGGCGCGCGAGCGGTGCGAGACCATCGAACAACGCTGGCCCATCTTGCTCTTGTTGAAGGGCGAGGCGTTCGGCGAGACGATCACCGACGCGCCCATCGCGACAAGTTCGTCCGTCGGGTCTGACGTGTAGAGCCGCTCGCGCCAGAACGTCTTGTCGTTCCAGAAATCTTCACACACCGCGACGCCCAGCTTCTCGTCTCCCAACGAGAAGAGGCGTCTTTCTGTGCCCGGCTCGAAGTAGCGCGGGTCGTCGAACACGTCGTATTCGGGAAGCAGCGTCTTGTCGGCGAAGCCGAGCAACTCGCGGTTGCGAATAACGGCGGCGGAGTTGTAGAGCTTTCTTCCCAGCACGAGATTCGACGGCCTCACCGTGCCGATGACCGCCGTGATGCCTTCAGTGGCGGCGATGATTTTTTCAAGCGGCACGAGCGCCGTCTGCACCACGTCGCGGTCGAGAAACCAGTCGAGCGAGGTATAGCCCTGCACGGCCACTTCCGGCAGCACGACGAGGTCTGACTTCTCATCCCGTGCCTGTTTGATGGCGCGGATAATCTTCTCCGTGTTGCCCTCGTAGTCGCCGTTCGTCGTGTTGATCTGCCCGATAGTGACGCGCATATCAAGGTTAGGATAACTTGGAACGCGGGCGGCTGGGAAATCTCAACGCCCTGTTTCTTCGACCATGATTCTGATGCCTTCCGGGTCGGGCACGGCGGTGAGCGAATCCATGCCGTAATAGGCAGCAACGCATTCGTTGACGTACCACTGCGGGTCACGCTTGAGCAGGTCTGTGCCTTCGAGGTAGTAGACCGTCGAGACCGTCATGCTCTTGACGCCGCGACTCTCGGCGGCGCGCAACTCCGCGTGCTGCTTCTCCCACAGCGCAGCCAGCGCCCTCGCCTTCGGCACTCTCAAGAGCGTGGCGCGTGTGGCGGCGAGCGGGATGAGCGCCAGCAGCACGAGCGCGGCGACGGACAGTGCGTTGAACAGCGGCGTGTCGTGCGGCGTCGCATTCTTTGCGGCAATGCGTTTGAGCGCGAGGCCGACGAGATACCCCCACCCGACCATGAAGCAGACGAGGACGAACTGCGCGTTGACGAGCGAGCGCGGCGGCGGGTGCGAGGCCGCGACGTACATCGCCGGAAAGATGCAGGCGACGATCAAGAGATACGCGGCGAGCGGCGACAGCACGAGCGCCCATTTCAGATTTCCGCTTTTCAACGCGCGAGCGGCTGGCGCGGCTTCGTCGAGCGGCAGACGAAACGCCAGCAGCGCCACCAGCAGAACTGTCGTCCACCTCAGCACCGGCGGGACGAGATACACATGCTCGCCCGTTATGAAGTCGAAGGCGTAGGCGAACGACGACATGACGCTGTTGAAGAATCCCTGCGGCGACGGGAGTGCGGCCTGCCTGACCTTGTTGCCCGGCGATGCCGCCACCATCGCCAGCGCCGCGACTGAGCCGAGCAAGCCCGCGACGAGCAACGGCCAGAGTTTCGTCCGCTTCAACCACGGCAGCCCGACGGCGCACGCCAGCGCGACGGACAACAGGCACGACTGCAATACGACATAGGTTTCCGAGAACCCGCCGGCGACGAAAGTGATTAAAAAGCTCGACGCGAGGCACAGCGCATCGCGCCGTCGCCCGCGCGCGGGGCTGTCGCAACATTTTTTGAGGAAGCCTATGTAGAACGTCAGGACGACGAGCGGGACGAGATACGTCAGCATCCCCGTCTGCCAGTAGAGCGACTCGAAGACGCTCGGCGTCTCAGAGAGCGTCGCGAACAGAATCAACGTCGC
>JAIVJG010000259.1 GCA_020200155.1 Acidobacteriota bacterium | reverse complement strand
CGACGAGACGGGACTCGTCGTCTTCATCGTCTGCGACACGGGCGAGCACTACCTGACCAAGCACCACTCGGACGAGTGGCTGAAGGAGAAACGCCTGTTGGAGCCGCGCAGGATGACTGCGGGTCTCATCAGCAGTACGAAGGGTGCGAATTCGCCTGCGAGCCTCGTCACAGCTGCGCCGGGGGAACGCGTCTCCGATGTGCTGGCGAAAATGGACGAACTCGGCCTCACTTATATCCCTGTGCTCGACGAAGGCCGCTCAGTCGGCGCGCTGCGCGAGAGCCGCATCCTCGCCAGAGCTTTGGGCAATCGCGAACTACTCGACGCGTCCGTCAGCGAAGTGATGGATGTGCCGTTCCCGGTCGTTGACGTGGACGCAGGCTCGGACGAAATCACGCGCCAACTGCGCCAGACTCCTGCGGTGCTCGTCGAAGAGTACGGGCGCATCACGGGCATCATCACGCGCCACGACGTGCTCGACGTGAGGGCGGTCGGCGCGCGTTAAGTCTGCCTTCGAGTGGTGTCCTAATTTCAATTTCAAGACATTGCCTGCTGCCGACTTGCTTGGCTGCTGACATGAGCGCAGAATAGGGCATACATTAGCAGGCGTCACCTAGTACGATGTTTGTTCATGAGGAAGGACGCACATTGCCCCAAACTAAAAAACATATCCTTTGCGTTGACGACAACTCCGACACCTGTGATCTGGTTTCGGCCATCCTGAAAGAATATGAAGTAACTTCGGCCTATAGCATGGCTGATGCCGTCAAACGAGCCACCGCCGAGAAGTTTGACCTTTACCTCCTGGACTACCATCTGCCGGACGGGACGGGACTGGAATTGTGCCTGATGCTCAGGACATTCGATCACGATACGCCGATATTATTTGCGACCGCAACAAGTTCAATTACAGAACCACAGGTCATCACCGCCGGAGCGCAGGGGTTGATGCAGAAAGGTAGACCATCTTTCGTGGACGACTTACCGGCGAGAGTTTCACAGTTACTCAGGGTTTAAGACTCCCTGCATCTCACCCTTACATCTTCCTTATTTCATGATTTCAAATTAGGACACCACCTGCCTTCGATAAAACGTCACTTTTAAGTTGTCTTCGAGCAGGCGGGAGTCATAGGCCGCGAAGCCTTGCAGAAAGTCGCGCGGCATGAACGTGTCTGCCCCTTCGACCGTCAGTGGAACTTCGGTGACGATCCAACGATCAATCTCAGCCGCGAATGATTCGTAGACTTTCGCGCCGCCGATGACGAAGATGTCGCACGAGAGGTAAGCTTTGAGCGAGAGCACCGAGAGTTTATCCCTCAACACGACGACCGACTCCCGCGACTCGATCTCGGCGCGGCTGCTGAGCACGACGTTAAGCCTGTCCTTCAAAGGTTTCTTCAGCGTCAGCCACGTCCTGTGACCCATCACGCAGGCGTGTCCGGTCGTCTGCTCTCTGAAGAACTTCAAGTCGGCGGAGTAATGCCACGGCAATGCGCCGCCCTTGCCGATGGCTCCCTGCCTGTCAATCGCCACGATGCCGTTGATTGCCATGTTGGTTTCTCTTGAGCAGGGCAGGAATGCCTGCCCTACGTTTACACCGCGACCGGCGCTACGATCTTGCCGTGTGATTGATAGCCGACGAGATTCAAATGTTCGTAACGAAAATCGAGCAGCCCTTCCAGCCCGCGCAAACCACCTTCTTTATCCAGAATCTCCAATCGAGGCAGCGGCAGCGGCTCGCGCGCGAGCAACTGTTCGACCTGCGCCAGATGATTTTTGTAGACGTGATAATCACCGAGCGTGTAGATGAACTCGCCCACTTCCAAGCCGCAGACGTGCGCCAGCATGTGCGTGAGCAGCGCGTAGGAACTGATATTGAACGGCACGCCGAGAAAGGCGTCAGCCGAACGCTGGTAGAGTTGGCAGTGGAGAACGCGCCCGCGCTCGACCTTGAATTGAAAGAGTGTGTGGCAGGGCGGCAAGTCAACGTCGTCGCACGCGCGCGGGTCCCAGCCCGTGACGATGAGGCGGCGGCTGTTTGGATTCTGGTCGATCTCTCTGACGAGCCGCGCGATCTGGTCAACGCCGTCGCGCGCGGGATAGTGTCCGCCGAAGGAGCGCCAGAGATAGCCGTAGACGGGGCCGAGGTCTCCCTCCGCGCGCCCGAAGCGGCCCGTGTGTTCGAGGTCGGCCCACTCCTTCCAGATGTCCACGCCGCGCGCGCGCAAGTTGGCCTCGTTCGTGTCGCCGGAGAGAAACCAGAAAAGCTCCTCGGCAATCCAGCGAAACGGAACTTTCTTCGTCGTCACGATGGGGAAGCCTGCGCGCAGGTCGAAGCGCGTCTGGTGGCCGAAGTGCGAGATGGTGCCGACGCCAGTGCGGTCTCGATGCTCCGCGCCGTGTTCGAGGATTGACTTGAGAAGGTCTTGATACTGTTTCATAAAGTGCGAAACACACAGTCGCGCCGGGGCGAACGAAAGGGCGCAAGCTATGGCTCAACGGAAAAGGAACTGGAGAGACTCTCCGGGCTGAACGTCCGTCGCGGGCTGTCCCTTAAGGAAGATGCGCGCGGGCAAATCGCCCAACAACTCTGCGCTTGAGCCTTCAATCCTGAGCACGCTGCCTTCGCGCAAGCCGACGACGTAGACGCCCGGATTGGCATGGACGAACTCGGCAAGCCGCTCGTCCCTCGTCTCCCCTTGATGCCCCTCGATGCGCGCGTCCGTGTAGTGCGGGTTGATTTGAAAGGGCAGGAGGTTGAGCGCGTCGAAGCTCTGAGGCTCGACGACGGGCATGTCGTTCGTCGTCCTGATCGTGGGACAGGCCACGTTCGAGCCTGCGCTCCAACCGATGTAAGGCACGCCGCCCTCGACCCGCGCGCGAATCGCCTCGACAACGCCCGCCTCATACATGCCGCGCAGCAAGTGAAAAGTGTTGCCGCCTCCGATGACGACAGCCTCAGCCGACTCGACCGCCGCGCGTGCATCTGTCGCCTCGTGAATCGAATTGACTTCGTAACCCAAAGGCCCGAAGCGCACGCGCACCAGCGCCGCGTATTCGTCGTATGAACGGACGACGGCGGCGAAGGGCACGAAGAGCGCACGCTCGATTCGCGCGCCGAGAAAATCCCTGATCGCGCTCGCCGCGAACTTTGACGGCTGCTCTCCGCGCGTGATCTCGGAGCCGTTGCTGAACAGGAGCATTTTTTTATTCATCATTGCATGCTCGAAAAAAGTTAACCGGTGAAGATGAGATATTAAAAGCCTCGAAGAAAATCTACAACCGCGTGAATACCGGCGGAAGCAAAGAGATTGATTTCTACTGCTGTCTTCAATCGCCTGTGCGGTTTTCCATCTCGCTGATCTCGTTGCTTAAAGCCCTGCGTTCCCAGAGCAGACGGAGGAAGAGTTGGCGGCGGTTGAAGAGCAGCAGGACGGCTTTGAACCAGCCGCGCAAGTCGTAGAGCGCTTCCAGCGAACGCATCGCGACGTAGCCGCACAGGATCGAGAGCGGCAAGGCCAAGACGCCCGCGCGCCATCCCCAGAAGTAAAAAGAGAAGCCGGTGAAGACGAGCCACGTCAGGGGCATGAGCGCGATGGCGGCCAGAATCTTGACCGTCGCGCGAGCCTCGTCCACGCCGTGCTTCGTGAACAGGCGCGCCAAGAAGCGCGCGGTCAGCGACCGCTCGATATTGATGCCTTCGTAAATGGACGAGAAGAGTCTTTCGGCGCGGTTCGCCACTTCCAGTTGCTCTTCCGTCTCGACGTTGAGCGTCACTTCGCGCAGAGCCTCCTCGATGCGCGCCGACAGTTCCCTGACCGCCGCGCGCGAAGGCTCGCCGTCCGCGTCCAGTTCGGCTGGACGGACATCGAGCGGGCGACCGAAGCGCATCAACGCCTCGCTGCGAAAAGACGTTTTCGACGTGTAGTACAGCCCGACGGGGACGATACGTACGTCGAATGATGGCGCAGGGACACCGCCCGCGTCTTTCACTGAAATCGCGCCGAGGGCGATGCGCGCCGCCCCCGTCTTGACGGGCAGCAGATGCGGCGCGTTGTGCGACACGCCCTCCGGAAAGAGCGCGATGCACCGTCCGCGACGCAGCAGCGCGCGGCAGGCCTCGAAGGTGCGCCGGTTCTGCGTCAAGTCAGCGCCCTCGTCCACGCGTCTGTAGAGCGGGAGCGCCTCGACCGTGCGCAGCAGGAAGCCGACGAAGGGCAGGCGGAACAGCGTTGACTTGGCGAGGAAAGAGATGCGACGTGGCAGCGCGCAAAAGACGAGCGCAGGGTCTATCAATCCGTTCGGATGATTGAGCACGAAAATGAGCGCGCCCGTCTCCGGCACGAGCCGCGCGTGGCTCGCCTCGATGCGGCGGAAGAACAGGCGCAGCGCGACGCTGAAGACGGCCTGCACGAGCCGCCACAACACAGAGCCTTTGCGGCGGAACAGCATGTCGCCGAGGCGTATCACCCTCACGTCGTCGGGCATGCGCGGATTATAGTCGCAATCACTCCGCAGGGCATTCGACTCGCGCCCATGACCGAAACTCCTGACGCAATACGTTTTTTATTTGATATGATTCAAGCCGTGTAATAATGGAAGGACGGCAAAATTCGTAGCGGTCGAAAGATGTTTGAATCCTCACGGAGCCTCTCTTGACATTTTATCCGTGTGTAATAGATTGAGCGGGCGTTAAAAATCTGGCGGCGGGGCGCGCGATAAAGTTATGACGTTTGAAGCCGGGACGACCATCGGTCATTACTTGATCCGCTCGAAGATCGGTTCGGGCGGGATGGGCGATGTCTACGAGGCGGAAGACCAGAGACTTTTACGCACTGTCGCCATCAAATTCATCAAGAGGCAGGAGCACGTGGCGGAGGGGGCAGGGAAGCGTTTCCTGCGCGAGGCGCGCATGGCCTCGCAACTCAACCACCCGAACATCGTCACCATCTACGAAATCTGCGAGACGGAAGAGCACACCTACATCGCGATGGAGTTGGTGCGCGGGCGCAATCTGCGTAGTCTCATACGCTCCGGCCATCTCAGTACCGAAGCAGCACTCGACGCCGCCATCCAGACCGCAGACGCGCTCGCCGAAGCACACTCCAACGACATCATCCACCGCGACATCAAGCCCGAAAACATCATTATCAACGAGCGCGGGCGCGTTAAACTTCTCGACTTCGGGTTGGCGAAACCTTTGGAGCTGGCCCACCCCTATGCAGGCGACATGGCGACGACCGCCGCCGGTATCGAACATCTCACCGATTCGGGCGTCGTCGTCGGCACTATTCCCTATATGTCTCCCGAACAGATTCGCAGAGACCCTTCGCTCGACAAGGGCACGGACGTTTTCTCCTTCGGCATCGTGCTCTACGAAATGCTGACGGGCGAGCACCCTTTTCGTGGCGATAACGTCTTCGTCATCGGCGCAGCCATCCTCAGCGACGAGGCCGTCCGGACGGACAAACTCAAACCGGAACTGCCCGGCTCCACGGCGAGCCTGTTCACGCGCCTGCTCGAAAAAGATCGCCGCAAGCGCATCGCCTCGTTCGTCGAAATCAAAAAGGAACTGGAGTTGCTTAGGGATCAACTGGGCCGGCGAGAGAGCGACGGCGAGGAGAATCTCGCGGGCACGCTGAGGCTCGACTATTCGCGCGAAGAGCGCAGGCCGGGGAGCGCGCACGTCCCTTCCGCGTCGAAATCCGCGCACTCCTGGTCGCGCTCGATGATCGGAACGCCGACCGTGCTGGTGCTGCCGTTTGAAGCCGTCGGCTCGTCGGACGAAGCCACTTTCATCGGCATTGGCCTGGCTTCCGTCATCACCACCGACCTGGCGAAAATCAGCGGCCTCTCTGTGCTCTCGAAAGGAGCGAGCGCGGGCCGGTTCAGCGAAGCAGTGGGACGCGGCACACGTGAGCAGGCGCGCGAGCTTGGCGCGAACATCATCCTCGAAGGCGAGGTTCAGCGAGCTGGCGGGCGACTCAGAATCACGGCGCGTCTGATTGATGTCGAGAGCGAACGCGCTATCTGGGGCGAGCAGTATCGGGGCGGCGAGTCGGAGCTGTTCGAGATTCAGGACAAGGTCTGCGAGAGCATCGCGGCGGCCCTGAAGGTCAACATCTCGCAGGAGGTGCGCCAACAGCTCGCGCACCCCCCAACCGTCAACCTCGACGCCTTCGAGTTGTACTCGAAAGGCCGCGCCTTTCTCGACCGGCGCGATCACGAAGGCAACATTGATTTCGCCATCCAGATGTTCGAGGAAGCGATTCGCCTCGACGCCAACTTCGCGCTTGCTCAGGCGGGACTCGGCGAAGCCTACTGGATGAAGTACGAGGCGACGAAGGACGCCGCTTGGGTCAAGCGCGCCGAGTCTGCGAGCGACCGCGCTCTCGTCCTCGATCCCAATCAGCCGCAGGTGCACATCTCGCTCGGTATCGTCTACCACGGCACCGGCGCGGTCGAGAACGCCATCGAAGAGTTTCAGTGCGCGGTCAGCCTCCAGCCGCTGAACGACAGCGCCTACCGCTGGCTGGGCCGGTGCTATCTACAGTCCGGCGAGATGGAGCTTGCCAGAGAACATTTCGAGAAGGCCGTCGAGATACGACCCGGCTACTGGGAGAACTACAACGTGCTGGGGAACTACTACTACGCGCGCGGCCTTTACGAGAAGGCCGCCGCGCAGTATCGCCGTGTCATCCGCATCCAGCCCGACAGCCATCATGGTTACAACAACCTCGGAGCCATGTACCTCTTGCTTGGTCGCTACGAGGATGCCGCCGCCACGCACCAGCGCGCCATCGAAATCCACCCGGCGGCCATCGCATACGACAACCTCGGAACCGCGTACTTTTATCTTGAGCGATATGAAGAGGCGAGAGATGCCTACAGCAAGTCCATTGAACTGAATCCAAGCAACGACGTGCCCTACAGAAATCTGGGCGACGTCCTCTTGCGGCTGGGTAGGGAAGATGAGGCGCTGGAGAACTACCGCCTTGCCATCGGCAGATTGAAGGATGCGCTGACGATCAAGTCAAATGACGCGCAACTGCTGACGCGCTTGGCCGTCTGCCAGGCAAAGCTTCGTAGCGGGAAGGAGGCGGTCGAAAACATCGAGCGCGCCGCCGCGCTCGACCCCAAAGATGTGACGACGATGTACAAGCGGGCCGTAGTTTATTCCCTGACCGGCCACATCGAACAGTCGGTGCGACACCTGCGCGAAGCACTCGCGCGCGGCTATAGCCGGGCCGAGGCCGAGCGCGACCCAGACCTCTCCGCCATCCGCGACGACCCTGAATACAAAGACTTGTTCGCCGTCTGAAGCGAACCCGCCGCTCGACGGTCGGCAGACCCTATCGAAGAAGATCGCAGGGTTCGTGCGTCTTTAGTTCCCGACTTCAACTTCTGGGTCTAAACTTCCTTTCTCAGTACCATCGGCTTTGATCTTAATCGTGTACTTGTAGTGAACGCCCGTCTCACCCGACGCGGCATCCTTGGTTTTCTTTTTGCAATCGTACTCAGGCTGCGTGATGTCGAAAGCATTATCCGCAGCCGAGCCGTCTCCGAACGGGTTCTTTTTGCTCGCGTTAGACTTATCTTTGAAGTCGCTGATGGTGACGGTGCCACCGACGGCGGCTGTGCAGTTGTTCGTGATGCACCACTTGATCTTGTCCTTGTTCATTTTCGAGAGATAGGTCTCGCCCGGATCAGCGATCACGCATTTACCAGAATTGGACGAGTCAGTGTTGATGACGATGTTGACGTTCTTCTCCACCGGCACAGGCAATTCCTGATTGGCGTTCAGATTGCCGTTCGCGCCGTAGTTCGCGTTGTTACCACTCGGCGGGGGCGACTGGCAGGAGCCACCCATGGTCGTTAACAGGACAGTCACCAGCAGTAGAAGTCTTTTCATCTTCGATTTCCTCTCGTGGGGCTGAAATTATCAAGCAGCCGGCGAGAAACCACCGGCCTCGAGTTGGGGTTAGCGTTGTCGGATGAGGCCGCGCCGCCTGCTCAGGTCATCTCTCGGCGCGCGGCCCGTTGCGTATGTAGCGGCTGCCCTTCAGGGGGCAGTTCGGATACGTGGTATGGGCTGTCTCAAGCCCACTCAGAAAGCGACCGGATTCTAGGCGAGGAGACGCCGCTTGTCCACAGGAAAGATTGCCTGCGGACGAGGGGCGGGAAGGAAGATTGGACTGAGGGCGGATTGCCGTTTGAGAGCCACCAACGCCTATAAGCTTATCAGATGACAAAAAAAACAGGAGCCGCATTCGACTTCCTGCTCTTTTTGTGTTGCGTGACAACGCCGATGAGGGCGAATAGCTTATTTTTTGCGCTTGGTACTTCCCTGCTTCAATAAGATGCGTAATTTCATTCTGGCCTTGTGCAGTTGCGACTTCGACGTGCCCACAGAACACCCCAGCATTCGCGCCACTTCCTCGTGCTCGTGCCCCTCTTCGGCGGTGTTGGCCGTCATGCGCAGGCAGAGCGAATAGACGCGTCGGTTGTGGCGCTCGTAGAGGGTCTCGAAGGCGGCCATGTCGCCTACAGACGCCGCCTGCGTTAGCTCGTAGTCCGAGGCCGGCTTGGTCACTTTGATAGTCGCCTCGCTGTTCTTCGCGCCTGACCACAAAGGTAAAGTTGCTGCTTCTGTCATTGATGTCTCTCCGTAAGGCTTTACGCCGCGACGGGTCTGATCGGTTTCTCTTTTCGTCTAAAAAAGCCGAATTGAGGCTTCGAGCTTCAATCAGGCGATAGGAAAACAAGCAAGCAGAGTGCCATCTGAGACGCCGGTTCCACGGGCATTTAAATGCCTCCCTGAGCCGATTGGGCGTAAACTCTCCACCAAATCAGGTCAACGCAACCGAAAGCGTATGTCTTTCGTCGCATAAAGCCACAGGTTAAAAAGAGGGTGCGCCGCGTGTGGGAGTGAGCTTGAGATGCGTTTGTGGTTGGGTTGTACGCAACACAAACAGTCAAAGTGAATATTGACAGGAAGCGCGCCGGGGCATAAAATCAGGGCACTTGGACAATTGATCAGGGAGACTGTACACGCGCACTCCCGTTACACTGGGTTTGGACGCGTGAGTAGAACCAAACACTAGGTTCTCTACAGATGCCGGTGAATGATCACACCGTCTCCGACAATTTGAGTCGGGCTTCCGACTCAGCGAAGCGCCCCACACAGGCCTAACGCCTTGTGCGGGGCGATGTCGTATCCGGGGCTTTCGATGGCCGGACTTCCACGCGTCGAAAGCCTCTCGCTTAAAGATTCAGCGGACGTAGATGGGATTGGAAATAATCCAGGGTGCGGCGTCCAGAGGCCGACCGAGTTGGTCTAGATAGATTTCGACACGGTAGACGCCCGGCTCGTTCACAAGTAATTCCTTCCGCGCTGCGTCTCTCTCTTCATGCGCGACCTGCCCGTTCTTGAAAAACACCAGCCGTCCTTTCACCGGAACGCTTGCCGTGAGCCGCACTCCTCCCCCCGGAGGCAGTGTGATTTCGTCGCCCATGATCTTCTTTTCCGAAGTGGTTTCGGCGGAGAAGCGGAAGCCCCCTGCGTCGCCGAAGAGGTCGAAGGCGATAAAGCTATGCCCCTGCCTGAGCGCCGACGTGAGAGACTCGGCGTCGAGCGTCTGTCCCTTTTCAAGCAGGACGTGATTGCGGACGAGGCGAAAGCTGCGCTCGTAAGGGTCGAGTTTCAATTCGAGTATGGGCTGTCCGGTTAGTTGACGAAGGCTGAGACCGACGTTGGCGTGCGCGTCGTTCCCGGCGACGGCGACCGCGCGTCTGTTGCCGCCAGCGTTGATCTCATCCCACCTCTTCAGATTCGCCGCCGGCTTCTCGTAGATAGTGGCGAAGAGCAGTTCGGGGTAGCTCCAGTAAGACCACAGGCCGTCGAAGAACAGCCGCGAGTAGCTGACCCTTTGAGAGTTCGTGTAGAGGTTATAAACCTCCATGCCGTCGAAGCCGCTCAATTGCCAGTCGCGTACCTGCTCAGGGTAGGCGACGAAGACGAGCCTGCCTTCACGTGTCGCCTGCGTGATGATGTCCTGGGCTGTGAACGAATTTGAGTCCGGGCCGGGAGGCTCTATGCCGGGGACGACAAGCAGGCGCACCTCGCCCGGCGCGCTGATCTCGCTGCCGTTCAGGAAGAGAACGCCGTCGTGCGATCCCTTCAGCGTCGCTTCCGCCGTGTTGACGTAAGCGGACGGGTGTTCGGTCATCACGACGAAGGCGAGATTGTTTGCGTGCGCCGCCTGCACGATATCCTCGAAGCGACCGTTGCTATGCCCGCCGAGCATCGAGTGCACGTGGAGGACGCCCTTGTAGTCTGTGTAGGCGTCGTCGTGCGCGGCGGCGCGCTGAGCGTTGAGCGACTCGATGGCCGCGTGAAGCCGGCCCAGACGATAGCGCCTGTAGATGAACGGCGTCTGCGAGAGAATCAAGACGGCGAGCAGCGCCAGCGATACTTTCTTCCAGCGCTTCATTCAAGCACCTTCCGCCCGCCCGCAGGACGCGAGCAGCCGATTGACGAACGGAGTTCCGGCCTTACGCGGCATGATCGTCGTCCTCGAAATCAACCGAAGCGACGTGCTCGCTGATGCCGCGCCCCATCTCGGCGACGGCCACGTGCTCCGGGTGGACGGTGTAAGCGTCCAGCCCGGCGCGGTCTTCAAAAACGGCGACGAGTCCCACGTCGTAAGAGCGCGGAAGGCGCAGCACATCAAATCCGACCGAGAGGCTGCGGACTTCCGGGACGACTCCCGCCAGCCCGCGCAGCTTCGCCACGTGCTCCTCACGCGCTTTCGCGCTCGTCTCCGCGCGATACTTCCAGATCACGATGTGTATCAGCATTCAACTCCTTCAAGTGGTGGACGCGGCAGCGATGAGCGATGAATGAAAGACGAAAGCAATGCTGTTTTGAATTCATCATTCATCACCGCCGCATTCGTCATTGCTTTAAGTGTTTGTCGAACCATCCGAGGGTTCTTTCGAGCGCGTCCTGCCGGTGCAGGGGTTCGCGAAACGAGTGGCCTTCGCGCGGGTAGCGCACGAAGACGGCGTCCACGCCGCGTCGCCGGAGCGCGGTGTACATCTCTTCGGCCTGCGTGATGTGCACGTCGTTGTCCTGCTCGCCGTGGATGAAGAGCGTGGGAGTGCGCGCGTCCCGGACGTAACGCAAAGGCGACCAACGCCAGAGCAGGTCGTAGTCGTCCCAGGGGAAGCCGCCGAACTCTGCGTGAATTAAATCCTGATAGAGCGACGTGGCATAAAAGCTGACGAGGTTGCTGACGCTGGCGCGAGTGACGGCGGCGTGGAAGCGCGGCGTCTGCGTGATGACCCAGTTGGTCATAAAGCCGCCGTACGAGCCGCCCGTAACGGCCATGCGCTCGCCGTCGAGCCACGAAAATCTGCCGAGTGCTTCGTCCACGCCCGCCATCAGGTCGCGGTAGTCGCCGCCGCCCCACTCGCGGAAAGTCCCGTCCGAGAATTTCTGCCCGTAGCCGTTCGAGCCGCGCGGGTTGAGGTAGAGCACGGCGTAGCCGCGCGCCGCGTAAGCCTGAAAGTTCGAGTCGAAGCCATAGCCGGACATGCCGTGCGGCCCGCCGTGGATGCTCAGCACGAGCGGGTAACGCGTGCTCGCCGCGACGCGAAAATTAACGGGCTTCAACAGCCACGCCTGCACGTTGACGCCGTCGAAGCTCTTGAAGAAAAACTCCTGCGGCTGGACGAGCGCGAGCGAGCGCACGAGTCCGTCGTTGTGTCCGCTCAGCCGCGCGAGGTTGACGCAGGCTGACGGCCTGTAGAGCCACACCTCTGCCGGGTGCGCCGGGTCTGTGACGGTCAGCGCGAAGAGTGCCGGCGCGCGTGCGTTGACGCTGTAGCCGGTGATTTGAAATGGCGGGAGCGCCGGCGGCGCGAGGCTGCCGCGACATTGGTTGCTGGCCTGCGCGCCGCCGCCGAGCACTTCGTTCAACCGCGAGCCGTCAAGGGCTGCGGCGTAGAGATTCGTGCGCCCACGGTTGTTCGCAAGGAAGAGAATTGTGGCGCTGTCCGCCGACCAGCGAGGCGCGCGTGCGCGGCGGTCGAGCCTGCCGCTGATCTCGCGTTGCCCGCTGCCGCTCGGCTCCGTGACCCAGACGTGCGCGTCTTCGCTGATGCTGTCAATCGTCGTCACGTCGCGCGTCGTCGCGGTGTAGGCGATGAAGCGCCCGTCGGGCGACCACTGCGGCTCATACTCGCACCCCTTCGTATCCGTGACGCGGCGCGTGCGCGCGTCCGACGCGCCGACCACGTAGATGTCCGAGTTGTTGACGGCGTCCGGGTCTGGCTCGCGATTCGAGAGGAAAGCTATCTCGTCGCCGCGCGGATTCCACGTCAGCGCGTGGTCGTAGAAAGAGCCGTAGGTGAGCTGCCGGGGCGGTGACGAAGGCTCGTCCGCGTCAACGAGCCAGACGTGCGTTCGCAGGCGGTCGGAGAAGGAGGTGCGCGACTTGTACTGGATGCGGTCTATCACGCGCGGGTCGTCTCGGCGCTCGGCGGTCGAAGCGCCCGTGCCCGCCGCGCCGCTGAATGCTTCGTCGCGCTCGTCGTCCGTGGCTGAGATGTACGCGATGCGTCGTCCGTCCGGCGACCACGCGAGGGATTCGCCTGCGTAAGGGATGTGAAAATTTGTTTCGCGGACGACGACGACGAAGCGGGCCGCCCCGCGCTCGAAAGGCGAGACGAGCCAGATGCCTGCCTGTTTCTCGCGCGTGCCGATGAATGCCAGCCGCACGCCGTCGGGCGACCAGCGTGGCCGCGTGGCGCTCGTCACGCCGGACAAGGGAATCTGCACAGGGGCGAACCTGCCGAGTCCAGCCCCCGTCTCGTCCGCTCCCGCAACCCCTGTCGTCCGCGCCAGCCAGAGTGAAGCGCGCCGCTCATTCCCGTCATTCGTCGTCACGACGTAAGCCACCAGCGCCCCGTTCGGCGAGATTTGCGCGTCACTTACTTCAGCAACACGCAACGTGTCGGCGGGCGTCATCCCGCGCCGCGCCTGCGCCCACGAGACGGAACAGCCGAGACAGGTCAGAATTAAAACGGCGGACAGCTTCTTTTTCATGGTCGTGCGAGCGTTCAGCGACGGACAAGTTCAGTCTGAGATATTACAAGCCGCTCGCCGAAAGCTTAAGCGAGACGGGAGAGTTCTTCGTTGAGCAACTCCCACGCGCGGCGTATGTGTTCTTCGGTCGTGCGAATGTTGCCGATGGCGAGGCGCAGCGAGAGCACGCCGCCGAGTTTCGTGTGCGAGAGAAAAGCTTCGCCGGTCGCGTTGACGGCGTTCATCAGTTGTTCATTGAGCGCGTCGAGCCGTGCGTTGCGCGCTTCGTCCGCTTCTCCTTCGACGCGCGGGCAGGCGCGAAAGCAGACGAGGCTGAAGGGGACGGGCGCGAGCACTTCCCATGCGGGCGACTCTTCGACCCAGTGTGCGAAGAGTTGCGCGAGGCGGCAGTGTTCGCGGATGCGCTCTGCCAGTCCCTCCTGGCCGAAGTAGCGCA
>JAIVJG010000015.1 GCA_020200155.1 Acidobacteriota bacterium | reverse complement strand
GTAACGAAAGGCCAATGAGGGATTGAAACAGGACGGTGATTCGCTGTTCGACAATGTCCAGCCGGGCGAAGAAGTAACGAAAGGCCAATGAGGGATTGAAACTTAACCGCGCAAGCTATGAGGCCACCTTCCATAGCATGAAGAAGTAACGAAAGGCCAATGAGGGATTGAAACTTATTAAAGATTTGGTTCAGGATGTTGTTTCCTTTGCCAAGAAGAAGTAACGAAAGGCCAATGAGGGATTAGCTGTTAGTTGTCCGTGCGGGTGGCGTCGGCGTGTGCGCTCGCGCGGGTTGGGGGATTCGCCTGCCGTGGTTCTCACATCAAGTTAAAATGTTCGCTGTCGGGATTGATCGCTATCTGGTGAAGCTGCGCCTGACGCGGGCGGCGCGGTTCCATTTCAATCACGGGGGCGTGTTGATGGGGCTGCTGTGCCGCGCCCTGCGGACGCACGAGTTGGACGCGGGCGTGATGCCGTTCGCCTGCGAGTCCGGCGGAGTCCATTTTGCCGGAGGTGACTTTTACAACTTCGGATTGACGCTGGCCGGCGGCGCACGGCGCGGCTTCGACCTCGCGGGCTTCGGTGCGGAACTGGCGCGCATCGGCGCGCAGGTTCCCGATTCGCACGGGCCGATGCCGACGCTTGCGGGTAACTTCGAGGTCGTCTCCGTCGAGGCTCTGCCGCCGCCGAACCTTGAAGAAGAAGTTGGCCGTCTCAAGAGTTCCGCGTCGCTGACCTTACGCTTCCTCTCGCCCTTTCGACTGGAGCGACAATTCGCGTTGAAGGCGAAAGGCGCGGGCTTCCTCAACCGCGATTGCTTCCCGCCCGCACACTTCACACACCGCCTTGCCAAGCGTCTCTTTTTCCTCGCGCACGAACGCTACCCTGAGCCGCACGAGTGCGACGAGATCGTCTCCGGCCTGCGCGCGGCTGAAGAAGCGACGACGGATGCGCGACAACTGCTGTGGCTGGACATACCGCTCGAAGGCGCGCCGGGCAAACACGAGCGACAGCCGAAGGGTTACACGCTCGGCGGCGTGGTGGGGCGCGTCGTCTTTCGCGGCGTACACGCATCTTGGCTCGCGCCGCTCGTGCTCGGCCAGTACACGCACGCCGGTGAAAAGACTCATTACGGACTCGGACGTTATCGAATCGAAGAGTGCGAGACGGAGAAAACGGATGCCTTCCGTCCCGCGCGCACGGCGTTCGAGCGTCTGCTCGACACGTCGCTGCTGGAAGATTCTCTGAAGTACGTGGTCGCGCGCTCCGACGCGCCCGGCGTTGACGGCTACACGCCCGGCACGCTCGCGGGACTTGGAGATGTGCTGGCCTCACAGGCTTCGGCGGAGTTGCGCGCGGGACTTTACACGCCCGCGTACCTGCAAGGCTTCGCGGCTCCGAAGGCGAACGCGCGCCTGCGCCCTCTGGCCGTGGCGACGGTGCGCGACCGGATGTTGCAGCACGCCGCCTGCACGCTGCTCGGCCCGTCGGTCGAGACGCTTTTGGAAGACTGCTCTTACGCCTACCGCAAAGGATTGTCGCGAGCGGGCGCGGCGCAGGCCATCGGGCGCGCATACGAGGACGGCTTTCGTTATGTGCTCGACGCGGACGTGGAATCCTTCTTCGACGAGGTCGAATGGGAGCGCATGTTCGCGAAGCTGGAAGCCCTCTTCCCTTTCGAGCCGCTCGTGGCGTTGATCGAAGAGTGGGTGCGCGCGCCCGTCGTCTTCGAGCGAACGGTGATCCGCAGGGACAGGGGATTGCCGCAGGGCGTCGCCGTCTCGCCGCTGCTCGCCAATCTCTACCTCGACGAGTTTGACGAGGAACTGCTCGGTCGCGACTACCGTCTGGTGCGCTACGGCGACGATTTCGTGGTGCTCTGCAAAGACCTTGAGACGGCGCAACGCGCGCACGAAGACGCGCGGCGCAAGCTCTCGGAGATGGGTTTGTCGCTCAACGAAGAGAAGACGGCGATCCGCTCCTTCGACGAGGGTTTTACTTATCTCGGCTATCTTTTCTGCCGCTCTCTGATTCTGGAAAAGAAGCGTGAGGCCGAAGCCCCGATGGGTGCGCTCACGCCGGAGGCGATCCCGAAAAATTCGTGGCTGGCGCGAGTTCCCTTCGAGCGCGTGCGCGCTCTCGCGGCGCGCAGGAGTGGACGTCAAATTTCTACCGGGGCATCCGCTTCAGACCGCGCGATTGAAGTCGTCCCGCTCGCGCCGATTGGCACACGTGCGACGGAGGCAAGCGCGGGTGCGGGCGGCGGGCGTCCCCTGTACGTGAGCAGCTTTGAGACAACCGTCAGGCGTGAGGGCGAGACGATTATCGTCTGCGCGCCGGAGCAGGAACCAGTCACGATCCCGATTCGCGAGTTGTCGCACGTGGTCTGCTACGGCAAAGTGCGCGTCACTGTGCCGGTCATGCTCGCGCTCGCGGATCGCGGCATAGCAACTTATTTCTGCCGCTGGTCTGGAGAGTTGCAGGCGGTCTGCGGCGCACCGGCGGCGGACTGGACGCTGTGGACGGCGCAGGCGCGGCTGGCCGAAGATGCGTCGGCGCGCGTGGGGTTTGCGCGCGAGGTGGTGGCCGCGAAGCTGCACAACTTCGCGGAGTTGGCTGTGCGCTTCAAACTCGAAAGGGCTTCAGAGGTGGCCGGGGAGATAAGAGAGTTGGAGCGCGGATGTGAAAACAAGACGACGACGGAATCGCTCAACGGCGTCGAAGGTCGCGGCGCGGCGCTCTACTTCGGCGCGATGCGCGAGACGCTCGACGGGGAGTGGCGCTTTGAAGGGCGTCGCACACAGCCGCCGCCCGACCCCGTCAACGCCATGCTCTCGTTCGGCTACACGCTGCTCTACAATCATCTCTCCACGGCACTGACGATTGCCGGACTCAACCCGCGCGTCGGCCTGTACCATGTGGAGCGCGGGGCTTATCACGCGCTGGCCTGCGACGTGCAGGAAGAATTTCGACACCTCGTTGACGCGCAGGTGTGGGCGATGATTAACCGGCGCGAAGTGAAGCCGGAAGATTTTTATGCGACGGAAGACGGTCGCTTCCCCTGCCTGTTGAAGCCGGAGCCGCGCAAAAAGTTCATCGCCGCTTTTGAGAAGCGATTGTCGAGCGAGTTCACGGCCCCCGGCGGCGCGTTGATGTCGTACCGCGCGTTCATGGCGGCGCAGGCCGTGCAGTTGAGAGACTTGTTCAAAGGGCGCGTCGCTCGTTATCGCCCTCTGCGAACGCGCGGCAGGTAGATCGTCCGGGTGGACGCGGAGGTCTCGCAGCGTGTTGCACGTCGTCGTTTACGACATTGAGGATGAGGGCGTCCGCCGTCGCGTGGCGTCGGCGCTGGAGGGCTACGGGCGACGCGTGCAGGAGTCTGTCTTTGAGTGCCGCGTGGACGAAGACGGCTTGCGGGAACTGACGGCGCGGCTGCAAAGGGAGTTGAAGCGTCCCGACAACGGGCAGATACGTTTTTACAGGGTATGCGGCAACTGCCTGCAAGCCTCGTTCGGTCTGGGAGAGATTGCGCCGCCGGAAAACAAAGACTGTTACATTGTTTGAACACCGCGAATTTTGTGAGAAAGATGCACGGCGCACGGATGATTTTCGGAGGCTGTGAAAACCGGCATGAAAAACGGTAAAGCGCGATGCGCCCGCAGTTAAGCCGGATAACTAAAGAAAATCATCCATGCAAATGGGGTAACTTTAACCATGAAGAGGATTAAGCACAGGCCGCCGCAGGTCGTCCGCCGGGAAAGAAAACAAAGCTGGACGGCTCAAGCCTCACCCGTGCTAAACTGCCCGCAAGATGGCGGGACGTACTGGCGGACAAAGTCGTACTGAAGAAGTACTGAAAGGCCAATGAGGAATTGAAACCCCATAAGTTTCCCCCTTCAGCGTAGAATTTACAGACAGAAGAAGTACTGAAAGGCCAATGAGGAATTGAAACGGTGAGCCGTTCGGATCGGGGCAGCGGCGCAGCATCTGTAGGGAAGAAGTACTGAAAGGCCAATGAGGAATTGAAACGTGACCTTGTTCCGCACTATCATTATCGGAGTCCCGTGAAGAAGTACTGAAAGGCCAATGAGGAATTGAACATTCAGGGGTGATGACGAAATCGCCGCGCTCTCATTTCTGAGGCGCGGCGATTTCGCTTTCGGATGGACAAATTAATTCAGGCGGGCGGCTCGACGTTAAGCTTCGAGACGGCAATCTAATTCAACAGTCCTGCTCCTCACTCCGCATCAAACACGCAACGCGAACTTTCCACTCAGCGGGCGACCTTCCATTCGTCAGCCGTTCTCCATAACCGGCTGGCTCGCGGCAAACGCGGCAGGCTCGTGACGATCAACTCCTGCATTTCGGTGAGTTGCCCGGAATTGGCCGCCGAGTAGAGCAGTTCGACACGCTTCGGGCCGATGCCGTTGTGACTGGCAAAATTGGCGTGAGCGGTAAGGGACAAGATAAAAGGTCAACTACCTTCTAAGTAGTTGACCTTGATAGAGAAGTGGCGGAGAGGGTGGGATTCGAACCCACGGTGGCCTTTCGACCACTCCGGTTTTCGAGACCGGTGCACTAAACCACTATGCGACCTCTCCGCGAAGTAAAGTAGGAAGTGGAAGGGCGAAAGCGTCGGACAGAAGTTTCGCTCTGATACATTTCTTAATTAAATCACGCCGCAGGCATATCCGAACTTTCGCCTTTCGCCTTTCGCTTTTCGCCTTCCACCCGGCGTCGTACTCTGAAGAATTCCTGCATCAGCGCGCGACATTCTTCGGCGAGCACGCCCGCAGTTAATTCCATCCGGTGATTCAAAAAGCTGTCGTCGCAAACGCGAAAGACTGATTCGACAGCGCCCGCGCGCACGTCCTTCGCGCCATAGACGAGGCGTTTGACCCGCGCCTGCACGAGCGCGCCCGCGCACATCGCGCAAGGTTCAATCGTCGAATAGACGGTCGAGTCCGTCAGGCGGTAATTTCCGGCGCGGCGCGCGGCCTCGCGCAGTGCGACAAGTTCGGCGTGAGCCGTCGGGTCGCAGTCGGTGCGCGTGCGATTTCCGGCGACGGCGAGAATCGCCCCGTCGGCTCCGACGACCAGAGCGCCGACCGGCACTTCCCCGCGTTCGCCGGCCTCGCGCGCAGCGCGCAGAGCCTCGCGCATCCGGCGCGCGTCCAGGCTCTCCAGCGGCGACGCGCCGCCCTCTGAATCATTCTGCGCTTGCATAGATTGCTACGGACATTTTCAATCAGCGACGGACAAAAATTCACTATAGGGTTGGCCCGGCGAAGTGTCAAGCAGTAGCCTTTAGCGCAAAAGCGCCGCGAAAGTTGAAGATAAACGAGGACGACGAAATGCCGCGCGCATGCCTCTCGGCATTTGCCGGCGCGCGTTTGCGCGCGTTGCCGGGCGATGATAATTCGCCACTTTCATCTCACAACTATCCGAACGCGTGTTATCATCAACACCCGACGGCCAGATGCTTCCCTCCCCGCCGCCGCTTGAAGACATAGACCGTAGGCTCAGCGAAGACGATGAAGACAGATGTACGCTCCAGAGTGAACAATCCTCTGCCCGCAGGTGATCGCACCAAGTCCAGCCCGCCGTCACAGCGCACGCCCGCCGCCGCGCCTTCCGACCCGGAAGCGGCCTCCATACACCAGACGATCACGCCGGAGATGTCCGTGCCGCGCCCGCCGCGCAAAATTTCGGAGACGGAATTCAACACGGCGATGGTGCATCTCTATCGCGGCGAGATCACGCGCGCCAACACTTGGCGCAATCGCCTCGACACGACGACCAACTGGGCCGTGCTGACGACGGGCGCGACGCTCTCGTTCGCCTTCTCGTCGCCCGTCAACCCGCACTTCGTCATTCTCATCAACACCATCCTCGTCGCCTTCTTTCTCTTCATGGAGGCGCGGCGTTATCGCTACTACGAAATCTGGTCGAGCCGCGTGCGCGTGCTTGAGACGGGATATTTCGCGCAACTGCTGACGCCCGCCCTGCCCGGCGACGACGCGTGGGCCGCGCACCTCGTCAAAGACCTCCAAAGCCCCAGCTTCAACATCAGCGAGTGGGAGGCCGTGGGGCGACGACTGCGCCGCAACTATCTCTGGATTTTCATGCTGCTGGCGGCGTGCTGGAATCTGAAAGTCTATATGCACCCCGTCCCGGCCTACGACTTCAACGCCTTCATAGACCGCGCGACCATCGGCTTCGTGCCGGGCGCGGTCATCTTCATGGTCGGCATCATCTTCAACGCGGGGCTGCTGACCTTCGCGCTCGCCACCGTGCGACTGCGCGAGGCGACCGGCGAGGTATTGCCGCAGCACGAGTTTCACCCTATCCAGCGCGTAACCGGCTGGACACGCACGGCGACGGCGGCGAGCAAGCGCGGCACAACTACTGTGCGCCGCGCTCAACGCGCACGCGAGCGCGCACGCGCGACACCGCGCACCGGCAGCACCACCGGCGAATGGCGTCGCTCCGACATTCTCCGCACACAGACGCCGGAAAACACCTCCGACGATATTCACGGCACGCAATTCCCTGACCGGGATGCAGTGAAGGAAGAAACACTGACGTAGAGGCTGGAGATTAGGAAACCGTGAAAATAAAATGCCGGCTTTCCTTCCAATCTCCCGCCTCCGGCCTTCAGCCTCTCTATGGAACTCGACGGCCAGAAACTTTCTCTTGAACAGGTTTCACAAGTAGCGCGGGGCGCGGAGGGCGTGAGGCTCTCGGCGGCGGCGCGCGAACGGATGGAGGCTTCGCGCCGCGCCGTCGAGCGCATCGTCGCGGAGTCGCGCGTCGTCTACGGCGTCAACACAGGCTTCGGCAAGTTGTCGGACTACTAACGTCCTCGCCAGAGGATTCAGCGGCGCACGCGCCATCGTCGCCGAGACGTTGCTGCTGATGCTCGAACGAGGCGTGCATCCGGTCATTCCCGAAAAGGGTTCGGTCGGGGCGAGCGGCGATCTCGCGCCGCTGGCGCACCTCGCGCTGTGCTGCATCGGCGAGGGCGAGGCGTTCTATCAGGGCGCGAAGATGGACGGGGGCGAGGCACTCAGCCGCGCCGGTATCGAACCTCTGAGGCTGGAAGCGAAAGAGGGGCTGGCGCTCCTGAACGGCACGCAGGCTCTGACGGCGGTGGGCGCGCTCGCGCTCGAACGCGCCACGAGGCTCGCGCGAGTCGCCGACGTGTCCGGCGCGATGACGCTCGAAGCTCTGCGCGGCACGCCCGCCGCCTTCGACGAACGCATACATCTCGCGCGACCGCACGCGGGGCAGTTAGCGGCGGCGGCGCACTTGAGAGAACTGCTGCGCGACAGCGAAATCCGCGACTCGCATCTCGAAGGCGACCCGCGCGTGCAGGACGCTTACTCCCTGCGCTGTATGCCGCAGGTGCACGGCGCGGTGCGCGACGCGCTGGCGCACGCACGCGCCTGCACCGAAATCGAAACCGGGAGCGCCACCGACAACCCGCTCGTCTTCACAGACACGGAGGAAGTCATCTCCGGCGGAAATTTTCACGGTGCGCCGCTCGCGCTCGCTTTTGATTACGCTGGAATCGCGCTCACACATCTCGGCAACATCTGTGAACGCCGCGTTGACCGTCTCGTCAATCCGGACAAGAACGAAGGGCTGCCGCCGTTTCTCACCTCGCAACCCGGCCTCTCGTCCGGCTACATGGTGACGCAGATCGCGGCGGTCGCGCTCCTGAACGAATGCAAGGTGCTGGCGCATCCGGCCTCGACGGACAATCTCCCGACCGACGGCGGCAAGGAAGACCACGTCTCGATGGGCATGACGGCGGCGACGAAGCTGCGCCAGATCGTCTCGAATGTAGAGCACGTCGTCGCCATTGAACTCCTCTGCGCCGCCGAGGGTCTTGAGTATCGCGCGCTGCCCGACGCCGGCACGAATCTGCTCGGCGAACAACTGGGCAGACGCGCGCGTCTCTACGCGGTGGACATGCTGCGCGGCCTCGTGATGGTCATCATGGCGCTCGACCACACGCGCGACCTCTTTCATTATGGCGCGCAACTCTACGACCCGCTCGACCTCTCGAAGACGACGACAACGCTCTTCCTCACGCGCTGGGTGACGCACTTCTGCGCCCCCGTTTTCGTCTTCCTCGCCGGGACGGGCGCGTTCCTCTCCACGTCGCGCGGGAAGACGAAGCCGGAGCTGTCGCGCTTTCTACTGACGCGCGGGCTGTGGCTCATCCTGTTGGAGGTGACGCTTGTACGCTTCGGCTGGTTCTTCAACTTCGACTACAACTTCGTGTTCATGCAAGTCATCTGGGTTATCGGCTGCTCGATGATTGCGCTGGCGGGGTTGATCTATCTTCCCGTTTGGGCTATCGCCGCCTTCGGCCTCCTGTTGATCGGCGCGCACAACGCCTTCGACGCGATGCGCGCCGACAGTTTCGGCTCGTGGCGCTGGCTCTGGGTCGTGCTGCACGAGACGAATGTCGTGCAGCCGCGTCTCGGCATGTTCATGCTCATGGCGTACCCGCTCGTGCCGTGGGTGGGCGTGATGGCGACGGGCTACGCCTTCGGCAAGATGCTGCTGCTTGAGCGCGGCGTGCGCCGGAAGTGGCTTTTTGGACTGGGCGCGGCCTGCATCGTCGTCTTCGTCGCCCTGCGCGCCACGAACGTCTACGGCGACCCGCTCCACTGGTCTGTCAAACAGACGGGGCTGTTCACGCTGCTCTCCTTCGTCAACACGCTGAAGTACCCGCCGTCGCTTCTCTACCTGCTGATGACGCTCGGCCCGGCGCTCGTCGCGCTGGCGCTCTTCGACCGTGAGCCGGGACGCGAGCCAGGACGACTCGCACGCCCTTTCATCGTCTTCGGGCGCGTGCCGCTCTTCTACTACCTGCTGCACGTCCCGCTCATACACCTCATCGCCGTCGTCTGCTCATACGCGAAGTACGGGCGCGCGACGTGGCTTTTCCAGAACTGGCCGCCGCCCGGCGCGCCGCCGATTCTGCCGCCGGGCTACGGCTACTGGCCGTGTTGCTGTTCGACGCGGCGGCGGGCGCGGCGTCGTTCGTCGGGTTGCCGTGCGCGTCGCGCGCCATCTCCTTGAGCGCCGCCGTCACCTGCGTTCGCTCCTGCGGCGTCAGTTGATCCGGCGTCACGCCGTAGGCTTCGAGCACCGCGCGCAGATTCTCTTCCGTGTTGGTTCCCTTGTCGTACACGTCGCGGTAGACGTGCAGCTTGCCGTCCTCGACGACGATGGTTTCGTAGCGCAACTCGACGGGCACGGCGTTGTCGAGTTTCAGATTCTTCGTCTCCGTCGGCTTGGCCGCGTAAGCCTTCACGTCTTCGAGCGTCAACTGCGCGCCGCCGATTTTGGCGAAGACGAGCGCGAAATCCTGCACCTGCGGGCTGGTTAAACCGACGCAGCCGTGCGAGGCAAACGTGCCGAGCTTGGCCGGCGACTTTCCGCCGTGAATCAGCGACGGCGAGCCGATGGGAATCTTGATCGGCCCCAGCGGATTCAGCTTGCTGCCGGCCTCCACCTTCTGTCCGACCTTGACCTTGCCGGAGCCTTCAACCCAAGGTTCGTCGGGCGGCGTCCACGTCGGGTTGAAGATGATCGTCTGCGCCTTACGCTGCCCCTGCGGGAGCGGAAACTCCGGATAGCCGATGCCGACTTTGTAAGACTTGACGAGCTTCCCGCCGTCGAACACATCCATGCGGTAGGCCGGGGTGTTGACGACGATGCGCGTGTCGGTCGGGACGGAGTTCGGCCTGGAAGACGAGGAGGAAGCAGTCGCCGCCGCGCCCGGCTCGCCGCCCTGCCAACGCTCGCGCACGAAGGCCGTGAACGCCTGTGCCTTCTCGTCGCCGAGGACTTCTTTAACCTTCTCCGAGGCGCGCGACGTGGCCTGTGTGGTCGTGCCGCCGTGGTCGTCGCCCTTATTCTCGCTCAGGCTCGCCGTCTCGTCGCGGGCGATCTTACGCAGGCGCTCGACCTGCTCGTCCGTCAGTTGGATTTTCGACTTCAACTCACCGGCGAACGACTCTTCGGCGAACATCGCGTCGAGCACGGGCAGTGTGACGGGCAGCGCGGCGGCGGCGCTCGCGCTCGATGCGGCGGGCGTCGGCGAAGGCGTCGCCACGGCGTTCGTGTTCGCCGCGTTCGCGTTGACGGTGTTCGACGTGTTCGACCTCGCGGTGTTGTCCGGCGCGTTGACGCAGGCCGCACCATTGAGGACGACGATTGACAAAACCGACGCACACAGCGTTCGTAAAATCATCTTCATGCTTGGATTCTTCCTCCCGGCAGATTCTTTTGACGCGCGCGGCGTCAGACATTTGATTGTTGGCGAGAGATGACCGCAAGTCACATCCCGCCGCTGCTATGGCAACTCCCGTTCCGGCCACGTTTTCGCTGCATCCCGCGAACATAACACGCACGCGAGCCAACCGCAGACCCGCGCGAGCGCACCATTAGCGAACGCCCGTCACAACGCCAAATCGTGCAGCCTTCGCTTGAGCTTGACCAGCCACGCGCTCGTCAAACTCATCCACGCGCCCGTTCGACGCACCCGCGCGCTCCTTTAGCGCAGGCGTGGGTTACGGCGTCGCCGGCTTGTGTTACCTGCTTCCGCGCAGCAGTGTATACGGGTTGAGGTTGTTGCCGCTCCAGAAGTGTTTGGGATCGGTGATGGTGTAAATCTGGAAGTGGAGGTGCGTGTTGCCGGGAGCGGCGTTGCCCGTGTCGCCGACGTAGCCGATGGTCTCGCCCTGTCGCGCGATGCGGCCTTCCTGAAGTCCGTCGGCGTAGCGTTCGAGGTGCGCGTAGTAGTAGACCGTCCGCTCGTCCGTGCCGAGTTGATAAATAGTGATGCCGCCCTTCGCGCTCTGGAAGAGGCGGACGATGCGACCGTCGGCGGCGGCCAGCACGGGCGCGTTGCGCGGAGCCATGATGTCAATCGCGTCGTGCACACGGCCTTCCGAGCGAGCGTCGCTGAAGGTGTCCTGCAACTGTTCGGGGCGCACGCCGGCGACGGGAATGATCAGGCCAGACGGGTTTCCGGGCGAAGTAGTTGTAGAGTTGAATGGCGTCGGCGTCGGCAGCGGCGTGGCCTCTGCCGTAGGAGTCACAAGCGGCGTCGCGTTGGGCTGCGGCGTGACGGCCTCGCGCGCGGCGTCCGGCGTCGGCAGTGGCGTGACGGGCTGCGAGCCGTACCTGACGCTCAGGAACCAGACGAGCGCGCCGAGCAACGCGAAGACGACAACGGCGATGAGAAGAACTTTCAAGCGCTCGCGTCTCTTCCAGGGATGCTCAATTTTGGCGAGCGGAGCGACGGAGCGCGCCGCTCGTTCAGACTCTGCGTCGAAACGTGCTCTGACAGCGTTGCTTTCCTCTTCCCGATGCTCTACTCGTTCGTCATCCATGCCGCTTTGCGCTCCCCGGACAAGCATAGGGGGTCGGATATGTTCAGGCAAGCAGCGTCTTGATTGAGAGTGGCGCGAGACGGGCTTTTTCTGTTATTAGAATAAGCACTGAATCATTCGCACGCGCCGGACGCGCCCCGCAGGGGAGCGCACGGCGTATTCCGCCGGAGACGGGAGGAGGAGAGAGCGTGACCGACATTTTCGACGAACGCCGCAAAGGGCTTGAGGAAGAATACATACACCGCAGGGACAGGGAGGCGCTTGAGCATCTGCGCGCCGCTTTGCGCGAGGCGGCGCAGGAGAGAGGCGAGGCCGCAGCCATCATGCAGTGCCCGCGCTGCACGGGTAAGCTCCACGAAGTCAGCGCCGAAGGGCTACACCTCGACCGTTGCGATACGTGCCACGGCATCTGGCTCGACGCCGGAGAACTCGTGCATCTCATCTCGAACGAAGACCGCGCGGGAGCCGCCGAACGTTGGCTGCGCGTCTTCTGGCCGAGCACGCACGACGAGTAGAAAATTTCCGCCCCGCACCCGCGCGAATGTTTTTCCGGCGTCGTCGGACTCGCGCGCGCGCCGGCCTTTCCCTTTAAGGAGACAACATGGAAGACGATAAACTGGCTGCCGACGAAGAACGTCGCGCGTTGCAACACGAGTCGGTCAAAGCGCAGGTCGAGGCGGACGTGAACGCGGAGATCGCCGACCGCGCAGAGCGCACGACGCCCACAGAGGCGCGCAAGATGGAGAATATCGCCGGCGAGTTTCGCGGCAAGGCGATCAATGAGGTCGTCGAAACCGAACGCGAAGTCGAGACCGGGCGCAGCATGGCGCGCATCTCGCAGGTGGTTGATTACATCTTCTACATCATCTACGCGCTGCTTGCTCTGCGTCTCGTGCTGGCCCTGCTCGCCGCGCGCCGCAACGCGGGATTCACGCAACTCATCTACGGCATCACCGACCCGCTCTACGCCCCCTTTCGCGGCATCGTGGCGGAGCCAACCGCAGAGGGCGGCTACCGTCTGGCGCTCTCGGTCGTGCTCGCCATCGTCGTCTACGCGCTGCTCCACGCGGGTATCAACGGGCTGCTCCGCCTCGTCGCGCATCGCAAGACGCAGGTCTGATGTCACGTCGGTTGACGACGCATGGACATTAAAGCGACCTGAACATCCTACCCGAAGACTGGTAAGGACGAGCATGAGCCGTGTGATACGCGCCCCGCGCGGCGCGAAACTCAACTGCAAGGGCTGGCATCAGGAGGCGGCGCTCCGTTGCCTGATGAATAATCTCGACCCCGAAGTGGCCGAGCGACCGGAAGACCTCGTCGTCTATGGCGGGACGGGCAAGGCCGCGCGCAACTGGGCTGCCTTCGACGCCATCGTGCGCGAACTGCACGCGCTCGAATCGGACGAGACGCTGCTCGTGCAGTCGGGCAAGCCCGTCGCCGTCTTCCGCACGCACGACTACGCGCCGCGCGTCCTCATCGCCAATTCAAACCTCGTCGGCGCGTGGGCTAACTGGGAGCACTTCCACGAACTCGAACGCAAAGGGCTGATGATGTACGGGCAGATGACCGCCGGTTCCTGGATTTACATCGGCACGCAGGGCATCGTGCAGGGCACGTTCGAGACCTTCGCGGCGATGGCCGACCGGCACTTCGGCGGAACGCTCGCTGGAAGGCTCGTCGTCTCCGGGGGCATGGGCGGGATGGGCGGCGCGCAGCCGCTCGCCGCGACCTTGAACGGCGCGGTCTTCCTCGGCATAGACGTTGACCGCGAGCGTATCGAGCGCAGAGTCCGCGACCGCTATTGCGACCGCCTCGCGCTCACGCTCGATGAAGCGTTGCGCGTCTGCGAGGAAGCAGTCGAGCAGAAGCGCGCCGTCTCGGTCGGCTTGGTGGGCAACTGCGCGGAAGTGTTGCCGGAACTCGTCCGGCGCGCGGTGAAGATTGACGCGGTGACAGACCAGACGAGCGCGCACGATCCCTTGAACGGCTACGTGCCCGCAGGCTTGAGTCTCGAAGAGGCCGAAGAACTTCGACGCCGAGACCCCTCCGCTTACATCACACGCTCGACCGAGTCAATGGCGCGTCACGTCGAAGCGATGCTGACGTTGAAGCGCGCGGGCGCGGTGGCGTTCGATTACGGCAATAACATCCGCAAGTTCGCGCACGATGCCGGGTGCGCCGACGCCTTCGAGATTCCCGGCTTCGTCCCCGAATACATCCGCCCGCTTTTCTGCGAAGGCAAAGGCCCCTTTCGCTGGGTCGCGCTCTCCGGCGACCCCGCCGACATTCGCCGCACAGACGACCTCGCGCTCGAACTCTTCCCCGAAGACCAGACGCTCAATCGCTGGCTCCGCCTCGCGCGCGACCGCGTGCAGTTTCAAGGACTCCCTGCGCGCATCTGCTGGCTGGGGCTAGGCGAGCGCGCGGAGATGGGCGAACGCATCAACGAACTCGTCGGGCGCGGCGACCTTCAAGCGCCCGTCGCCATCGGGCGCGACCACCTTGACACAGGCAGCGTCGCCTCGCCCTACCGCGAGACCGAAGCCATGCGCGACGGCTCGGACGCCGTGGCCGACTGGCCGATCTTGAACGCCCTCCTCAACACGGCGAGCGGCGCGTCGTGGGTCTCCTTTCATCACGGCGGCGGCGTCGGCATCGGCTACTCGCTCCACGCCGGTCAAGTCTCCGTCGCCGACGGCACGCCGGAAGCATCGATGCGTCTCAATCGCGTACTGACGAACGACCCCGGCCTCGGCATCGCGCGCCACGTTGACGCAGGCTACGAAGAGGCGGAAGAGACGGCGCGCATGAAGGGTGTGCATGTTCCGATGTTGAAAGCCGATGGCGAGTAATGTGAGACAGAAGAGATGTTGAGTTGAATCAGATAGAGATGCAAAAAATTTTGGTGGTCGGCTCAGGCGGCGCGGGCAAAAGCACTCTTGCCAGAAAGCTCGGCGAGCGGCTCGACATCGAAGTGCTCCACCTCGATTCGTTTTACTGGCATCCGGGATGGGTCGAGCCGCCGAAAAATGAATGGACAAAGACGGTCGAGCAGCTACTGGAGCGCGAGTCGTGGGTTATGGACGGCAACTATTCCAGCACGCTCGACCTGAGATTGAAAGCTTGTGACACCGTCATCTTTCTCGACTTGCCGCGCCTCGTGTGTCTCTGGCGCGTGTTGAAGAGAGCGGCCTTGTACCTAAATCGGAGCAGGCCGGATATGGCGTCTGGATGCCGCGAAACATTCAATCTCGGATTTATGCTCTGGGTTTGGAATTACCCCGTGAGAAGCAGACCCAAAGTGCTGGAGATGCTGCGCGAACATGCAGCGCCCAAGACCTTCGTCCGGCTGCGTTCTCAGGCTGACGTGGAAAGGTTTCTCAACAATGTTCGCACCCTACAGCAAACTTCGTAGCCTATCGAGTTCGGCGGAAGAACGCCGATTCGTTATTATCGGCATGTCGGAAAAAGGTAGAATGGTAATTGTGGCGCACACGGTTGACGGAGAAATCGTGCGTCTCATTAGTGCGCGAGAACCGACGCGCGTTGAGAGAGAATTCTATGAAGAAAGTTGAACCCCAAGTTAAAGAGGACGAGTTGCGCCCTGAATATGACCTTTCAAAATTGAAGGGGAGGGTGCGTGGTAAATACGTCGAACGTTATCGCAAAGGGACGAATCTGGTGCTGCTGGAACTGGATGTCGCGGCTTCATTCCCCGATGCCAGAGCGGTCAATGAAGCCCTGCGCCTGCTGATCAAATTAGCTCAAACGCAAGCTTCACCTCAACATTAAAGAACTCCTTCAGGATGACTTCTTCAATGTCTAATTCCAAGAAGGTCTGGCTCGTGATGTTCGTCGCGACCCTGTTGATTTCCGCCGTGACGCTCGTCATCTTCGGGGCGATAGGCGGCTTGCTGCTGCTGGTGGCGCTCAACGGTTTCAGCGAATCCACCGGCGGGGCGATCATCGTCGCTTACGCCGTCGCCGTGCTGGCGGGCAACTTCCTCGTCGCTGGCCTGTGCAACCTACTCATTTCCCGGCGCTGGTTCGCGGGCGCGGGTCTGTCGCGCTGGTCAGCCTTCGTCCCTGCCCTGATAGTGACGGCGGGACTGATTCTGGTCGGCCCGCCTTTGTCCGTCTTACTCATCAAGGCGTTCGGGTAAACGTGCCTGACGATCCTCGCGCGAAGATGAAGACACGCCGAGCTATTCTGTGGAAGAAAACTCCGCACATACCAAGACACATTTGACGCCCGACCCGGTCGCTGCTGCCGAACCTGATTCACAGCACGCGGGCGGCGGCGCGCGGCGGGCGGCGCGGGCGCTTGTCATTGACCTGACGCCGCTGAAAGTCTCGCGCGACTTTCGTTTGCTGTTCGCGGGGCAGTCGGTGTCGTTCTTCGGCGCGATGATGACGTTCGTGGCGCTGCCGTGGCAGATGTATCAACTGACGAAGTCGTCCTTCGCGGTCGGGATGATGGGCGTCGCGGAGTTCGTGCCGATTCTTGTGATGGCGTTCGTCGGCGGGGCGCTCGCGGATTACGTTGACCGGCGGCGGATGGTGCGGCTGACGGAGTTGGCGCTGGCGTTGGTGACGGGCGCGCTCGTCTTCAACTCTCTGCTCGCGCAGCCGCGCGTGTGGGTGCTCTTTGTATGCGCGGCTGCGATGGCGGCGCTCGACGGCTTGCAGCGGCCCTCGCTCGACTCGATGCTCCCGCGACTCGTACCTGCGGAGTTGCTGCCCTCTGCGTCGGCGCTCAAATCTCTGGCCGGGTCTGTCAACATGATCGGCGGCCCGGCGCTCGGCGGCGTCATCGTCGTTGTCTTCGGCCCCGCGCTCGCTTACTCGGTTGATTTTCTGACCTTCGTCGTCTCGCTCGTCGCGCTCTGGATGATGCGCGCCGTGCCGCCGCCGCCGGGCGCGGACAGGCCGAGCATGCGTTCAATCGTCGAGGGCTTGCGCTACGCGAGGAGCCGCCCGGAGTTGATGGGCACTTATTTGATTGACATCAACGCGATGTTCTTCGGGATGCCGATGGCGCTCTTTCCGGCTATCGCCGAGAACTTCGGCGGCGCATCCGTCGGGTTGCTCTACGCCGCGCCTGCGGTCGGCGCGCTGTGCGCGACGCTGACCTCCGGCTGGGCGAAGCGTGTCCAACGCCACGGACTCGCCGTCGCGCTGGCCGCCGCCGCGTGGGGCGCGGCCATCGTCGGCTTCGGCTTCGCCAGACAACTCTGGCCGGCGCTTCTGTGTCTCGCGCTCGCGGGCGGCGCGGACATGCTGAGCGGGCTGTTCCGCTCGACGATCTGGAATCAGACCATTCCGGATCACCTGCGCGGGCGACTCGCGGGCATCGAAATGGTGAGCTACACTACCGGCCCGCTTCTGGGCAACGCCGAATCGGGCATCGTCGCCAGTCTCTTCAGTGTCCGCGCGTCTGTCGTCTCCGGCGGCCTGCTGTGCGTCGTCGGCTCCGGACTGCTCGCGCTCGCGCTGCCCGCTTTCCTGCGCTACGACGGGCGCGAGGGACTCGCACGGAAACAGTCGGAGGAAGCAGCGCGCACAGCGACGCTTGTAACGAAAAGTTGAGTTCGGCGCGACTGTCATCACATCGCTCTCGCCACGCTTCAAAAATTTTGCATGAGACGCTTAAGGCTGACAATCCTGATCTGCGCCCTGCTCGTCGCGCTCGCGGCTTACTACTATCACGTCGAGAGCGCGGTGCGGACGACCCGTGGCTCCCGGCCAATCGCGACCTGGCGAACGTTTTTTTAGAACGCAGGATGACACACGAATATCGCCAACTGCCGGGCGGCCACGTCTGGCCTTACTGGGACAGGCAGGTGCGCGAAGTCCTGCGCGTCGCGGCGGAGATGTTGACGCATCCCGAACCTTAAGCGCGACGACGATCATCGAATCCGACAAGAGGAAAAGCCATGAACAATCTTGAGAAAAACACACATTCCCCGGAGCAGGTTTCCGCGTTTGAGAAGCGCGAAGGCGTGAAGAAATTTCTGCTTAAAGGACTATTGGCGCTGCTGCTGTCTTTGAGTTTCGCCGCCGCCGCTCGCGCTCAAACGCACGCGACGGCTCCCGTGCCGAGCGCCGCCGCGCAGCAGCAGCCGTCGTCGCGCGTGCGGACGATACAGTTTGAAAGCAAGCTCGTCGGCAGGACTTTGCCGTATCTGGTGCTGCTCCCGAAGGACTACGACGCGCCGGCGTCGAAGGCGTTGCGCTATCCCGTCATCTACCTGCTGCACGGCTTCGGCGGCGGCCCCGGCCACTGGTTCACGCCTCGCATGAATCTCGTCCAAGCGGCGGAGCAGTATCCCTTTATCCTCGTCGCCTTGACCGACAACAATCACTGGTACACGGACAGCGCCAGCGTCCCCGCCGATAAGTACGAGACCTACATCTTCGAGGAATTGATCCCCGACGTGCAGAAGCGTTTCCGCGCCGTCGAGGCGCGAGAGGGGCGCGGCGTCGCTGGGCTTTCGATGGGCGGCTACGGCGCGCTCAAACTCGGCGTCAAGCACCCGGACGTGTTCGCCTTCGCCGCTTCGATGAGCGGCGCGCTGGGCATCGCCACGTGGGACGAGGCGGAGTTGCACGTTCCCGCGATTCTCGCTTCGGCGAGGCAGACGTTCGGCCCTCTGGACGGCCCCGTGCGCCAGTCCAACGACCTCTTCAAGCTCGTCCGCGAACTGCCCGCCGCCCGCGTCGCGTCGCTTCCTTTTCTTTACCTCGACTGCGGCACGGAAGACTTCTTCAAGCTCCTCCCCGTTAACCGTTCGATGACCGACCTTCTCATCGAACGAAAAATCCCGCACGAGTATCGCGAGCGACCCGGCGATCACAATATGGCTTACTGGGGACATCAATCTCCCGAACTCCTGCGCGTCGCGGCGGAAAAGTTGAAGCTGCCGTCGCCGTTGCCGCCTCAACGTGGGCATTGATTGCGTTCAACGACAACGCCGGCCACAACGCCCGCGACGGATGGCGAGACGCTCCGCAAGTTGTGAGAGTGTACGGAGGAAGAGTAAAACTAAAGAACCATGAAAAGATTCTTAACGGCTACACTCGCATTCGTGTTTTTCTTCCCGCTCGTCGCGCCGCCTTCCGCCCGCGCGCAGGAGGCCGCGCGCCCGCGTGAGCAGAGAGATGACGTGCACCCTGCACGCATCGCCGCGATCCAGACGGCGCTGCGCGCGGCGAAGCTCGACGGCTGGCTCTTCTACGATTTTCGCAAAAGCGACCCGCTCGCCTACCGCATCCTCAAGCTCGACGAGAAGGGATTGACGACCAGACGTTGGTTCTACTTCATCCCTGTCGTCGGCGAACCTGTCAAGATCGTTCATTCAATCGAGCGGTACAAGCTCGACGCCCTGCCCGGCAAAAAGGTCATCTACCGGAGCTGGCAGGAACTCCACGCCGCCGTCCGCGAAGCCCTCACGTCGCAGGGCATCACGGACAAGCATTTCCTGCTGCGCCACATCGCCATGCAATATTCGCCGATGAACGACATCCCCTACGTCTCGCGCGTGGACGGCGGCACGATTGAACTGATTCGCTCCTTCCCGCGCGTGGACATCGTCACCAGCGCCGACCTCGTCCAGCAGTTCGAGGCCGTCTGGACAGCGGAGCAGCACCAGATGCACGTCGAGGCGTCCGACAAAATCCACCGCATCATCATGGAGTCGTTCAATGAGATCGCGCGCCGCATCAACGCCAACGAACCCGTCAACGAGTACGACATTCAGCAGTTCATGGTGCGCCGCTACGCCGAAGAAAACCTGACGAGCGACGGCGACGACCCGAACGTCTCCGTCAACGCCAACAGCGCGAACCCGCATTATCAACCCGACGCCAACATTCACACGCCGATCAAACGCGGCGACTTCGTCCTCTTCGACGTGTGGGCGAAACTGAAAAAGCCCGGCGCGGTCTATACAGACCAGACGTGGACGGGCTACGTCGGCGAGACCGTGCCCGCCGAATACACGCGCATCTTCAACATCGTCCGCGACGCGCGCGACTCCGCCGTCAGCTTCGTGCGCGCCTCTCTCCGCGACGGTAAGGCCATCGGCGGCGCGCAGATTGACGACGTGTCGCGCGGCGTCATCACACGCGCCGGTTACGGCGAGCAGTTCACGCACCGCACAGGCCACTCCATCGGCGAAGAGGTGCACGGCAACGGCGCGCACATAGACGACCTTGAGACGAAGGATTCGCGCCGCATCATCCGCCGCACCTGCTTCTCCATCGAACCCGGCATCTACCTCGAAGGCAAGTTCGGCATCCGCTCCGAGATTGACGTGTACGTCGGCGACCGTGAGGTGGAAGTGACGGGGCCGCCGATTCAGACCGAGATCGTGCCGATTCTGAAGAACAAATAATGCTCAACTTCGCCATCCAAACCGCGCGCGAGGCGGGCCGTGTGCTCGCGGAGAAATTCGGGCGCGTGCTTGAGGTCTCGAACAAGGGCGACATAGACCTCGTCACGGAATCAGACCTCGCTGCCGAGAAGTTGATCGTCGAGCGCATCCGCAGTTATTACCCGCGCCACCGGGTTCTCGCTGAAGAGTCGGGCGTGACGGACGCTGACGGCGGCGAAGCGAGCGAGTACAAGTGGATCATTGACCCGCTCGACGGGACGACGAACTACGCGCATGGCTACCCTGTCTTCTGCGTCTCCATCGCGCTCGAACACAAAGGCCGTATCGTCGTCGGCGTCATCTACGACCCCACGCGCGACGAGTTGTTCGCCGCCGAACGCGGAGAGGGCGCGACGCTCAACGCGCGGCGCATCCGCGTCTCGGAGACTGACAATTTGAACCGCGCGCTTCTGTGCACGGGCTTCCCCTACGACGTGCGCGAGCGGGGTGAGTTCGCCCGTCACTTCACCAATTTCATCATGCACGCGCAGGCCGTCCGGCGCGACGGCTCGGCGGCGCTCGATCTCGCCTACGTCGCCGCTGGCCGCTTCGATGGATTCTGGGAGGAAGGCTTGAGGCCGTGGGACGTGGCCGCAGGGGTGCTTCTGGTCGAAGAGGCGGGCGGGCGCGTCACGCACTACGACGGCACGCCGTTTGACACATACACGCCGCCCATCGCCGCCAGCAACGGGCTTCTCCACGAAGAGATGCTGCGCGTGCTCGCGCTTTGAGGTCTAAATCCTCAAGCGCGATTCTTTGAAAATTATTTTAGCTTTTTGTCAGCCGCGAAAATTATCCGGCGGCGGGTTGGGAGTCCGCAGGGAGCGACGAGGCGGCGCGTTCGTAGAGGCGGAGCAGGAAATGTTGGCCGGGAGCGCCGGGCGCTTCGAGCTTCAGGCCGAACGTGCCCTGACGCCTGATGTGCATAATCCTCGCGCGCAATGGAATGATGCCCTCGTCGGCGACGAGCGTCACCCAGAGGTTGTCGCCGAGCGCCGCCACGGGGTCGCCCGCGATTCCGCGCAGGGCCAGTCCGAGGCCGTTGAAGTCTGCGACTTCCGCCATCCCCAGCATCTCGTTGCGCGTCGTGTTCTCCACGGCGGCCCAGATTTTAGAGGCCGGGCTGACGCGCTGAAGCGAGCGCCTCTCAAGGCTACCCAGTCCGGCCTTACCGAGAAAATCGTCTAACATCTTTACTCCCTTTGAGCCGCGACGTTGAATAATCTCTATACAGGAACAATAGGGTCGGATTTCCGCGAAGGTTAAACGCCGACCCCTTCAACGGGTATGCGGGAGAAACCTGTCGCCCCTTTTAACCCTCACGGCACTCAGAGCGCGGAGGCGATGACGGCGGCCAGTTGTTCGGTCTCGCGCCGCGCGCACTTTCGCGTGTCCTCTCCCGGCAGCGTCTTGAGTTTGTGCGCGGGGTGAAAGATGATTTCGACGCGCCCCGTGCGCGGCAAGCGTTGATTTTTCGGCCACACGGTGTTGCCGCCGCGAATCGTCACCGGCAGGACGGGAACGTCTGCTTCCAGAGCCATGCGCGCCGCGCCCGGCTTGAATCTCATCGGCGAGCCGTCCGGATTGCAGCGCCCGCCTTCAGGGAAGATCATCACCGTGCCGCCCTCTCGCAGCCATTGTAGGGAACGCCTGTACGCGCCGGGGTCGCTCTTGTCCACTTCGATGGGCCAAGCGCCGAGCCACTCCATCGGCCTCCCCAGCGCGGGCCACTTGAAAGCCTCGCTCCACGCCAGGTATCGAATAGTGCGCTTGACGGCGACGCCTATCCAGAACGGGTCAATGTAAGTCTGGTGGTTGGCGGCGATAATCAGGCCGCCGTTCGACGGGATGTGCTCGACGCCTTTGTGCCGCACCTTCCAGAGTGCGCGAGAGACGAACAGGATGACGGGCCGCGTCAGTTCCATCGCCCACTGTGGAAGCGCGGACGACTCACTCGCCTCTCTCCCGTCGCGCCCCTCAGATAGTTTCGCCGTCTCGCTCAAAACGAGTCCTTCCCCCTCCGCCGTCTCGCCGTCCTACTCGATACCTTCGAGCGGCCATTGCTGGTCTACGAATTCAAGGTGGAGTCGCTGAATGCCGTCAGCCCCCGGACGGCGCGCACGAACGACAGCTATCACCGTCAGCCCGTGGTCGCTGCTGGTCACGCGCACGAAGCGCCCGCGCTCGACTCCGAGCGTCGTCCACACCGCCGCGCCCCGCCGGCTGATATTCTCCGTCACCGTCTGCTCGCGCTCCGACGCCCTGCCCTGATCGTCGAACACCTCGATGAGCACATTAATCGCCATCTGGAGCCGCGTCTCCATGTTGCGTGATGAGCGCTTCTCTTCGTCGCGCGCGGTCTCTTCGCGCAGCATCCAGAGGTTATGCTCCGGCGAAAGAGTTTCTATGTCGTAGAGCGTCGCGGGTTGATTCAGGTAACTCGTCGGCGGACGCTTGCCCGTGAAAGCCACGCCGACATCGAAACGCAATTCGCTCGAAGACGGTGCTCCGGCTTTATCAATCTGCGGCCTGACGTGTCTCACCAGCGCCCAGACGCGGTATTGATCTTCGACGTGGTCAAAGCAGCGCAACTGTCTGGGCATCGGCAGCGTGAGGTGCAGCAATCGTCCCCACTCGGTCGGATGTGCCAGCCTGAAGCGCGCCCCGAACGGCGTCACGTCGGCGAGCCGCGTGAACTCCACCCACTCGTGCTGCACCGACTCGCGGCAATGCACGCGGACGGGGAGCGTCAATCTCAGGCGCTCGCGCATACGTCTTGATTTGCCGTCAAATTTCATCCCGTCACGCACCTCTCCGGCGGAGTGCAGGCGCAATATTTTGCGCCTGCGAAGAGGGCTTCCCGAACGCCCTCTATTCTCGCAAAAAGCACTGGTTTTACACGACTTTCGCCTCTTCGCGGGGTTTGTCAAAAAGCGGTTTCCGGGCTACAATACGTCGTACTTTCCGCCGCACGCTCTTCGCATCGAAAGTACCTTCAGCGCCCGCTCGGATGTGACCGGAATGAGCGAAATTTTTGACGCCGCCGGCAGCACCCTATGGACGCTTGCGGGGCTACACAAAATCGTCGCCGTGAGAGTCGCTAAGCCTGTCGTGAACGTGTCCGTCGCGCGTCTTCAGACTCTGCTGTAGCGCACGGGCGAATGGCGTGTCCGTGGATTATCAACTGAAACTGATCGAGGGTGCGTGTCCGTCCCTTCAACGGCACGCCGCACGAATTGTACCGGAAAGGCTTATTTGATGGAAACGTTAGATCGCAACTATATCAGTATCGAAGACGAGATGCGGCGTTCGTATCTCGACTACGCCATGAGCGTCATCATCGGTCGCGCCCTGCCCGACGTGCGCGACGGCTTCAAGCCCGTGCACCGGCGCGTGCTCTGGGCGATGAACGAACTCGGCAACCAGTACAACAAGTCATACAAAAAGAGTGCGCGCATCGTCGGCGACGTGATCGGCAAGTATCACCCGCACGGCGACAGCGCCGTCTACGACACCATCGTCCGCATGGCGCAGGATTTTTCCATGCGCTACCCGCTCGTGGACGGGCAGGGCAATTTCGGCTCCGTGGATGGCGACTCAGCCGCCGCGATGCGCTACACAGAGGCGCGCATGGCACGGCTGACGACCGAGATTCTCGCCGACATCGAGAAAGAGACCGTCAACTTCAACCCTAACTACGACGAAAGCCTGAGCGAGCCGGCGGTGCTCCCCACACGTGTGCCGAACCTTTTGCTGAACGGCTCGGAGGGCATCGCCGTCGGGATGGCGACGAAGATTCCGCCGCACAATTTAACAGAGATCGTCGAGGCGACCGTCGCGATCATCAAGAAGCCGGAGATCAAAGACGAGGAGTTGCTCAAAATCGTCACCGGCCCGGACTTCCCCACCGGCGGATTCATCTACGGGAAAGAAGGCATCCGGCAGGCGTACCTGACGGGCCGCGGTCTGATCCAGATGCGCGCACGCGCCGGCATTGACCGCATCGGTCGCGGCACGACGGAGCGCGACGCGATCATCATCACGGAGATTCCCTTTCAGGTAAACAAGGCGCGCCTCATCGAGCGCATCGCCGAACTCGTCAACGAGAAGAAGATTGACGGCATCTCCGACCTGCGCGATGAATCCTCGCGCGACGGCATGCGTATCGTCGTCGAACTCAAACGCGACTCAATGCCGCAGATCGTGCTCAACAAGCTCTACAAGCTGACGCCCATGCAGAGCACTTTCGGCGTCATCAACCTGGCGATTGTCGGCGGCCAGCCGCGCGTGCTCACGCTCAAGCAGATGCTTGAGAATTTCGTCGAGTTCCGCCGCGAAGTCGTGCGCCGCCGCACCGAGTACGATCTCCGCAAGGCTCGCGCCCGCGCGCACATTCTGGAGGGACTGAACAAGGCGATTGACGCGCTCGATTACATCATCCCGCTGATCCGCAACGCGCGTTCGGTGGACGAGGCGCGCCAGTGGATGATGGGCAACTTCGACGCCATGGCAGAGGTCAAGACGTGGAAGGGCGCGCCGTCCGACCTGACGCTCGCGGGCTTCATGGACAAGCTCAGGAAGGTCGTCAAGCGCCTCAGCTTGTCCGAGCTACAGGCGCAGGCCATCCTCGACTTGCAACTGCGCCGTCTTTCCGCGCTCGAACGCCAGAAGATTCTGGACGAGTACGAGGGAATCATCCGCCACATCGTCGAACTCGAAGACATTCTCGGCAACGAGGCTTCGCTGCGCCGCGTCATTATCAACGAACTCGAAGAGGTGAAGAAGAATTTCGGCGACGCGCGCCGCACGCAGATCATAGACGAAGGCGTCGAGTTGTCCATCGAGGACATGATCGCCGACGAGAACGTGGCGATCACCGTCACCAACAACGGTTACATCAAGCGCACGCCCGTCACGACCTATTCGCGGCAGGGGCGCGGCGGCAAGGGACGCTCCGGCGCGTCCACCGGCAAGAACAGCGACTGGGTCGAGCACCTCTTCATCGCCACGACACATTCATACCTGATGATCTTCACGGACGACGGGCAGGTCTTCAAGATCAAGGTGCATCAGATACCGGATGCGCTTCCCAGCGCACGCGGCAAGGCCGTCGTCAATCTCATCAACATCCCTTCGACGCGAAAGCTCGCGGGCGTCATTCCCGTGCGCGAATTCTCCGAAGGGCGCTACGTCGTGATGGTCACGCGCAAAGGTATAATCAAGAAAACGTCGCTCGCCGAATTCCAGAACATCCGCTCGAACGGCATCAACGCCGTCAACGTGGACGACGGCGACGAATTGCTCGACGTAATCCTGACCGACGGCACGAAGCGTATCTTCATCGCCACACACAACGGCCTCGCCATCCGCTTCGACGAAGAGGGCGTGCGCTCGATGGGTCGCGCGGCGCGCGGCGTGCGCGGGATTGACCTGCGTAAGGACGATTACGTCGTCTCGGTCTGCGCCGTCTCGGCGGAGGATTCGGAGCGGATGCTCTCGCTCTCCGAGTGCGGCTTCGGCAAGCAGACGCCGATCACCACCTACCGCCTGCAATCGCGCGGCGGCAAGGGCGTCATCAACATGAAGACGACGGAAAAGACCGGCAAGGTCGTCGCAGTCTTCCCCGTAGAGGAAGACTCCGACATTATGATTATCACCCAACACGGCAAGCTCATCCGCATCGAAGCGGGCGACATCCGCAAGACCGGCAGAAGCGCGCAGGGCGTCCGGCTGATTAA
>JAIVJG010000014.1 GCA_020200155.1 Acidobacteriota bacterium | reverse complement strand
GCTCTTCCGCCCACGCTTCCGGCACTGTCGCCGTCGAGGCGTGCGGCTGAGAGTCAACGTGCGGGGCCTCGATGCTTGACGCGTAGGGTTCGATTGAAGAAGAAGAGGTGGGAGCAGTCCGCGCCTCATGCATGTCTAACTCGACCCATTCGTCGGTTAAGGCAGTCTCGCGCTGTGCCGTCCCGAATTCATCGGCGGCAACGCGGAATTGCGGCTCCGGCAGCGACGCCCCGGCTGGCGTTGGTTCGTACAGTTCGATCTCGCTCTGCGGTTCAACGTCGGCAAGCCCTTCGACCTGCTCGTGAGTTGCAAGAGTCGGCGTCTCTGCTTCCTCTTCGACGAATGAAGGAGTCGCTTCGGGCGCGGGCGGCAGAACGGCCTCGACAATTTGTGTCTCGTCTTCAACAGCGAATTGCGTTTCGCTCTCGTCAACGATTGCAGACTCGACGGGCGGCAATTCCGCGACGAGAGTTGTGTCACCTTCGTCGTCGTGCAACATAGCGTCTACGGCGACGGGCGACACTTCCCCGGCCAGCGTTTCCGTGCCTGTGGGCTGTGCCTGTTCGACGACGGGCGCTTGCGTCTCACTCTCTTCGACGAGAGAAGGCGTTGCCGCAAACGGCTCGACTACTTCGACGACAGGCTCTACTGCTGTCGTCGCCGCGACCACATCTGCGGCGGCAAGATGCTCCGCGAAAGGCAGCGACGCTTCGGCCTCCGGCTGGGCCTCGACGAGTTCGTGTGTGGCGATGGCTTCCGGCTGGGTCGCGACTGTATCCGGCGCAATGATGGGTGCGGGCGCTTCTTCGACGCCTGCCCGGCATGCCTCGATGGCGCGCTGCAAGAGTTTGCGGTTGACTTTGTTCTTCTGGTGCTTCTCGCGTGCGACCAGAGCTTCGAGCGGCGCGACGGCTTTCGGGTCGCGCATCGTGGCGAGCGATTCGACGGCTGTGCGCCGGACTTCGATGTTTGGGTCTTCGAGCGCGGCGACGAGATGCGAAGTGGCGGCCCTGTCGCCCGCCAGCGCAAGCGCGCGTGCGGCGGAGGTGCGCTCAGCTGGCGCGTCGGCGAAGTGCAGGTCGTGCGCCGACTCGTTGAAGAAGCCGTGTTCGACGAACGCCCTGCGTGCGCGTTCGCGACGTTCGGGATTGCGGCCTGAGAGCGCGGACAGCAACTCCGAGACGATTAACTGACGTGTCAGCATGTCGGCTGAGCCGATGATATTCTTGTTGTAAGCTTCGCCGTCGAGCAGGCGTCTGGTTTCGGCCTGGACGCGCTCAGAGTCCGCCGCCTCTGCGGGCGCGATCTCTGTGGAGGTGACGGCCTCTCCTGAGGCGGCGATGACCGCGCCGCCGAGCGTCAACGCCTCCAACGCCGCGTCCCCGTCCACAGGCTGCGTTTCGATTGCCGGCTGCGCTTCTTCGACGAACAACGCTTCGACAGACGACAGGTCTTCGACCTCCGGCTGCTCTTCAATCGCAGGCTGCTCCGCGACCAACGTCTCCTCTTCCAACGTCGAAGCTTCTTCCTGAGTTGTCGCCGTCGCGAGGGTCGAGGCCGCGAGCGTGGAGGCCGCGATGACGGGCGTCGCGTCGCCGGTCTGTGTCGTCTCAACGTCGCTGAAATTTAAGTTCGTGGACGCCGATGGAAGCTTCGCTGTCGTGGGCTGTTTGAGAGTGACCCTGCCGGCGGCTCCGCCGCTTGCCGCGACTTCCGGCGCGGGTCGGGATTCCGTCGCGTCGCGGCGCGACACGAAGAACAGTCCGAGGCCGACGACGAGCAGCGCCAGTATCAGCGCCAGCGGCCAGTTGCGCAGCACGACCGCGCCGAACGAAACGCCGGAAGGCGCGTTGGTCGTGTTCGAGGCGGTGGTCGTGATGGGAACTGTCGAGGCTGGCGGCTCGGCTTGCGCGAGTTGCTCAGCGGCGGGCGTCGCGGAAATTGAAGCGGCGGGACTCTCCGGTGTGGCCGGCGGCAGCGAAGTGGGGAGTTGCGGCTGCACGACGCCGACGCCCGGCTGCGGGTTGGATTCCGGCTGAGCGACTACCGTGGAGGGATTGACGCGTTCCGCGCTCGTGGTTGGTCGTCTCTCAGTTTGAGTCGCGGTCTGAGCAGACGACTGCTGCGCGTTCTGCGTCGCCGCGCGGGCGTCGTTGACGGGGTTGCGATTCTCGTTTGGAGCGGGAGTCTGCGGAGTCGCGCTTGTACGCGCGGAATTCGTGGAGGCCGCGCTCGTGCTGCCGTCCGTGTCGAACACCACGTCGAGGCGGTTGAACTTCTGTTCGACGCGCGGCTTCGAGCCGGGTTGAACCTTGTACGAGAGCACCACGTCCCCATTGCCGCGACGCTGCACCTGCATGTCGGAGTAGCCGCGCCCGCCGCCGCCCTTCGGGAGCGCGTCGGCGTCCGCCTTCGGAAGCACGACGTAGAAGCGGTCGCCGCTCCGGTAGGCCGAATAATCGTTCAAAGGATTGTCGGACTTGATCGTCTGCCGGGAACCCTGCGCCGAGTCGCTGCTGCGGCTGATGAAGACGCGCTTGGGCTTGACCTGTTTCTTCGCCGCAGAGTTGTCGTTCGCCTGGCCGGAAGCTTGCGCGTCGCGCTTCGAGCCGCGTTGGGCGTGGAGCGGGGCGGCGATCAGACCGAGCAGGGCGACGAACAGCAGCGCCGCGCAAACTTGCAGGGCGCGTCTGTGTCCGGCGGGGCGTCGTGGATGCGAACCGGCTGAGTTTCGACCTGCACGACGGCCTCAACGATGGCGGCGCGCACCTTTTCCGGGATGCCACGGTTCTCCGCGAGGCGTCGAAGCTGTTGGAGCGCTTCGGGCAGTTGGGATAGTCCGAGCAGGCGAATCGCGGCCAGCTGGACGTTGAGGTCGCGGTGATTCTCCACCGCGTCGAGGACGGGGCCGGCCTCGCCCGCCTTGAGCACGAGCGAGAGCAGCGAGAACGACTCGTAAGCCTGCCGCCGGTCTTCGTTCGCGAGCCGGTTGACGGCCTGCGCGGCCAGGCCGGTCTTGACGCAGGCGTGCGCCACCTCGCGCAGCGTCGCCGTGTCCGAAGTTTGGATGACACGCACGTAGGCGTCCGCGCGCTCGAAGCTGAGCCGTGAGAGAGCGCGGGCCGAAGCCGCTCGCACCTCGCGCGCATCGTCGGCCATCGCGATCAGGACGGGCGCGAAGACCGTCTCGTGGTCAATCACGCCGAGGCTCGTCACAGCCGCCGCGCGCACCGCGATGTCTGCGTCGCGCACCGCCGCCGCCGACAGCGCCTCGACCGCGCGCCGCACTTGAAACTGCGCGAGTCCCTGCGCTCCGGCGACGCGCGTCACCACGTCATCGCTTGCCATCATGTCGAGCGCGACCTGCAACGACACGTCTTCGAGCCATTCCGGCAACTGCTCGAACGACTCGACGGGTTCGAGTCCCCTGATCTCGCCCGTGAATTCCCCGCCCGCGAAGATACGACTTTCAGGCGACGCCCCGTAGCCGAACTCCAGCGACTCGACAGAGCAGGCCGTGAGCGCCGGGCCGAGAATCGTGGATGGAATGTCGGTGTGCCTGCGCGCGATGTCGAGCAACGCGCCGATGGCCGAAGGCAGTCCCAGCGCGCCGAGGCTCTGCACCGCTTCGGTGCGGACGAGCGCGTCGCCGTCATAAAGCGCCTCGGTCAGGAACGGAAGCGCCTGCGCCGACCTCATCTCACCGAGCGAGCGCGCCGCCGAGATGCGTTCGTAGCCGTTCGTGGCAAGCAGCAGCGTCGCACACTGGCGCGCTACGAATCCGTAATCTTCGAGCGCCATCCGCGCGCGGCGGCGACAATCTTCGTCCAGTTCGGGCGTGCGCATCGCCTTCGTCAAAGAAGTTTCGATGGCGCGGCGGTCGTCCGTGGCGCGCGAGGAGAGCACCTCTACGTTGTGCGAGTCGCCTTGAATCAGGCGGCTGATTTCCTGGTCAACCTGGTAAGAGCCGAACATCACGGCGGGAGCCGACGGGCTGCTGACGTTGCCGTCGGACTTGCGCGTCCCCGCGTGCTCGCCCAGACCGGACGACGCGGAATCGCCGAGGCTCTTGAGCTGGCGAGACGCAGCATCCCCCGCGCCTTGCCTGTCCCTCCGGCGTTCAAACGGAACGCCGACGCTGGCCTTGCGCCGGTCGCCCTTGAGATGCTGAAGGAGCTGAGCTCCCGCACCCGCGCCGGCGTCGGTGGCGACCTTTCCGGATTTGGTCTCGACTACATCCTCGAAACCGTCATCACGGACGCGACGACGACGGACGACGAAGACCAGCGCCGCCGACAGTAGAGAGCCGAGCAAAAACAGCAACGCTTGCAGAGAGAAGATTGAGAAACCGGACTGAGCCTCTCCGTCCGCCTGCGACGGCGCGACGGCTGGCGGGGTCGTTACACTCAATGACGCGCCTGCGTCTGCGACCGAGTTTGCTTCCGGCGCGGGAGGATTGTCGCCCGCACCCGCCGCAACCACCGGCGGCATGCTCACGAGAGGCGCGCTGTTGGGCGCGGCCCCGGCAGCCACGTCCGCCGGCGGAATAGTGTTCCCTTTCTTCGAGGGCGCTTCGCCGGCAGGAAGTCCATCGTGCCCCTGTCGCTTCGACGCGCCGCTCGCAGCGCGCTCGACGTTCAAACTCTGCGGCGCGCTCTCTCTCGGCTGGCGCGCGGGCTGTGCCGGAGCATCCTCCGGCGCGGAGGCTTGCGCCGCTCGCCCTTCGGCTGCGACGCTGCCGCCACTGACGACGAGGTCGAGCCGGTTGCCCCTAGGCTGCACCATCACGCTGGCCCCCGCTCTGACAGGCACCACGAGTTCCAGCGAACTGCCGACGCGGCGCACCTTGACGCCGCGCGGCGCGCCCGCAGCGAGGCCGGTCTCCCCATTCACCAGCACGACGTGAAAACCTTCTGGGTCTTGCCAAGTCTGCGCGCGATTCAGCGAGCCGTCGGCGGAAATCGAAACGCCGCCCGTGCCGGAGGCGATGCCCGTCACCCTGACCACAGGCTCTTTGGCGCGCTGCTGCGCCTGCGGAGTGTTCGGCGGCCCGAACACGAGCGACGCGCCGTTCGTCGCTGAACTTGTAGCCGATGCCCCAGACGGTCAGAACCATCTGTGGGTTTTCCGGGTTGTCTTCGATCTTGGCTCGCAGGCGGTTGATGTGCGAGTCAATCGTCCGGTCGTAGCCTTCGTAGGAGTAATCCCAGATTTTCTCCAGAAGGTATTTACGTGGGAAGACGCGACCGGGATTCGATGCGAACAGGCGCAGAAGCTCAAACTCCTTCGGCGTCAGTTCGACCAGACGGTCTCCAATCAACACTTCGCGCTTCGACGGGTCAATACGCAGACGGCCACGCGTAATCGGCGCGTCCTCGCTCGTCCCTTCCGTGCGTGTCGCCGCGCGGACGCGACGCATGACGCTCTTGATGCGCGCTTCCAGCTCGCGCAGAGAGAAGGGCTTGGTGATGTAATCGTCCGCGCCCATCTCCAACCCAAGTACCTTGTCAACCACGTCGTCCTTCGCCGTCAGCATCAGGATCGGGATGTACGGAGCCGAAGCCTTCTCCCTCAACTCTCTGCACACGGCGAGTCCATCCATCTTCGGCAGCATCAGGTCGAGCACGATGGCGTCGGGGCGCTCGCTTAAAGCCGCCTGCACGCCCGCCAGACCGTCCTCCGCCGTCCGCACGTTGTAGCCGTTGTGTGAGAAGTAAGCACTGATCGCCTCCTGAATCTTGTCGTCATCTTCGATGACCAGCAGGTTCAGTTTGCGGTCGCCCGGTTCCGGAGCCTCTACTTCAGGACTCTTCAATCTGACACCGTTAGCCGCAGGTTTTGTGCTCATGACAGGCTATTCAGGGAGTCGGACGGACGCGTGGGTTCACTGCGGACGCCCTGGTGATATTGGCTCGGCGTCACAGCCAGATAAAATATAACAGGACAAGGCCAATAAACTCAAGTATTAAGTTACTCGCCCCTATTTCGGCGCGACTCGTCCCGCCCCCTCCAAAAACTTTCCTACCAAACAAGTACGGCAGCCACGCGCTTTCCGGTTTTCCCGAAAGCTAATATTCAAGCCCTGATTTTGTGCTGAGGCTCAAGCTCTGCCCTCCGCATTCACACAACCACGCCGCACAGTTTCACCGCCCACGCGAGGCGCTCAAAAGCAATGACGAATGTTGGATGATTAAGTAGCAAGGTGAAGGACTGCTTCTTGCTCCCTCGTCCATCACTTATCACTCGCGATGGCTGTTATGTCTATCTCTTGACAAAGTTCCGAGTGCGCGAGCACAATCCCGTCTCGCCTCTGGCGCTCGTCTCTTTACAAAGCTCGCACCGTTCACAGCCGAGCCAACCGACATGACCGGCACACAGCCCCTGACCGAAACATCCCTGCTCGATCTGCCGCTCCTGCGACGCGGAAAGGTGCGCGACGTTTATGAAGTTGACGACGAGCGCCTGCTGATCGTCGCCACTGATCGCATCTCTGCTTTCGACTGCATCCTGCCGACGCAGATCGCGCGCAAAGGCGAAGTGCTGACGGCGCTCTCGCGCTTCTGGTTTGAGCGGCTCGGCCATATCACTCCACACCATCTCATCACGACGGATGTCGAGCAGATGCCCGACGCCATCAAGCAGCATGCGCCCTTGTTGCGCGGTCGCTCGATGCTCGTGGGTCGCACTGAAGTCTTCCCTGTCGAGTGCGTCGTGCGCGGCTATCTGGCCGGCTCAGGGTGGAAAGACTACCAGCGCACAGGCGAAGTCTGCGGCCACAGACTGCCCGCCGGCCTGCGCGAGTCTGAAAAACTGCCGCAAGCGATCTTCACGCCCGCGACTAAGGCCGAGCGGGGACATGACGAAAACATCAGCGAGGTACGCATGCGCGAGTTGGTCGGCGCAGAGGTGACGGACAAGCTGCGCGACATTTCGCTCGCGATTTACAGGGAGGCTGAAACTTACGCCCTCAGCCGTGGCATCATCGTCGCCGACACAAAATTCGAGTTCGGGCGCGACGCTCTGGGGCGCATCATCCTCATTGACGAAGTGCTGACGCCCGACTCTTCCCGCTTTTGGCCCGCAGGCGTTTACGAAGCGGGACACGCGCAGCCATCTTTCGACAAACAGTTCGTGCGCGACTATCTCGAAGCCCTCAATTGGGACAAACAACCGCCCGCACCGCTGCTGCCCCGCGAAGTCGCGGCGGCCACCACCGCGCGCTATCTGGATGCTTACGGGCTGCTCACGGGGACGAGTCTGGAAGTTGGAATCTAAAGTCCGTGGTCAAAGGCAAGTGGCCGTCATCTTCCCTCTTGCGACTCCGGACTTCAGGCTCTCCGGGCTTTTTTGAATGATGACCTTGTTTGATTTCTTCGTGCTCGTCATTGTTGGAGCCTCAATAGTGGCGGGGGCGATGCGCGGCATCGTGCGCGCGTTGATTGCCGGCGCGGCGCTCATCGTCGGGTTGATTGTTGCCGCGCGCGGATACAGTGTGGCGGGCACGGTGTTGCGCGGATTCGGCGTCATAAAATCTCAAGAGGCGGCTCATGCAGGCGGCTTTCTCCTGATCGTGGGGGCAGTGCTGTTTCTGGGTTTTGCGTTGGGAGGACTGGCGAGGGCCGGACTCAGGCGCGCCCGTCTTGAATGGTTCGACCGCGTAATCGGGGCGGCTTTCGGTTTCGTGCGCGGCGTGGCTGTCTGCTCCGCCGTCTACCTTGCGCTCACGGCCTTTCCCGTCCAGCTCGACTCGGTGACGGAGGCACGCACGGCCCCCGTCCTGGCGCGTGGTGCATGGATACTTGCCGCCTGCACTTCTTCTGATGTGCGTAATCGTTTTATCGAGGAATACAAACGCTTGACTGCTTGAAAAACTCTTGTCTCAAGGGGCATGCCGGTGATTGATATTCTATACCTTCCGCTGGAGCGACCTATGCAGATGCGCGCCCGCCTTGAAGCTTTGATAGACGAGATGCTCGACGGCCAGATCATGCTCGACGAAGCCCTCTCGGAATTCGAGAAGCTCTACATACAAAAAGCCCTCTCGCGAAACAAAGAACATCTTTCCCGCACCGCCACCACACTCGGCATCCACCGCAACACGCTCTCCAAGCGGGTCGCGTCATATCGCACGCAGGAACGCGCCAGCATCAAGCAAGCCTCGCGCAAGACGCCCACGCGCCGGGGGCGTTGAAGACAACTCAGAAACACCCTTCGCAAGAGCCTGCCGGTTGACAAGCCTGCGTAAACTGCTATATTTTTAGCACTCCCGTCGAGAGAGTGCCAGAACTGACCGATTCTATCTGGAATTTTCAGGCAAAGTGCGCTTTACACGACGTTACTCCTCGCGGGCGGATGCTCAAATGAGGGCTTTTGCAATCAAACAACTCACCACTTAATAGACTGGTGACACACTGGAAAGGAGCAATATGGCTACGAACATCAAACCTTTACATGACCGAGTGATCGTCCGCCGGATTGAAGAGGGCGAGCAGGTGCGCGGCGGGATCATCATCCCGGACTCCGCCAAAGAGAAGCCGCAGGAGGGCGAGGTAATCGCCGTCGGCGAGGTAAGGAGAAGAATCTGTTATGGCAAAGCAAGTAGTTCATGGCGAAGAGTCGCGCGCGGCGATTTTGCGCGGCGTCAACCAGCTCGCCGATGCGGTGAAGATTACGCTCGGCCCGAAGGGGCGCAACGTCGTGCTCGACAAGAAATATGGTTCGCCGACGATCACCAAGGACGGCGTGACAGTGGCGAAAGAGATTGAGTTGAAAGACTCGATGGAGAACATGGGCGCGCAGATGGTGCGTGAGGTTGCGTCGAAGACTTCGGACGTGGCGGGCGACGGCACGACGACGGCGACCGTGCTGGCGCAGGCGATCTTCCGCGAGGGCGTCAAGACGGTCGCGGCGGGCGCGAACCCGATGGCCTTGAAGCGCGGTATTGACAAGGCTGTGGAGAAGGCGATTGCGGAGATCAAGCGCATGTCGAAGCCGGTTAAGGGCGACATGATCGCGCAGGTCGGCACGATCTCTGCTAACGGCGACCGCACCATCGGCGCATTGATCGCAGAGGCGATGGACAAGGTTGGCAAGGACGGCGTCATCACGGTCGAAGAGTCGAAGACGATGGAGACGGCGCTCGAAGTGGTCGAGGGTATGCAGTTCGACCGCGGGTATCTGTCGCCCTACTTCGTCACCGACCCAGAACGCATGGAAGTCGTGCTCGACAACCCGCTCATCCTCATCAACGAGAAGAAAATCAGTTCGATGAAAGACCTGCTGCCGATTCTTGAGCAGGTGGCGAAGCTCGGCAAGCCGCTGCTCATCATCGCGGAAGATGTCGAGGGCGAGGCGCTGGCAACGCTCGTCGTCAACAAACTGCGCGGCACTTTGAACGTCGCAGCGGTGAAAGCACCCGGCTTCGGCGACCGCCGCAAGGCGATGCTCGAAGACATCGCCATCTCGACGGGCGGGCAGGCGATCAGCGAAGACCTCGGCGTCAAGCTTGAGAACATCAAGCTCGAAGACCTCGGTCGCGCCAAGAAGGTCATCATTGACAAGGACAACACGACCATCGTCGAGGGCGGCGGCAAAGACTCCGACGTGCAGGGTCGCGTCAAGACTTTGAAGGCGCAGATTGAAGACACCTCTTCGGACTACGACCGCGAGAAATTGCAGGAGCGTCTGGCGAAGCTCGTCGGCGGGGTCGCGGTGATTCGCGTCGGCGCGGCGACCGAGACGGAGCTGAAGGAAAAGAAGGCTCGCGTCGAGGATGCGATGCACGCCACACGCGCGGCGGTCGAGGAAGGCATCGTCCCCGGCGGCGGCGTCGCGCTGGTGCGCGCGGCCAAGGCGCTTGAGAAGTTCCTCGCGAACGCAGAGGGCGAGGGCGACGCGGACGAGCAGATCGGCGTCACCATCGTGAAACGCGCGCTCGAAGAGCCGCTACGTCAGATTGTTTACAACGCGGGCAAAGAAGGCGCGGTCATCGTCGAGCACGTGCGTAGCCAGAAGAAGGAGACCTTCGGCTACAACGCGGCGACCGACACGCTCGAAGACCTCGTCGAGGCGGGCGTCATTGACCCTGCAAAGGTCACGCGCTCGGCGCTTCAGAACGCCGCCTCCATCGCGGGCCTAATGCTCACGACCGAGGCGCTCATCGCCGAACTGCCGGAAGACGACAAGGCTCCGGGCATGCCCGGCGGCATGGGCGGCATGGGCGGCGGGATGGGGATGTAAGACCGAACCCCGGACGCTGCAAAGCACAAGAGCGGCTTCGTTCCTTAAGGGACGGAGCCGCTCTTGTGTGATGGGAGATCAGCATTGAGAGGCTGAAAGCGACTCAAACGGCCCATCTCTGCAAGGCTGGTCTGCTGTCGCACGCACTCCGGCAGTAGAGAGTATGCCTTCGCCGCTTGCGCTCACGACTGCCTGATCCAGCGCCACGCTTCCGGGAGGCTCGCCTTCTTGCCGTACATCAACATGCCGACGCGGTAGATGCGCGCGGCGAGCCAGAGGAGTAGGACGACCGTGGCGAAGCCGACGACGAGCGAGAGCGCGATCTGCCAGAAGGGCGGCGTCTGCGTGACGATGCGGACGAGCATCGTGATCGGCGAGAAGAAGGGCACCATCGAAATCCAGAACGCGAAGGTAGAGTTGGGACTGCGTATGACCGGGAATGCAAGATAGATGCCGAAGACGAGGAGCATGATGACGGGCATCGCCAGTTGCCCGCCCTCCTGCGCCGTCGTCACCATCGAGCCGACGAGCGCATAGATGGTCGAGTAGATGAAATAGCCGAGCAGGAAGAACAGCGGAAAGTAGATGAACAGCGTCGGCGGGATGCGCGGGAGGTTGATCGGCATGCCCTGCGCCGCGAGCATCGCGACGCCGTAGAGCGCGAAGGCCGCGAAGGCGAGTCCCCAGATGGCGAACTGCGTCAGTGCCACGAGCGAGACGCCGATCAGTTTGCCCAACATCAACGGGAAGGAGCGTATCGAAGAGAACAGGACTTCAGCGATGCGCGTCTCCTTTTCTTCGATGACCGCGCCGAGAATCACCTGCCCGTACATAAGTATCGTCAGGTAGATGATGAAGCCGAGGATGAAGACCATGTAGAAGCCCTGCCCCGTATCTTCCTCCGCGCCGCTCTCGCCGACCTTCGAGGATTTCAACTTCAGAGGTCTGTTGATCTCGCGCATGTCGCCCGGCTGGATGTTGCGCTCGATCATGCGCTGCTCGCGGACGGCCCTCGTCAGGCGGTCTTGAATCTGTCTCTTGGTGAACAGGTCGCCGACGTTGCGCGCGTAAAATTCCGCCTCGCCGTTTTCCAGAATCCCGCCGGGCAGAATCAGGTAGGCGTCCAGTTCGTCCCACTTCACGCGCTCGTTCAACAGCTTCTTCACTTCGGCGGGCGTGCGCCCTTCAGTCGCGAACTGCCCCACTTCGTAGCTCTGCGCCGTGGCCGCTCCCGTTTTCCGCAACCGATCCGAAGTGTTTTGATTGACAGCGCCGGAGACGGCCTTCTCGCCTGCGGACTCGTCTTCTTCATCCTCTTCGCGGCTGTCGCTCAGGATTGACTGGCGCACGCGTTCATACAGACGACCGCTCTCGTCCACGACTGCGATACGCACGGGGCCGCCGGTCTTGATGCCCGCAATCATCGCGGGCACGATTGTGAAGAGCACCAGCATGAGCGGCCCCAAAACGGTCGCGACGACGAACATACGGCTGCGGACGCGTTGGACGTACTCGCGTCTGACGACGGCGAGAAACTTGTTCATGCGTCACCCCCGACCTTTTCGACGAAGATGTCGTGCAGGCTCGCCTCGACGAGTTCAAACTTGGCGACGCTCGCGCCCGACGCGACGAGCCGCCGCAATAACTCCTGCGGGTCAGCGCCCGGCGCGAGCAGTGCTTCCACGTCGTCGCTGTGGCGCTCTAGTTTCGCCACGAGCTTCGCGTCTTCCAGCACGTCGTCGCCGCCCGCGACGCGCAACGCGACGGCGTTACGACCGAAGCCGCTTTTCACCGCGCGGATGCTGCCGTCGAGAATTTTGCGCGAGCGATTGATGAGGCAGATGTCGTCGCAAATCTTCTCGGCAATCTCCATCTGGTGCGTCGAGAAGATGATGGTCTTGCCCGCCGCCTTCAACTCAAGCACGAGGTCTTTGAGAAGATCAACGTTGACGGGGTCGAGGCCGGAGAAGGGTTCGTCGAGGATGAGCAAATCGGGATCGTGCATCACGGCGGCGATGAACTGGATTTTCTGCTGCATGCCCTTCGACAGTTCCGACGCCTTCTTGTTCTTCCAATCCGTCAGCTTCACTTTCAGGAGCCAGCGATCCAAAGACTCTTCGGCGGCGCGACCATGTACGTTCTTCAACTCCGCGAAGAAACGCAACTGGTCGCCGACCTTCATCTTTTTGTAGAGGCCGCGCTCCTCCGGAAGATAGCCGATGCGGTCTTGCAGTCGCGGGTTGACCTTCTGGCCGAACAACTCGATGCGCCCGGAGTCCGGCATCGTGATGCCGACGATCATGCGAATCGTCGTGGTCTTCCCCGCCCCGTTGGGGCCGAGCAGGCCGAAGATTCTCCCGGCGCGCACGGTCAGGCTCAGTTCGTTGACGGCTGTGAAGGAGTCGTAGCTTTTCGTCACCCTGTCGAGCAGGAGTGTGGGTTGTGTGTCACTCACGTCTGAAGGGCTGACCTCCTGCCGGCTTCCGAAGGATTCGCGTGTGCCCGGTTGGGCCAGTTTGGTTGTTGTATCGTGCGTTAATACGGAAGAGTGGCCGGATAAGTTTATCATTGCGACTGGTTCCGTTGGCAGATACTTGCTTCGACGCAACCCACCGCCTTCTTTGCTCATCTCTGTTGCCGACAGCCTCGCCTTGGTTATCCAAAAATGTGTGCGCGACCGCTGCCGTTCTCGCGCGGCGGCTCGCGCGTGGTAAGATGCGTGGGAAAAGTTCTACCATCGGGGAGAAATTCTATGCCCTCCTTTGCTGCTCCCGTTACACGCCTTCTCAGTTCTCTGCTCGTTTGCCTCTGCCTCGCCGCGCCGCCTTCACACGCGCAGGACGCGAAGATTGCGCCCGCTCAAACGCCGGCGGCCGAGTCTGACGATGTAGTCCGCATCAGTTCCGAACTCTGGCAGACGGACGTGATGGTGTTCGACAAAGGAGGCAAGTTCGTTGACGGACTCAAGCCCGAACAGTTTGAGTTGCGCGTGGACGGGAAGCCGCAATCCGTCTCTTTCTTCGAGCGCATCAAGGCCGGGACGGTTGACGAGGACGCGCAACTGGCCGCAGCGCGCGGTGGACTGACGCGTTCTCCGAGGGAGAAGACCGGCGGCGCAGTAGTGCCGCTGGATCGCGGTCGCATCATCTTCTTTTTCGTGGACGACCTGCATCTTTCCGCCGACGGCGGCATCCGTATGCGAAAGCTGCTGCACCGCTTCGTTGATGAGGAACTGCGGCAGAATGATGTAGCCGCGATCACTTCCGCCAGCGGCCAGATCGGATTCCTGCAACAACTGACCGACAACAAGGCAGTGCTCCGCACCGCCATTACACGCATCGGCTCGCGTAGCTCAAGCGTGTTCGACGGCGAGCGCCCGCCCATGTCCGAAGTACAGGCCATCGCCATCGAACGCAACGACTATCAGGTGCGTGATGTGTTCGTGGACGCTCTGCTGCGCGACAGTCTGGGGTTGAAGCGCCAGGTGGCCGAGAACATGGTTGAGGCGCGCGCGCGCTCCATCGGTGCCGCGTCGAGCAGCGTCTCCGCCAACACGCTCCGTTCGCTCGAATACATGATGCGCGGCGCGTCTCCGTTGCCGGGGCGAAAGATTCTCTTCTTTATCTCCGAAGGCTTCCCGCTCGACTACAGCGGCAACATCAAAGATTTCCTGCGACGCGTGACGGACGCGGCGGCGCGCTCCGGCGTGGTTATCTACAGTCTCGACGCGCAGGGGCTGACATCCGGCATGCCGGACGCCACCGGCGACAGGGCTTTCGACCCGATGGGCCGCTTAACGTCAACCGACGCGCAGGAGATTTCCGCACGGCAGGAACCGCTCCACATCCTCGCCGTCGAGACCGGCGGGCGTGCGCTCGTCAACACCAATGCCATCGGGGACGCCGTCAACAAGGGGCTGCAAGAGAGTTCCGTCTATTACCTTCTAGCGTGGCGGCCTGAGAACGCGGAGGGGCGTGGTGGTGGTGGCGGCGCGAAGTTTCACCGCATCGAAGTGAGCTTGAAAGACAGGCCCGACTTGAACGTCGTCGTCCGTCGAGGCTTCTACGACGCGCCGCCTCCATCGAACGGCGAACGCGCGTCGGCGAAAAAAGAGAAGGATAAAGTCGAGGCGAATGCCCCCACGCAGTCCGTGCCTGATCGCGAACTGGCGAAAGCGATTCGGACGCTTTACCCGCGCAGCGCGCTACCGACTTCGCTCGCGCTCGGTTACGTGAAGACCCAGAACGGCGGGACGGAACTGACGGCCTCTCTGGAGCTGACGCGCGAGGCTTACGGTCTGCTGGCGGACGGTACGAAGGAGAGCGCGCGGGTGGATACGGCGCTGGTTGTCTTTGACGACCGAGGCTCTTACGTCACCTCCCTCAAACAACAACTAACCATTCCACAGGCGCTCCTCACACAGGCGGGGCCGCAGCACGTCATGTATACGCACACTGTCTCCGTCAAGCCGGGGCTTTATCAGGTGCGTGTGGCGACGCGACACCAGCAGAGCGGTCGCACGGGGAGCGCCATGCAGTGGATCGAAGTCCCTGAGTTGAAGCAGGGGCAGCTTTCCATGAGCAGCATTTTCCTCGGCGAACGCCTGAGGAAGAATCTGGCGAGCGCGGTCAGGGAAGAAACGCTGGAGAGTGTGGAGTTGAGCGTTGACCGGCGCTTTCCACGCACGTCCTGGGTGCGCTTCATGGCCTTCATCTACAACGCGGCGGCGAACGCCAACGCGGCCCCCGACGTGGCGCTCCAAATTCAAATCTTCAGGGACGATCAGCCCGTCCTGACCGCCCCGCTCAAGAAGGTCTCGACCGAAGGCATCCCCGACCACACGCGCATTCCCTATGCGGCGGAAGTCGCGCTCGACACTTTTCCCGCAGGGCGCTACATCCTCCAACTCACGGCCATAGACCGCTCCGCCAAGACCAGCGCCTCTCAGCGCGTCAATTTCACGATTGAGTGACGCGTAGGGCAGGCAGGAATGCCTATCCTACGCGTCCAACTCGATCTGCCTCGCCGAGATGACCTGCTCGAACGAGCGAAGTTCGGCGAGCGTCGCGTCGTCGAGGGGCGCATCGGTTTCGATGACGGCGATGGCTTCGCCTCCGCGCGCACGACGGCCTAAGTGGAAGCGGCTGATGTTGACGCCGTGCGTGCCGAGGCACATGCCGACGCGACCGATGACGCCGGGCACGTCGCTGCTGCGCGTGATGAGCATGTTGCCGGCTGGCGTAGCCTCGATGCGAAAGCCGTCAATCTCCGTGATGCGCCCGTCCGACTGCTGTCCGAAGAGCGCGCCCGCGACGGTGTGCTCGCCTTTGCCCGTCAGGACGCGCGTGCGAATCGCCGGCGTCAAATCGCCCGCCACGCTGCCGCGTTTGTAAGATGTGGTGACGCCGATGCCGCGCTCCTCCGCGATCAGCAGCGCGTTGACGACGTTGACGCGTGCGCTCATGTTCCGCAGCAATCCCGCGATGAACGAGCGCGTGACGGGCGTCGCATCCAACTCCGCCACTTCGCCCGCGAATTCGAGTTGCACTTCGCGCACAGCCTCGTCAATCAACTGCGACTGGAACATGCCGAGTCGCTCGGCCAACGTCATGTAAGGCTTGAGCAAGACCAACTCGTGCGCGGCGACCGCAGGGAAGTTGACCGCGCCGCGCAGCGCGCCCGTCAGGAAATAGTCGCGCATCTGTTCGGCCACCGTGACGGCCACACCCTCCTGCGCCTCGGTGGTCGAAGCGCCGAGGTGCGGCGTGACGACGACCTCTTCGAGCGCGAGCAGAGGGTGATCCGGCGGCGGCGGCTCCTGCTCGAACACGTCGAGCGCCGCGCCCGCCACACGCCCTTCCTTAATCGCGGAGTACAGAGCGCGCTCGTCCACGAGTCCGCCACGCGCGCAGTTGATGACGCGCACGCCCGTCTTCATCTGCGAGAATTCGCGTGCGCCGATGATGCCGCGAGTTTCGGGCGTCAGGGGCGTGTGCACGGTGATGAAATCCGCTCGCGCGCAGACCTCTTCGAGCGTGGCGAGTTCGAGGTCGAGTTCGCGCGCCTGTTCCGGCACGATAAAGGGGTCGAAGGCGACGACCTTCATCTCGAAGCCGCGCGCGCGGCTCGCCACCACGCGACCGATGCGTCCCAGTCCCACGATGCCGAGCGTCTTGCCGCGCAGTTCCACGCCGACGAATTGCTTGCGCTCCCAGCGGCTCGCTTTCAGGCTCGCGTTGCCCTGCGGCACGCGCCGCGCGAGCGCGAGCAGCAGCGCCAGCGTGTGTTCGGCTGTCGTCATCGTGTTGCCGTCCGGCGCGTTCATCACGACGACGCCGCGCGCCGTCGCCGCCGGCACGTCAATGTTGTCCACACCGACGCCCGCGCGTCCGATGGCGCGCAGGCGTCCGGCGGCGTCCAGCACTTCCGTCGTCACCTTCGTCTCGCTACGCACTATCAACCCGTCGCACTCGCGCACCGCTTCGAGCAGTTCCGCGCCCTTGAGGCCTGCTCTCTTCTCAACCGCGAAGCCAGCCGAGCGCAGAGGCTCAAGGCCGCTCTCGCTCACGTCGTCGGAAACAAAGATTTTAATGTCTGTCATTGGATAAAATTGTAGGGGCAGGGCTTGTCCCTGCCCGCAATGCTTTATTTGAATACAAGCTGCATATGAGGGATGTACGCGGGCAGGGACAAGCCCTGCCCCTACAGAAATAACTACGCTGCATTACATAGGGCCGCCGCTGTCGCTGCCGTCGGCGCGTCCGCCGCCTTCCGTGACGGGCGACGGTGTAGAGCCTTCCAGAGAACCGCTGCTCTCCGAACCGCCGCTGCTTCCGCCGGTCAGCTTCTCGCTGTCTTCGATGTCGCTGAGAGTCGCGCTGCTCGTCGCCTCCGCGTCGCGCTTCGGAGTCGCCGTTGTTTCCGTCTCGTCCGAAACGTTCACGCCGGACTTAGGGTCTTTTGTTTCTTCCATTCCGCCCTCCTTCAGAGCCATAAATAGATTGATGTCAACAGAGACATTAACACCGCCGCATACGCGCCCGCGAGCACGTCGTCGGCCATGATGCCGAGGCCGCCTCCGAGCGATTCGAGGCGACGAATCGGGTAAGGCTTCCAGATGTCGAAGAGCCGGAAGGCGATGAAGCCGACGACGATTAACCAGAGCCATCTGCCCGGTGGCACGAAGACGAAGGCGATTAACTGTCCCGCCACTTCGTCCACCACGACTGCTCCGGGGTCTTTCTTACCCAATAACTTTTCCGCGCGTGTCGCCGCCCACGTCCCCGCCACGCAAATGATGACGATGAGGGCGAGCAGCGCCGCCGTGAAAGTATAACTAATAGCGTCCCCTGATATCAGAAAGTCATGCGAGTTACCGTAACTTATGTACCACCGGGCGGCGAGACCGAAAACCCATACGAGCGCGAGATAAAGACCGACGCCGACAGCCGAACCCCACGTCCCCGGCGCGAGCGGGAGAAACCCGACGCCGCACGTCGCCACCGCCAGAGCGAGGTAATCGCCCGCCGTCCGCTGACTTGGCGCGGGCGTGAGGGAGACGCCGACGGTCAGGACGGGCGGATTCATCTCGTCGCTCGATTCTTTGACAGTCGGCATGTCACTCCTCACCCGTCTGCGAGTGCGCCTTAACTTCGGGTGCGCCTCCTAAAGATTGGGAGGGGCTTCTCAAGTCTTGGGAGGCACTTCTCAAGACTTGAGAAGCCCCACTCAAGACTTAAGTGGCGTTTCTTAACACTTGAGAAGCCCTTCTTAACATTTGGGAGGGTCTTCTCAACTTATAAGAGGCCCTTCTCAAGTCTTAAGTGTCGCCTCCCAAGACTTGAGAAGGGCCTCTCAAAGCTTGGGAGGCGCTTCTTAAGTCTCAAGAAGTCTTTCTCAAGTCTTGAGAAGCCCCTCTCAAGTCAATTATCACTTTCAACTCTTAAAGCCCATGGAGAACTCGAAGATGCCCAACGCCGGAATTAACGCGGGCGCGCGGCGGCACACAACCTGACTGCAAGCAAGATTGATGACAAAGAAGCTGTCGCGCCTCGCGTTGAATGACTTGTTGGGCAACCTACAGAGGGAGACACCTCATGTATTATAATTGCTTTTCCTACTCGTAATTGGCTTTTTCTTTAATAGCAGTAAACTGCCTCACAATAAGCTGTGGGGAATTAAGCCAGTAGAGATTAAAATAAAAGAGCCGCCCGTGAGCCTATAATGGCTTCCGGGCGGTCTCCTTTTCCGACGTTGATTCTATAGGTTATGGTTCTATGCCTCCGATACCACCGCCAAAACCGCAGGCGTTGTTTGTGCAAGATCGTGCATTTGCACTGTTAGAACAAGTCTCGTTAAGTGTACTGGGTTCACAAGTATAATAAACGGTCTCTCCAGTGCCCGCAACATTACTTTTACACTTTTGTCTTGGACACTGGATGGCTGAAGCCGACACAAAGATTGGTTTGCGGTTTCGCTGTCTGGCTTTACCTTGTGTTTTCTCTAGCTTCCATATCGTTCCATCGCTGTAGCGAATTTCCTCAACGCCAATAAAAATATTAAAATCCCCATTGAGAACCCCGTCTTTAAGCAAAGGTTTATATATCTTGCCTATGGAAGTAACCGGGTACACTAGGATTCTAATGTCGCTTGGTGAAAGCAAATTTTCAATCTCAAGAAGAGGCGTTTGCCCATGTTGCAAAATAGTGCCCAAGTCTTCTTCAGTAGTTAGAAACCAGCCGAATCTGATTCCCACCACAGACTTATCAGAGAAGTTTTTAACGCCAACTTTTGCGATTCTTGCGCGTTCGTCTGATGTGACGCTATACACAACAACAGGCAAATTCCCGTAATCTGCGCTCCAATAAGGATGTGCACTAAAAGAATGTGCGCTCCACGACCAGTTTCCAGACGGTAACTTTGTTTCAGCGACTTCTTGTAACTTTGTTTCTGCAACTTTATTACTTTGAGCTACGGTTTCATTCACGGTAAGCGAAGCGAACAGCGTGATCGTAAGTACGCTCAGGAGTAACCGTCGATGTTTTAGCTTGATCATTTGCGTTGCCCTCCAGTAGGTTCAGGTGTTCATGTTGGTTCTGTGGTCAAGTGGGCAATCCATTTGAATAAAACTGAACATGCATAGGGTACACTCGCAGTTAATATCAAACAAGTACCAAATGTCACACTTTGTCACACTATTTTTGACTGATTAGGATAATTTCACTTATCAGTCGTCCGTGTTCTGCTTTAATAAACAACTACAGCACACGCGATACGTTTTGCCTACAACTTTGACAGCATAAACTTTGTTATCTTCAATGTAGCGGTAGATGGTTCTCCGATTCACATCGGCGAGCTTTGCCGCTCTTTGGATTCTGATCAATTGAACGTAATCTTTGCAGGACGGACACCAGATTCGCTCGCCCATGGTGATGGGGTGAGACATCATTTTCTCCTTGTCAATCATATTCAACGAGAGGTTGCCCAACACTATTTAGACAGTCTCGGCGCGCTTTACGAGATAATGCGTCCCACAAGGTCGTACTGCTGCGCTTCCGTGATCTCGACGTTGACGAAATCGCCCGGCTCCGGCGTGAAACCTTCCGGCGCGTCGTTGATGAGCACGCAGCCGTCTATGTCCGGGGCCTGCGTCTCCGTGCGTCCCTGCCAGAGCAGATCTGTCTCCTTCGACGCGCCCTCGAACAGCACTCTCACAACCGAGCCGACGCGCGCTTTGTTTTTCTTGAGAGAGATGCGCGCCTGCTCTTTCATCAGACGTGCGCGGCGGCGTGCGGCGATTTTTGGGTCAACCTTGCCGGGCAGGTCGTAGGCGTGCGTGCCTTCCTCGTCCGAATAGGTGAAGACGCCGACGCGGTCGAACTCGACTGCGCGGACGAAGGCAAGCAGTTCCTCGAAGTCCTCCTCCGTCTCGCCGGGGAAGCCCGTGATGAACGTCGTGCGGACGGCGATGCCGGGCACACGCGCCCGCACGCGCTCGATGAGTCGTTCGAGCGAGGCGCGCGTGCCGCCGCGTTTCATCAACTTCAGGACGTTCGCGGAGGCGTGCTGCAAGGGCATGTCGAGATACTTGACGGCCTTCGGCTCCGTCGCCAGCACTTCGAGGAACGCATCGCTGATGTGCGTCGGGTAGGTGTACATCACGCGCACCCATTCGACGGCGTCGAGGTGCGAGAGTTCGCGCATGAGAAGCGCGAGTCCGTCCTGCTGTCCGAGGTCTTCGCCGTAGCGCGAAGAGTCCTGCGCGACGAGGACGATCTCCCTAACGCCTTTCTCCGTAAGCGCCTGAGCTTCGCTGACGACCGAGCCGAAGCGACGACTGCGAAAGTGCCCGCGCATCTGCGGGATAAAACAGAAGGCGCAGGGACGGTCGCACCCTTCTGCGATTTTGACGTATGCGCTGTAGCCGGGCGTGGCGAGTATGCGCGGCGTTGACTCGTCATAAAGATACGTCGCGCTCTGGTCGCCGAGCTTGAGGATGGGGAGCGAACGCGTGTTGACGCGTTCGTCGCAGACAGTCGTGATGTCGTTGATCTGGTTCGTCCCGATAAAGGCGTCAACTTCCGGCATCTCCGCGCGCAACTCGTCGCGGTAACGCTCGACGAGGCAGCCCGCGACGACGAGCCGCGTGCAACTGCCCTCCGACTTCAACCGCGCGGCTTCGAGAATCGCGTCAATTGATTCCTTCTTCGCCGCGTCAATGAAGCCACACGTATTGACGACGAGCGTGTCGGCCTCGCTCGCGTCATTAGTAATTTCGTAGCCGTCCTGCTTGAGCTTGCCCATCATCACCTCGCTGTCAACGAGATTCTTCGGGCATCCCAGACTGATAAAGCCGATCTTCTTCATAATTTTTCGTGTCGTAAAACTTAGCTGTGATAATCGCCAATCTAATCAATATCAGCCGCGCGATTGCTTCATGCTTCAGTCTTCTCCTCGATCCGCCGCAAGCAGTCTTCGACGCATGCGACTTCTTCGCGTGACAACTGCCGCTCACCGTAGCGCACGCGGTTGTAAGCTTCTGTAATCGTCAGAGCTTCGGGCATGTCCGTGGCTAAGGCAAACTCCAGCGGCGTTTGATGCCCCGCTCGTCGCAACCCGCGCATCTCCAGCGCCTTCATCATGCGTTCGTAGAAACGAACGACCGGGGCGCTCTCACGCATTTCATACACGCCCCGCGCGCGACGCCTGAAGCCGAAGCCTCTCCGGTAGAGAAGATAAAAGACAGGCAAAAGCAGTAGCAACGCGCTCGCCAGGAGAAACGGCGTCAGAGCGTTCAGCCCCGTCTGGCCGGTGTTTCCCAGACTGCCGGGGGCATTGTTCCACAATGCAGACAGCCACGACTTCAGACCCGTCGCAGTCTGTGCGGCCTGCGCGCGATAAGAACCGAGCCGGCTGCGTAAAGTCCGCGCCAGCGTCCTTTGTTCCTGCTTGTCGTAAGTGACGACGTATTGAATCCACAACAACTCTAAAGCTTCCCCGTACTTTTGCAACTGCCCGCGCAGCCCCGGCACGGTCGCGCCGTTCGGGCGACCCGCCGTCGGCGTCGGATCGAAAGTTACCCACGCGTCCGTCTCCGGAAAATAAACCTCGACCCAGGAATGCGCGTCCGCCTGCCGGACTGTGTATGCGTCCGCCGCGCCGTTGTATTCGCCACGCTGAAAACCGTTGACCACGCGCGCCGCGATCCCCTGCGTGCGAAGCATAATCGCCATCGCAGACGAGAAATATTCGCAATGTCCGGCGCGTATGCGGAAAAGAAAATCCGCGAGCGGGTCTGGCCCGGCGGCCTTCATCTCAAGCGAATACGAATATTCGCCGCCATATGCGTTCGCGCCGAGGTGCGTCTCGATGACGCGCGCCATGTCGTAGCGGTTGCGCGCGCCCGCGCGGTTAATCACCTGCCGCGCGAGGCCCGCGATGCGCGAGTCAAGGCCGGACGGCAGTTGCAGGTAGTCGTCAATTGGCAGGCGCAGGTTCGGCGTCTCGTCAAGCGGGTAAGGCTGGCGATCCGCGCGCAGTTCCGCAGGCGACGGCTCGACCATGTCGGAGTAGGCGCGGTACGTGATCCTCTCCTGCGGGTGCGCGCGTGAGGCGAGGCCGTCGCCGCCGTCTCTGCGGACGAAGGGCATCGCGCCCTGCAAGGCGACGGCGCGCGGCGCGACGAACAGCACGGGCGTATCTATCGGCTCGACGAAAAACGTCTGCGTCGTCAGGCGGCTCAAGTCTTCCGTCTTGCCGAGCGGGAAGAAGTTTCGCTGGTCGCCGAGCAACGACTCGACCTCGTCTGAAGAGCGCGACCACGCACGCCCGTTAAAATTGTCCAGAGCCACGCCGCGCCAGCGCAAATTCCGATTGCGCGCGGCCTGTGGATTCTCGACGCGCACACGCATCACGAGTTCGTTGCTCCGCTGCAAACGCCCAATGTCGCCGAGCGTCATGCGGTCGGAGAACCCGACGTAGCCGGTCGAGGCGCTCCCGCCCGCCATCGCCAGTGCGCTCTCGCTCGCTCGCGGCGTCAGGAAAAAGATCGGCAGGGCAAAGACGAAAATCAAAGTGAGCAGGCACGCGGCGGCGACGAGCAAGCGCCGCAGTTCTCTCGTCCGTCTCTGGCCCGTGCGCCTTTGCCGCCAACGCGACCCTGCATCGTGCTCGACGAGCAGACGGCTCTCGCCATACGGCACGACCCGGCGTGCCTTCCTCAGCTCGAAGCAGATGATGGACAACAGCGCGCAGAACATGTAGAGGCCGAGCACCGCCAGAAAGACCGGACTGATGCTTAAGCCCGCCGCCAGCAGCACCTCGAAGAAAGAAATCAAATAGAGGAAGAGCCAGTCGCGGTCGGCCTTAACCTGAAAGAGCTTGACGGCGGAGAGGAAAAGCGTGAGGTGTACGAGCGCGCCGAGTCTGGACTGTAAGTGCCCGTACTCAAGCGCGAAGATGTCGGAGCTTTGTATCTTCCAGTCGAGATAAAACAAAGGTAGCGAAAGCAGGACGATGACGAGGCCAGCGCGCTCCGATAGCTGCCAACCTCTCCCCTCAAGCGCCCAAGAGACGACGAGCGCCCCCGTCATCAAAAAGGCCAGCCATACGCCCATCCCTCCCGACACAACGAGCGCCAACGCGCCGCACGCGATCATCGCATACGAGGAGACTCGAAAGTAGGTGTCGAACTTCAACGCGATTTGCCCTGTCTTCGGCTGTCACGCCGCTCGGCGGCACGTCACTTCCGTTTCAAACGGATTTCAAAAATCTTCGGCCACAGCTTGCCGGTCACGTAGAGCCTGTCGCCCGTCTCGTCGTAAGCGATGCCGTTGAGCACGGCCTCTTCATTGCTCACGTCGCCAGCGGGGAGCAAGCCTGCCAGATCAATCCAGCCGAGTATCCTGCCCGTCTGCGGGTCAATGCGCGCGATGCGGTCGTCGTGCCAGACGTTTGCGTAAATTTCGCCCTTCACGTATTCGAGTTCGTTCAACTCACGGAGCGGCTGGCTGCGGTCGTAGACGCTGATCGTCCGCTTGACCTCATAAGTGTTAGGGTCGAGGAAGCGAAGTTGGTACGTGCCGTCGCTCAGGATCAGCGAGTCGGCATCGTGCGTGAGGCCCCAGCCCTCGCCGTCGTAACGAAACTCGCCCTGTTTGGCGAAAGTCGCCGGGTCGTAAATAAAACCCTTCTGGTTGCGCCAGGTGAGTTGATAAATCCTGCCGTTGAAGAGCGTCATCCCCTCAGCGAAATACTGGCCCGGCACGTCAACCTTCTGGATCACCTTCCCCGTCTTCAACTCGACCCGGCGCAAACTTGAACTGCCGTTCTGTCCGGTACTTTCGAGCAGCGCGCCGTCTTGAAAAATCAATCCCTGCGTAAACGCTTTCGAGTCGTGCACGAAAGTGTTGACCACGTCAAAGCCGTAGACGGGCACAGGCTGGTTGGATGCCTCATCCTTGCCCGCCCGGTTCGCGACGTTCGTCGAAACCGGGTTCGTGCCCGTAGCCTGCGGTGCGTTTTCTGTCCGGCAACTCAACCCGGCGGTTGAAAATGCGAAGGCCACTAACGCGATTCTGACAGCCTGTCTCATAAAATAATCCTGCGCTTCAAATCTCTTCCATATGGCATCGGGAAAAGCCGAATTGTTGCCCGAAGGAGAGAACCATTGTCTAAGAGAACGCATAAAAACGAAAGCCCGCTCCGGTGTTCAAACCGAGCGGGCTTCCGTATGCGTATTAATCCCGGCGACTTCCTACTCTCCCACGCAGCTACCCACGCAGTACCATCGGCTCCAAGAGGCTTAACTTCCGTGTTCGGGATGGGAACGGGTGTGACCCTCTCGACAAAATCACCGGAAAACCTGTCAACTCTCCGAAGAGAGCTTTGAGAATCGAATAGTTAACTTTAGCTGTGCGGATTGCAGCTTTATTGGTTTGCTCGTAAGTAAATCTTACGGTCAAGCCTTGGGAACATTAGTACTGGTCAACTGAACGCATTACTGCGCTTGCATTCCCAGCCTATCAACCTCGTGGTCTACAAGGAGTCTCACTGGCAGGACTAATCTTTGGTCTGGCTTCACGCTTAGATGCATTCAGCGTTTATCCATGCTCGACATAGCTACCGAGCGCTACCGTTGGCACGATAACTCGTACACTAGAGGTCAATCCAACCCGGTCCTCTCGTACTAAGGTCAGATTCCATCAATCCTGCTCCGCCCACACCAGATAGGGACCGAACTGTCTCGCGACGTTCTAAACCCAGCTCACGTACCGCTTTAATTGGCGAACAGCCAAACCCTTGGGAGCTTCTGCACCCCCAGGATGCGATGAGCCGACATCGAGGTGCCAAACCCTACCGTCGCTGTGGACGCTTGGGTAGGATCAGCCTGTTATCCCCGGCGTACCTTTTATCCGTTGAGCGACGGCCCTTCCATACAGAACCGCCGGATCACTAACTCCTACTTTCGTACCTGTTCGACGTGTTTGTCTCACAGTTAAGCTGGCTTATGCGTTTACACTCTACGGCTGATTTCCAAACAGCCTGAGCCAACCTTCGAGCGCCTCCGTTACTCTTTCGGAGGCGACCGCTCCCACCTATCCTGCGCATCGTTTGCCCGCACTCACTATCAAGTTGTAGTAAAGGTGCACGGGGTCTTTCCGTCTAGATGCGGGAAACCGGCATCTTCACCGGTACTACAAATTCGCTGTGTCTCTCGTTAAGACAGCTCCCAGATCGTTACGCCATTCGTGCAGGTCGGAACTTCATGTACTTCCACCGTTTCCGGTGGCACAGACTATACGTTCACCTGATCGAAGCGAATTGAGAATTTCGCTTCCGAAATATTTTCGTTTGCCCGATGGATTCATCTCCATCGCGAGCCGGACAATCTTTTCAAAACCTTCAAGTCCCAGATGCCGATCATCGCTTACCAACTCACAGATTCTTTCAAATCTTTCAAAGTCAGTTTGCTTTGATGACATCAACGGATACGCTCTGAAATGCGGCAGCACTTTTGCCACCAAATCTCGCACGTTCCGAATTTCAAACTTAAGAGTTTTATCTGATCTGTCCGGTCGGATGAACCCGCATCCCCATGTCTCTTGAATCACGTAGAGCAGTTCGGCTCTGTCTGCATTCTGGCTGACCGAAAAACTCGGTCTAACCTCCCAACCAAAACGATGTCGCTTGCTTGGTTGAAATGAAACGCAGAAACAGCCTTCGCCGTCTACGAATCCAGAGATATAGGAATTTAAGTCCATCAGCGAAGATCAGGGCCGGCGTGTTATGAAGTCTTTAGGGACTCCATCCAAGGGGTCTCACACCCTTGAGTCGTTACGGGGTTTCGTGTTGCCACGATCTTACCCTCGGTATTACCCGCGACGCACCTGCACGGAGCGCCGGGAGGGCTTCACCGATTTGAGCCGGTTGAATGAACGGAATCACTTCCGTTCCGGGCAATGTTACTTACCCGACAAGGAATTTCGCTACCTTAGGACCGTTCGATCATTGTTACTCATCTTGCGATGGGCTTGAACATTTCTGTCAAGCTCTGCATGTCGCCATGCAGATCGGACTATATCATCTCCAAGTTTGGAGTCTGGCGTGTAGTCTCTGAGGATTCTAGCTTGCGCTAGCCTTTCCTGCTGATTGCCTGCACCGAACGGATTATCACTTCCTCCGAGGAAGTACCGTCGGATACTCAGGGTTTCCAGCATATAGCCAGATTTTTTAACGTAACTACAACGGTTAACTTATAGTTACGGCCGCCATTCACTGGGGCTTCAATTCGGAGCTTCGCCTTGCGACTAACCCCTCCTTTTAACCTTCCAGCATTGGGCAGGCGTCAGCCCCCATACGTCGTCTTCACGACTTTGCGGAGACCTGTGTTTTTAGTAAACAGTCGCCTGGGACATTTCTCTGCGACCACACCGAAGTGTGGCTACCCTTCTCCCGAAGTTACGGGTATATTTTGCCGAGTTCCTGAACGAGAGTTCTCACAAGCGCCTTAGGATTCTCACCCCACCTACCTGTGTCGGTTTGCGGTACGGTCAGTAATGCAGTTATGTCGAACGAGGCTTTTCTTGGCATCTGGGGTCAATGACTTTTTTCCGGGTGTAACCCCGTACTTTCGTCCCCTTGTTTACCTTTAATGTGGCCCGGATTTGCCTAAGCCACAGGCTATCAAGGTTCAACCGGACATCCATCACCGGTCTCACCTACCCTAATGCGTCCCCCCACAACACTGCTACTGGTTCCGGAATTTTAACCGGATTTCCATCGACTACGCCTTTCGGCCTCGCCTTAGGTGCCGACTTACCCTGAGCAGATTAACTTTACTCAGGAAACCTTAGGTTTACGGCGCGCGGGGTTCTCACCCGCGTTATCGCTACTTATGC
>JAIVJG010000178.1 GCA_020200155.1 Acidobacteriota bacterium | reverse complement strand
GCGAGCAATTCTCCGTAACGCTGGCGCAGGTTTACATGCGCCGGAATGATTTCAAGGCCGCGCGCACGCTGCTTGAACCCATCGCGCAGAAGGGCGCGGAAGCGTACCTGCGACGGGAGGCAGGCGAACTGCTCAACGTCGTCAAGCAGCTTGAGGATTACGAGGCCAAGCGCAAAGAGTTCGAGTCGCGGAGCGCGGACGGGCCGCCCGCTTTATTGAGGCGAGACGGGAACGTCGCTCCCGGCGCGGGCGACGAAACGGACTCCCTCGAAGTTCAGATGGAGCAGCCTTCGCTCGCCAAGCTCAGGCCGCGCGCCGAGGGCGAAGAGCAGATTGTCGGCATGCTCGTCCAGATTGAGTGCACGGCCAGAGGCGCACTCCTGCACGTCAGGGTGGGCGAGCGTCTGCTGAAATTAAACGCAGGCAGATTCGAGCATGTGGACTTCGTCAGCTACTCGAAGGAGATGGGCGCGGGCGGCGAGATCGCCTGCGGCCAGCGCAACCCGCCCAACCACGTCCTCGTCACATACCGCCCGGCGTCGAACGCTCCCGCGCCATCAACGCCCGCTCCGTCCAAACGCGCGAACGACAAAAGCGCCAGACCCGACGGCGATGTCGTCGCCGTTGATTTCATCCCGAAGGAATGGAAGTAGTCGCAGGACAGGCGGGAATGCTTGTCCTTAAGGCTTTGGCGGCTTGAGCGTCGGGGGGACGGCGCGCGGGATGTCGTCTTCGAGGATGGGCGAAAACGCTTCTGGCCTGTCCTGTGGTTGGATTTTGGGCGGGCCTCCGCGCAACGCGGGGGGCAGTTTGGGGCGCGGGATTTTGACGGTGGCGACCGCGTCCGTGCGTTTGAGGATGGTGCCGCCGCGACCCGCGACCCACGCGTCTGAGCCGCCCCTGTAAGCCGCGCCGAAGAGTGAGGCGCTCGTGATCGTCGGCTGCAACTCCCACGTCTCGCCGCCGTTTCTGGTTTGCAGGACGCGGCCCTGATCGCCCGCGAGCATCACGTCGTCGCGCCCCGCCAGTGCAATCGAATAGAGATTGGTCTTAACGCCCGACTCCTGATCCTTCCACGTCTTGCCGCCGTCGTCCGTCCGCAAGGTGAGTCCCTTCTCGCCGACGATGTAGCCGCGCGCGGCGTCCGCGAACGCCACGCCGTAGAGCCACTCCTTAGCGTTGATTTCGACGGCGTGCCACGTCTCGCCGCCGTCGTCCGTGCGCAGTGCTGTGCCGTTCGAGCCGACGGCGACGGCGTGCTTCTCGTCGGCGAAGGCGATGGCTTCGAGCCAGTTGAGAGTGCCGGACGCAGACGTGTGCCACGTCTCGCCGCCGTCGTCCGTTTTCAATATGCGGCCACGCGCGCCGACGGCGATGCCGTGCGATGCGTCAACGAACCCAACGCCGAAGAGATCGTCTTTGGCCTCCGTCTCCGCGCGTGCCCACGTCAGCCCGCCGCTGTTCGAGCGCAGAATCGTTCCGCCCTCGCCGACGATCCACCCCGTCGTTTCGTTGATGAAAAAGACCGCTTGCAGTCGCGCCGTGACGCCGGAGAAGCGGAGCGTCCAGCGCTTGCCGCCCGAAGAAGTGTAGAGCACGCGCCCGCGCGAGCCGACCGCCCACCCGCGCTGGCCGTCGAGAAAGAAGATGTCCGCGAGGTCGTCGCGTCCGCCTTCCGTCAATCGTCGCCACTCGATGCCGCCGTCGTCCGTGCGAAGAATCAAACCGTCGCGCCCGGCGGCCCATCCCGTGTTCTCGTCGGCGAAGTGAATCGCGGCCAGTCGCGGGCGCGTCTTGACGCTGATGGGAAACCATGTGCCTCCGCCGTCGGCGGTCGTCAGCACCTGTCCCTCGTCGCCCGTCGCCCAACCGTGCTGCTCGTCCGTGAAGAAGACCGAAAGCAAATCCGCGCGCAGGTAGACTTCGACCAGCGACCACGTCTTGCCGCCGTCCTCCGTGCGCAGCATGTTGCCTCCCAACCCCACGGCAATCGCCTTCAGCGACGTACCGGCAAACGCCACGCTTGTCAGCGGCAGGTTCGTCGCGACGGAACGATCAATCCACGTCGCGCCGCCGTCCGCTGTGACGACGAGCGCGCCGCCGTCGCCCACGGCCACGCCCGTCTTCGCGTTGGCGAACGCCACCGAAAAAAGATGCGCCTTGACGCCCGACGCCTGCGCCTTCCAAGTCCGCCCGCCGTCGTGCGTCGCGATGACGCGCCCGTAGCTCCCGACGGCCCACCCGTGCAGCGCGTCCGCCGTGAACGCGACGCTGTACAGGTGATCTTTAACGCCCGTCTCCCTGACGAGCCACCTCGCGCCGCCGTTCGACGTGACGAGCACCTGCCCGCGCGCTCCGACCGCGACGGCCACGCGCCTGTCCTTCACGTAGAGGCCGTAGAGCGGCACGGGCGTCCGCGACTTCTGCTCTTCCCAATCGAAGCCGCCGTCCGTCGTGTGCAGGATGACGCCGTCCGCGCCGACCGCCCAACCCGTCTTTTTGTCCGCCGCGAAGCGCACCGCGTAAATCGCATTCCCCTGCGGCAGAGGGTTCTGCCACAGCCACCCGCGATTCGGCGCCTGCGCCCACGCCACGCCCGCGCACGCGATGATTGCCGCCGACAAAAAGAGGCGGGCGCGTGCGCGCATGTGCGCGTAGCTTGAAGCGGGTGCGGACATCATGTTGGGTTCGCTCGGATGATTCGCTTGAAATACTATTCTTCGTCGGGTTTGCCGGAAAGTCCAATCAAGGGAGCTTTTTCAGAAGGCGCTGCGGGCACGCAAAAGTTACGAACCGGCGTTTCGTGCGACCGTCAACGCCGCATCGTGCAGAATGTTTTCGTCCGCGCTGCCAAGCGCGGCGATCTTGCGCGCGGCGAGGTCTACGGCCTCCTGCGCGACGTGCCCCGCGTGCCCCCTGACCCATTCCCACTCGATGCGGTGTGTGTTCGCCGCCTTGTCGAGACGCGCCCACCATTCCTGATTCGACTTGCGACGGAAACGCCCGCACATGGTCTCTATGACGTAGCGCGAGTCGCTCGACAGGCGGACGTGGCAAGGCTCGCGCAATTGTTCGAGGCCGAGCGCGGCGGCGGCGATTTCCGCCTGCTGGTTCGTCGCCGTGCCGAGGTACGAGCCGAACGCGCGCCACACCTCGCCGTAACCCAAGAGCGCCACCGCCGCCGCGCGCGTCGTCGCCTGCCCGTTGCCGAGGCTCGACCCGTCGCAATAAATCCTGACGGACTTTAAGGAGGGATGAGGGATAAGGGATGAGGGATGAGTCGAGCCATCTCCCGCGTCGTCTTTCTTCTGATTCATCCCTCATCCCTCATCCTTCATCCCTTTGTCACGCCACTTCCCGCGCCTCGCCGCGCGTGACGGCGACGACGTTGTCAACCGCCTCCTCGAAGGTGTCGTCGTGCGAGATGACGAAGAGTTGGTCGAAGTCGCGCACCAGCCCGATCTGTTGCGCGAGGCGTTCGCGCCGTTCGGCGTCCATGTTGACGGTCGGCTCGTCGAAGAACGCGACGCGTATGTCTGAGAGCTGTTTCAAAAGCGCGAGCCGCACGGACAGCGCCGCGACCATCTGCTCGCCGCCCGAAAGGTTGGCGAAGGGACGCTCGTGCCCGCCCTCTTCGAGCACGATGTCGTAATCCTTCGACCACTTGAGCGCCCTCCCGCCTTCGCCCGTGATGTCTCGGAAAAGCTGGTTCGCTTCGATAGAGATGTTGTAGAGATAACTCTCCGTGACGAGCGGCCCGGCTTTTTTGAGTGTGTCGCGGATGAAGTCGGTTGCCTCGAACATTCTTTCCAGACGCTCTTTTTCCAGAAACTCTTCGCGCAGAGAGGCGCGCACTTCGTCGAGCCGCGCGATCTCGGCAGCAAGCCGCGTCTCTGCGTCGCGCGCCGCGTGCGCCTGCGCCACCGTGGCGGCTGCACGCTCGCGCGCGAGTGCCAGCGCGCCGCGCTCCTGCCCGTGCCGTTCGCGATCATAAACCGCGACGGCGCTCTCGTGCTCGCGCCGCGCGGCCTCCGCCGCAAGCTTTGACTGCGCCGCTTTCTCTTCGGCGGCTGTGGCTTCCGTCTCGCGCGCGGGCAGCGTGGCGGCGAGCGAGGCGCTCTCCAGATATTCGCGGTAGGCTGCAATCGTCCGGTCGCGTTGCGCGGTCGCCTGAGACCACTTCGCGTCAAGCTCGACGAAACGCTCAAGGCGCGCGTCAACCGCCGCCTTCTGTTTTTGCAGAGACTGTAGAACGTCGCGCGCACCCTGCGCCTCAATTTGCAGCGCGGCCTCGCGTTCGGCTTCGACGCGCAACGCGGCGGCGCGTCCGCGCGGGTCGCGCAACTCGCGCAAGGCGCGCTCGGCCTCTCTGATGTCCTGCGTCAGCGTCGCTTCGGCGCTCGCGGCGGCGGACAATTCCTCGCGCTCCTCTTTCCTGCGCTTGCCTTCGTCCGTGATGCCCTTCAGTTGCGCGCGCAGCGGCTCGACCTCCGCGTAGAGCAGGGCGTCCTCGTGCGCCTTCTTCCAGGCCATGTGGACGCCGGTCAGCTCGGCACGCAACTCGTCGCGAAGCCGCTCGTCTGCTCCTGCCAGTGCGGCGAGTTGAGAGTCGAGGCGCGCGAGTGTGGACTCGCGCTCGTCGAGCAGTGCGCGTTCCTGCGCGAGTCGTGCGCGCGTGGTTTCGGAGCGCGCCAGTGCTTTCTCCGCCTCGCGCGCGGCGCGCACGTCCCCGGAGATTCGCGCGCCCTCTTTTTCGAGCACGACGAGTTGCGCGCGATTTGTTTTGAGTTGGACGGCGAAATAGTCCTCGAAGGTGCGCCCCTCCTCCGCGAGGTTCTTGCAAGGCTCGTGCAGGATCGGGCAGACGCCGCCCTTCGCTTTCTCGCTGGTCTTCTCGTCGCGTTCGGTGGCCGCGCGCAACGCCGCCGCCTCGTGCGTCAACGCGCGCTCGTGCGCTTCGAGTTCGGGGAGACGCGCGGCGGCAGTCGCGGACTGCTCGAACTCGCGCGCCTCTCGTTCGAGCGACGTGATTGACTTCAGCAGGCGCTCGATCTCTGCGGCGAGGTCTCGACGTTGTCGCGCCAGCGGCTTGCGCTCCGCGAGCGCCTTCTCGACACCGCTCAGGCGCGTCTCGACATCTGTGCGCTCGCTCTCCAGATTCTCGGCCCTTGCCTGCGCGCCTTCCAGACCTTCGGACGCGCGCACGCGCCTGCTCAGTTCCGCATGCTGCCCGCGCAGGTCTTCAAGCTCGCGTTCGAGTTGCGCCAGCCTCTCACGCGCGGCTCGCGCGCGAGCCAGCAAATCGCGCAGGCGTTCGCGCTCGCGTTCGAGTTCTTCCTGCCGCGCCACGTCCGGCGCGAGTTCGGCAAGAGACGCGCGTGCCTGCGACGCACGGGCGAACGCTTCGTCAATCCGGCGCACGTCCGCTTCGGCGGCAGCGGCCATGCGCGCGGCCTCCACCGCTTCGGCGCGCACGCGGTCGCGCTCTGCGCGCTCGGCTTCCATCAACTTCAGAGAGTCGAGCGCGTCGAGATGCGCGCGATAATCGGCTTCGGCGTCGCGCTGCCGCTCGACCGCCCGCCGCGCCGCCGCGAGGTCGCTTTGCAAATCGGCGAGGCGACGCCCGGCGGACGCATGCTCGACTTCGAGGCGGTCGGCCACGGCGCGCGTCTCGGCCACGCGCCGCTCCGCCTCGTCCAGTTCGCTCACCGCGCGCGCGCGCGCCTCCGCCTCAAGCTGCAACTCCGCGAGCGTTTGGTCTAACTCCCCGACGCGCGCGAGCGCCGTCTTATGTTCGTCTGTAATTTCGTCGTAGCGCGCAAGCTGCGATTCCGCACCGCTGATGCGAACGCGCGCCTCGACCGTCCGCTCGTTGATGAGATTAGCGGTGTCGCGCAGTCGCTCGGCGCTCTCGCGGTACTCCTCGACTTTGAGCAGGCGATCAAAGGCTTTCTTGCGGTCGGTGGGCGAGAGCAGAAATTCAGTCGTGAACAACCCTTGCGGCACGCCGATGGCGGAGCGGAAAAGCGCCTTCAATTCCGTTCCCGGCTCGATGCCGAGGCACTGGTCGAGAAATTTTTTAACGTCCGCTTTCTTCTCCGCGACCTTCATCTTCAGCGCGTCGTCGTAGACGTAGTAGCCCTGCCCTGTGTCGCGGTAAGCCATGTACTGCCGCCCGTCCGCGCCCTCGAAGGTGACGCGCACGGAGCCTTTCTTAGCGCCGCGACGGAGAAAGTCGTCCTTCGGGTAGTCGAGCGTGTCGAAGATCGCCCACGCGATGGCTTCGAGGATGGTGGTCTTGCCCGCGCCGTTTTCGCCGACAATCGCGGTCGTGCCGCGCTCGAACGAAAAATCGCCGCGCTCGTAAGATTTAATATTTTCCAGCTCGACCCGTGTAACGTGCATGCTTTTTGATGAGCGAGACCGTGGCCCGTGCGTTGACGGTGGAGAGCGCCACGACCCGCCGGTTCGGCGTCAATTCATTTCAGAGTCTAAGGCATTGATTGATGAATAGCCAGTGGGCAGGCAGATGCCAAAACGCGCGCGACGGGCGAACGCCGCTCGTCGAAATCGCCGCGCGCCGTTCGTCGAAATCGAGTTGATTTCTAGCGTTCGCCGAGGAGATACGCGCCTGTGTCGGGATGGTGAGTTTTCCAGTCGAACCAGTAATCTTCGAGGACTTGGAGCCGTCGCAGTTGGCGACCAATGAACGCGCCCGATGTGGCCGTCCCCGTAAAATCCCACTCGCTGCCGGTCTCTGCATCCACGACGCGCAGGGGCAAAGCGTTGGGCTTGAGAAAGAATTCCAGCTTGCGTCCGTCCATCGAACTCTCGAAGGCGCGCACGCTCCTGCCATCCTCGCCGACAAGCAACAACACGTTGACGCCGCCCACTTTGTCTATCACCGGATTCTGACGACGCAGCGCATCGAGCGGGTAAGCCTTCGAGGCGTCGCCCACCGTGAGGCCGGCGACGAGCGTGCGCGGCGGGAAAACTTCGCTCGCGCCGTCGGTCGTCGTTACGACGGGCATGCGCGACATGCGTTGTTCCCAGTTGGCGGGCGCGTACTTGCCGGCGGCGGCGATTGCCGGGTCAGGCCGCATGACGCGACCCTGCGGATTCTCGCGTCTCCACGTCGCGAAGGTCAGCTCTTCGTGATCGGAGAGCTTGAGGCGGCGACCTTTGAGCGGGCCGAGTATGCACTCGCCCGTCGCCTGCTGCCACCACGAGCCGGTCTCGTCGTCGCGCATGATGAAGTTCTGGTTGTTGATGCCCGCGACGTGAAAATGGAGCGTGCGCCCGTCAACCGTCGCTTCCCACACCAGACCGGTGTGACAGAGCGTTCAATAAGTCGAGACAACCGGCGTTTCTCCGACCGTGTCCTCGACGAGATGATGATAGGCCAGCAGCCGGACGGGATAAGCCACCGCCCCACCGTTGTTCCTGACCGCCAGCACCATGTCGTCGTCCGCGACGAACGAAGCATCGTCCGCGCGCGCGTAAGCGACGTGCGCGAGCGGCTTGAACATCCAATCGTATTGATTCTGCCGCGCGAACCACGCCGAAGCGCAGACGAACACGAGCGCCGTCGTCAACAATCCCTTGCCCCACCAACGCGCCCCGCGCCACATCCGCGCGATGAGGAAGAGGCTCACGAGCAACGCCGCCACCGTCACGAGCGGAGACCATCGGCGTAGCGTGTATGCGACTTCGAGCGCACGTGCCGTCTGCGAACTGAATGGCTGGATGAGCCACACGGGAACAGCCACGCACGCGACGGCGATGAAGACAACGAAAAATAGCGCGAGAGAACGCTTCATGTTTTTATAAGTCCTCCAGCTTGAGCGGAGCGTCGGCGTGCTTCCAGGCGCTCTCAAGCTCCCTCTGGACTCTTACCGCGCCGGTCTTCTTACCCTGCGCCACAATACTCTTGAGCAGGCCGAAGAGTGAACGTCCGCTATGCGGGTTGTTTTGCAGGTCAGCGCGAAAGACAGCTTCGGCCTCCGCCGCTTTGCCATCCCGCAGGAGCGTTGCGCCGAGCGCCTCGCGGGTGGGGATGAACCACACGGGCGGCTCGTCGTAGGCGAGCGAGTCTTCGATGGCAACGGCGGCCTTCAGAGATTCGACGGCGGCGCGTCGGTCGCCATTCGCGTTGGCGATGCGCGCCGCCAGTACGTGTTGCGCGAACTTGAAAACGTCGCTCGCCTTATTGAGTCCGAGCGCGGCGTCGGCGGGGACTGTCTGCACTTCCGCGACGAAGTTTTTGTGCTCGTCCCCGGCCTCTCCGAGTTTGCCCGTGCTCGCGTAGGCCATGCCGCGCGCCCAGTGCCAAACGGCGTGCGTCAACGCCAACTCGCGCGGCGGTTCCGGCATCTTCAGCACATCATTCCAGCGCCGGAAACGCACGAGCACAAGCGGCTCGACCGTCTTGAAGCCTTCGAGCATCGGCATTTCCGAGAGGTGCGGAGAGATGTTCGCTTCAAGTTGACGCGCGGCGCGCATGGCTTCAGAGAAGCGACCTTCCATGCTGTATGCGACGGCGAGAAAATGCAGGTTGTGGCTGTAATACATCAAAGGATAGAAGCCCTTCACGCCTGATACCTTGATGTAAGCGCGGTCGGCAGTCGCCGCGTCCTCGTTGCTCTTCGCCGCCGCCGCGTAGTTGCCCGTGCGCTCGTAGATGTGCGCGGGCATGTGGACGATGTGACCGGCGGCGGGCATCAGTCGGGGAAGCTTCGGCGCGTAGCGCAGCGCGCGCTCCGGGTGCGGCGAGGCTTCGACGGCGTGGACGTAGTAATGAATTGCGCCGACGTGGTTCGGGTTTCGGCGGAGGACGGATTCGAGTGTGTTGACGATCTCCGTCGTGCCTTCGGCGGGACTTCCGTCCTTGTTCCACAGTTGCCAGGGCCGCAAGTCCATCGCGCTCTCGGCGTAGAGCGTGGCGGCGTCAAGGTCTGCGGGGTAACGTCTCGATAACGCGCCCATCGCGTTCTTGTAATTGACGGCGAGCTTCTTCAAATCGGCCTGCGGGTCAATCGAATATCTCTTGACGAGCGCCTCGATGTAAGCGCGTTCACGCGCTGACGCTTTCGGCGCAAGCTGCAAGGCTTTCTGCGCGGCATCGTAGGCGGCACGCTCGCGCTCCGGGTCAACGTCCAGATTGATATTCGGCCCCAGCGCGAGCGCGATGCCCCAGTGTGCCATCGCCAACTGTGGGTCTAATTTCAACGCGCGACGAAAAGAGCGCACCGCTTCGTCGTGGTTAAAGGCATAGACGTAGCTCAAGCCCTGATCGAAGAATTTCTGAGCCTCCGCGTTTTTCGTTGTGACCGCATGATGATGCGTTCCGAGTCCGGGCATCAGAGAGGCCGTCGTGTTTCCGGCGGAGGGGGAATGTTGGTGTTGAGCCGCAGCAACGCCGCAAGCCAGAAACAGAGTGAGGGTTAATAAAGGGGATCTCATCTCGCACTCTCCTGTAATGGTGATTATTCGTTAACTTTTAATACGGCGAGGAAAGCTTCCTGCGGAATTTCGACCCGGCCCACGCGCTTCATGCGCTTCTTGCCCTCCTTCTGTTTTTCGAGCAGCTTGCGTTTGCGCGAGATGTCGCCGCCGTAGCACTTGGCGATGACGTTTTTGCCCATCGCCTTGACGGTCTCGCGGGCGATGACCTTGTTACCGATGGCTGCCTGGATGGGAACCTCGAAGAGTTGGCGCGGAATCAACTGCCGCATCTTTTCGGCAAGGATGCGCCCGCGCTGCTGAGAGATGTCGCGGTGGACGATGATCGAGAGCGCGTCCACCGGCTCGCCCGCGACCATCAGGTCGAGCTTGACGAGGTCGCTTTCCCAGTAGCCGACGAAGTGGTAATCCAGAGAAGCATAGCCGCGCGAGACGGATTTCAGACGGTCGTAGAAATCGAGCACGATCTCATTTAAGGGCAACTCGTAGGTGAGCATGATGCGCTTCTCGGCGATGTACTCGAACTTCTTCTGCACGCCGCGCTTTTCTTCGAGCAGGGGCAGAATGCCGCCGAGGTATTCGTCGGACGAGAGAATCGTCGCGAGGATGACAGGCTCTTCGATTTTCACGATGCGGACGGGGTCGGGCATGCGCGCCGGCGAATCAACTTCCAGAACGATGCCGTCCGTGGTCGTGACGCGATAGCGCACGCCCGGCGCGGTCGTGATGAGGTCGAGATTGAATTCACGTTCAAGTCGCTCCTGCACAATCTCCATGTGGAGCAGGCCGAGGAAGCCGCAGCGAAAGCCGAAGCCGAGCGCGACACTGGATTCCGGCTCCCAGAAGAACGAAGCGTCGTTCAAGCGCAGCTTGTCGAGCGCGTCGCGCAGTTCTTCATACTGGTTGGCCTCGACCGGGTAGAGTCCGGCGAAGACCATCGGCTTGACCTCTTGAAAGCCGGGGAAGGGTTCGGTCGTCGGGCGCGCGGCCTCTGTAATGGTGTCGCCGATCTGCACGTCCGCGACCGTCTTGATGGAGGCCGTCATAAAGCCGACTTCGCCGACGCCGAGCGCGTTGATGGGCGTCGGGCGCGGGCGATTAACGCCGATGGTTTCCACTTGATAGTCGCGCCCCGTGTTGAAGAAACGAATCTTCATGCCGGGTTTGATCTCGCCGTCAATGACGCGGAAGAGGACGATCACGCCCCTGTAAGAGTCGTACCAGGAGTCGAAGATGAGCGCCTTGAGCGGCGCGTTGGGGTCGCCCTTCGGATACGGGATGTCGCGGACGATGGCTTCGAGGATTTCCGGGACGCCGATGCCGGTCTTGGCCGAGGCGAGCACGGCGTTGCCGGTGTCCAAGCCGATGACGTGCTCGATCTGCTCCATCACCTTTTCCGGCTCCGCGCCGGGCAGGTCAATCTTGTTGATGACGGGGACGAATTCGAGATTGTTGTCAATCGCGAGATAGGTGTTGGCGAGCGTCTGCGCCTCGACGCCCTGCGAGGCGTCCACGACGAGCAGCGCGCCCTCGCACGCCGAGAGCGAGCGCGAGACTTCGTAGCTGAAATCAACGTGGCCGGGCGTGTCTATCAGGTTGAGCACGTACTGTTGGCCGTCCTGCGCGCGATAGTCGAGGCGGACGGCATGCGCCTTGATGGTGATGCCGCGCTCGCGCTCCAGGTCCATGTTGTCGAGAACCTGCGCTTCCATGTCGCGGCCCGCGACGGCTCCCGTCAATTCCAGCAGGCGGTCGGCGAGCGTGGACTTGCCGTGGTCTATGTGCGCGATGATCGAAAAATTTCTAATGCGTTCGGGGTTCATAAATAAGGATAGTGATAAATGACGAGTGACGAGAGAAAGGCTCCTGCTCATTACTTGTTATTTGTTACTCGTCAACACTTTTATAACAAAACGTGCGCCAAACCGCACGCCCGTCATGGAATGGGGTTTCCACTGCGCTTTCGTTGAAGAGGTGATTGATGTCCCACGCTCCGTGAAGCCCCGCCTTGTTGAGGTGTGGCGGAGCGAATTGCTATTGACTCACAGCCGAAGTTGCATTAAAAGCCTTCCTGCTTCCACGTCAATCAACGGGCGGAACGATCTTCAGGGGTTCACCTTCAGGGGCTTACGGCTAAGCCCCGATCTGCTTTCCTACATAAATACCAACCGAAGTGAGGAGGGTTAAAGAGATGAAACCGAGTGTGAGAACACAGGCGCGATGGCTCTGCCTGTTAGTTTTGCTACTGGCGTGCGCGGCCTCGCCCCGGACGGGTCACGCACAGGCACGCGACCCGAACAAAGTGCAGCCTACCGCCGAGTCTAACCTGCTCTCCATGACGGTCGTGCGCGTCAGGCCGGAGATGGACGCGGCTTTTCGCAACCTGATGAAGACGAAAACCAACCCGGCGTTGAAGAGGGGCGGCATGAAGTGGCGCGACGTGTGGCAGACGGCGACGTTCGGCAACCTTTACGAATACCTGATCGTCGCCCCGGTGGAGAATTTCGCGCAGTATGACGAGCCTTCCGCGATAGAGAGAGCACTGGGGAAGGCCGGTTACGACGCATGGCGTCTGGAAGCAGGCCGGCTCGTCACCGACGCGCACACCTCCGCCGCAGCCTTTCGCTCAGACCTGAGTTATGAGACGGAGATGAAGGGGCCGCCGAAGATGGGTGTCGTCAGCGTCTATCACGTCGCGCCGGGCCGCACAGGCAACTTCGAGGAGACGTTGAAGGAGGATTACCTGCCCGTCATCAAGCGTTCGGGAATCGGGGGCTACTGGGTGAGCCAGACCATGTTCGGCGGCGACCCGAACGAATACCTGACGCTGGCGCTGCACGAGAACTACAAGGAGATAGACAAGGGGCCGCCCGTCCGTCGTGTGCTGGGCGCTGAGAAGGGGGAGGAGTTGATTCGGAAGCTGTTGAAGGATAACGTCACGCACGTCGAGCGTTCGGTCATACGATTTATCCCTGAGTTGAGCTTCAGGCAGTCGCCGCCGGGAAACAGATAGTTGGCGGTCGGTTCCGTAAAAACGTGGCTGTGGGGTGCGAATTCGCATCCCACGGCCATTTGTTTGCGGAGATGGTAAAAGAATTCCTACTCGTTGAAGATGGGCGCGTAGGCGCTTTTGTTGAAGCTGGCTTGCAGCAGGGAATCGGTCTTGTCGTCCTTGAGCATGAAAGGGATTTCCAGCGTGACGACCGCGCCGCCCTGCGGGTCGTTCGACAGCTCGAAGCGATGCGCCGCGCCGTAGAGCTGGGTGAGACGCTCGCGCGTGTTCGCCAGCCCTCACCACCTTCCAAAAATGCATCGAAGAGGCGAAACATCACGCCGCTATCATCTCAACTGGCAAGGGCAAAGACAAGCATGACGGGCGAGAGGCTGAAACGGGAATCCATTAAACTGGATGAGCGCACGACCGGGTGTGTTTATGATGAGAGTCAGCAATCGGGCGTCTTATAAATTCAGGACGGCGCTCATCGTGTCGCGCGGATGAAGGGCATCTCTACTTCCTGCCTCGAAGCTTTGACAGCATTAACTCATCGAACCAACTAGGGCTTCTTTTGTGTGACGCGCTTTGGCGCTCCCTGTTCGGCGGTGACGAGCGTGTGGTCTTTGATCTTGTCTGCGCCGAGTGGCTTGAGGCTCTTGATCTCTTTGAGGGCGTCTTCGTCGTTCGTCAGGTAGACGTTGCCCTCGCCCTTCCACATGCCCGGTTCAATCCTGACGCGGACGTAGGCCGTCTCTCCGCGACCGAGCTTGAAGTCAACGCGCTTGCTCTTGTCGGTCATGTGAACTCTGCGCTCTCCAGGCGCGAGCTTGAGCACGAGGTAGCGCCCGTTGTCCATGCGGGCCAGCTCGACGCCGTCGCAAAAGACGGACGGCTCAAGCGCGCCGCCGACAAGCTTCTTCGTCCGGTAGATATAGACTGTGGCCTTATCTTCAAGCGGTGCAGCCTCGACGGAGGGCTGCTCGCCCGCGCTGCTCTGCGGCGAGGCTTCCGGTGTCGGCGTCGGCGTCGGGGCGTTTGACTGTGGAGTCTCCTGCGCGTTGGCGTGCGCGACACTGAAGGCCAGGAGCAGGGCTAACATCAAAGCGCTTGCGAGGTGTTTCATGATTAATACCTTTCGATAAGCGGGTCGGCTTGCCGACTTCAACATGATGCGATACGGATGTGTCGGGAATTTGAGAGAATATTTGGCTACAGCTTTACAAATGTTACTTTGAGTTGGTTAAGCAACTGCGGCAGCCCGTGGCATTTCATCCCAAGTGCGATTCTCCAGCACCCTGCCGGCCTTCTTTTTATTTGTGCCGCCCCATTGTTTGAAGAAGAAGGGCACGCTTGCGGTTTTACACTGATTGCGGATATCAATTACCCAATCATCCCGCATCACGCGCGCTCCGGGGCCGGACTCGCCGCCGACGATGACCCAATCAATGCCCGTCAGATTCAAATCATGCAAAGGGCCGAGAAGCGGTTCGAGGGATAAGAATTTAATATGTGCGCCTGTCTCGCGAAGATGTTCCATGCGGAAAGTGTAATCCTGACTTTCGACGCTCACGCCCATCCAGATATTTGGCTGCCAATCAAGGCTCTTGCTTAATCGCATCAATCGTTGCGAGCGTTTCGTCAGAATCTGGAAGCGGTGCTGATGAGCGCGTGCCATCACATCAAAAACCTTATGGATGTATTCGGTCGGAACATCCTTATGAAAGAGGTCGCTCATCGAATTGACGAAGATGACCTGCGGCGTCTTCCACTTGAGCGGCAACTCAAGCATGTGTTCCTGAACGGTGAGCTTGAAACCGTTGGCATAGTTCGCCTGCCCCATCGCCTGCAAGCGAAGAGCCAGCCTCTCCGCATAGCAATGGTCGCAACCGGGGCTGATCTTCGTGCATCCCGTGACAGGATTCCAAGTGGCCTCTGTCCATTCGATTGAAGAATTCGATGCCATTAGTGAACACCTCTTGTCTCGTACTTCTTAAAAATATCCTCGATGATATTACTTGCGGTTGAGTTATGAGAAGCAAAGAAGAGATAGTAAACAATAGCCCCTCTCGAATTACGCATAGGAATAGGTTTTGGAACGTATTTGAACCCGGCCTTTTTTAACAATCGCTGCCGGAAGCCCTCGGCAACGATTTCGTTAAGTTCCTTTTCTGGGAATCCGAAAAGATTTCGATCTGTCGCATAAGCAATGTTTCGCCAGGAATCATCACCCCAAAATGCAGTCATTCTTGAGACGGCAGTTGCATCAGCTTTATCGGGGTCTTTCCAGAGGGCATTTCGATTCATATCCATTGTCGGAAAGTTCAGGAACATATCAAGAGTCTTCATCTTGCCTGCAGTTTCGATAACTTCCCAATTCAGATGCAGGCCGTATGGGTCTAACAAGCATAAGCCTCTGCGGAAGTTCTCATATTTAACTTTCGGAAAAACTTGATTGAGCAAAATTTCGTTACAATCACCTTCATAGAGATGAACGTCCTTTCTATCGCCGACTAATTCACGCAACGTGTCCAGCTTCTTTCCATCAAGATCAATAAGATGAAACTCTCTGAATGGCGGTTCAACGTAGAGTGCGTTTAATGGGCTACCGGCCACGAAAGTTCCAGTGGTCTTCGAGACGTGAATACCTGCACCTGCAAAGGCATCAATGTAGAGATGGAATAAATTCTTCTGTGCTGAAAGGATTGTGGAATACGCTTTAGCATATTCTCTAACAATATCAAGTTTAAGCTCTGACCAATAACCGATTTTGTCGAACTTCAACTTTGAGGAGCGGTTCATATCTACTCCTAGAAATGAGGAATATGGAGCAAAGAACTCGTCTAACAGAGTGGCACTATAACACTCTTTCAATCGAGTTATTCGCGAAAGTTGAGGTGCAGAAACTAAACAGCTTTGCTTGACGATGTTGCGTCGCGCGCGAGCATGGCGGCTCCGGTGGAGACGGCGTCGGTGCCGAGGGAGGCGGCGACGATCTGTGTGGCTTCAAAGCAGGGCTGGAAGGCGCGGCGTCCGGCGACGCGGATGATGGGATCGAGGATCAATGCGCCCGCCTCCATCACGCCGCCGCCGAGGACGATGCGTTCGGGATTGAGGAGGTTGATGACGGCGGCGACCGCCGTGCCGATGGAGCGGCCCGTGCGCTCGATCATCAGGAGCGCGAAGTCGTCGCCGTTGCGCGCCTCGCGTGCCACGTCCGCGGCGGTGAACTCTTTGTTCATGGCGAGGCGCGAGAGCGAGGACGTGCCGTCGCGATAGAGTCGTTCGTGCGTGCGTCGGACGATGTTGGGCGCGGAGGCGACCGTTTCCAGGCAGCCTGTGTTGCCGCAGGTACACTCGATGCCTTCGGGGTCAATCGTGATGTGTCCGAACTCGCCTGCGAACCCCGACGCGCCGTGCCATAGTTTGCCGTCGAGGATGATCGCGCCGCCGATGCCCGCGCCGATGGTGACGTAGAACATGTTACGGCTACCGCGTCCCGCGCCGATTGTGTATTCGCCGAAGGCTCCGGCGTTGGCGTCGTTCTCTAAGGTCACGGGGAGTCCCGTCGCGCCTTTCAACTCCGCCTGCAAGTCGCCGCTCACGGCGGAAGGGAGGCCGGAAGAGATGATGACGCGCCCCGTTTCGGGGTTGACGAGGCCGGGGATGCCGACGCCGAGCGCCGCCACGCCGCCGCGCGAAGCGTCGCGCAGTTCCGCGACTATGCGCGTGATTTGTGCAACCAAGTCGCCGCCGTCGAGCGCGGCCTCGCGCCGTTCGACGACCTGCCCGCCCGAAGAGACGAGCGCCGCACGCAGGGCCGCGCCGGAGACATCCACGCCGATGTAATCCTTCGTCTGCTCCGGGCTGGTCATCTCTCAGGGCCTCTCAACTGATGCGCTTGGAACGTTTAGAAGTGGGACGAGTAACGGGGAAAATGTTAACAAAGGGTCAAGGGGGTGTCAAACAAGAGGTTCTGCGTGTAGAATGACGCGCCGGAAGTGATGAATGATGAATGCCGCAGTGATGAATGTTAAAAAACTTCATTTCGGATTCATCAGCGACGTTAGATAAGCTCTCTCTTAATTCATCATTCCGCATTCACCATTTTTATGAACATTCGTACCATCCTGCTGCCGACTGATTTCAGCGAGTGCGCGGGGCACGCCGTGCCGTTCGCCGCTGATCTGGCGCGCTTGCTGGGGGCGCGGATTATTTGCCTGCACGCCGTCGAGCCAATCGCTCCGGCGGTCGGGTTGACGGCGGTGGCCGAGCCTCTGCCTACGGCGGACATCGGCGGGCTGTTGGAGGAATCTGCGGAGCGCGAACTGCCGAAGATCGCCGAAAGGAAAGAGTGCGCCGGCCTCGACGTGGAGGACGTAGTCACGCACGGCGAGGCGGCATCCGAGATCGTGCGCGTCGCCAGAGAGCGCGGCGCAGACCTGATCGTCGTCTCGTCGCACGGGCGCACGGGTCTGGGCCGCATCCTCTTCGGCTCGACCGCCGAGTCCGTCGTGCGCCACGCACACTGTCCCGTACTCGTCGTCAAACCAACGGAGCGTGACGAGTGACAGGTGACAGGTGACAGGGGATAAACCTACCTTGATTGCTAGTTGCCGTTCATGCGGCTTCAGTTTGAGAATGATGGTGACCAAACCGATCACTCGAACCGGAGACACGCATGAACGACACTCTGATTATAAC
>JAIVJG010000312.1 GCA_020200155.1 Acidobacteriota bacterium | reverse complement strand
CCGATTTTCCGCCGAGACCTCGCTGCGCGCTTCTCTCTTTCGCGCCGCTCCTCTCTCTCGCGTCTCGCCTTCGATGAGACGGGAGCGACGGCAGAGGCCGTGAAGATGAGCGCGCCGCTGGGCGGGTTGCCGCGCGCGGCATAGACCACGCCGCCGCCGTCGAAGTTGCCGATGCACGATTTCATAATCCGCTCGGCCTGCGCGCGTGTGATTGTTCGCTCGATCTCGTGCGCGGCGGGCAGCGTGCCGGCGACCGCGTGTGTATCAACGCGCCGCCCGCGCTCGTCCGTGTAAAAGCCGACAGAATCGTTCAGCATGGCTTCGTGCTCGCCCACCTTGAACTTCCAGACGACACGGCGATCACCGGGCGCGTTGACTACGCTGACGAGTTGAAAATGTTTGTCGAAGTACGGCGCGGAAAGTCCGGCGGCGAGAATCGCGGCCCTCGACTCTCGCGCGAGTTTCGCTTCCGCGTCGTTCAGCTTCGACGCGTCCGCAGCCTGCCCGACGACGGCGGGCGTGCGTTGTGTGCTCTGCTGCGGCGGCGAGGCGCTTGCCTGTGCGTCCGCGCCGCTCGCAGCCGCGACGTTGAAGCAGATTGCGGCGAGCGCAATCAAAAGCCTTCTTCTCATCATTAGCCTCTGTAAATCGTTGACGAACGCGGGGAAGGCAAAAGTAAAAAGGCAAAAGGCAAAAGTAAGAAGATACTCTCTCTTTACTTTTACCTTTTGCCCTTTACCTTTTTACTTCTGTTACGGCAGTGCTTCGACGTTGATGAAGAAGCGGAAGCTGCCCGTCTGCTGGACGCCCATCAGGAAGTTGACGTTGACGCTCGCGCCGTTGGCGAGCGGCGCAGACAGCGACACTGTGCCTACCGTGAGCGAACTGTTGAAGCCGCCGGCGTTCGGTTGCGTGGGCGGTTCTTCCAGAGTCGTCCCCTGCACCGTACACACTTGTCCGGGGCACGCAGGATTCGTCCCCGTGATGGCAACCACGACTGTCGGCGCAGTGCGAGCGCGCAGGTCTGCAAACCCGCCGGGGGCCGGGAACGTCGTGATGTCAACGACGCGGAACCTGAGCCGCGTGACGGGGCCGCCTGTGGAGTTCGTCACCGTTCTCCTGAAAGACAACGTGCCGAACGTCGAGTTATTCCCCGCATCAGACGTGAAGTCGCGCACGCGATTGGGCGGCGAGTTAACCGGCGAGCCGTTGTCGAGGTAGAAGACCGGCATAGCAGAACCGAAGACGGGCGTGTTGTTCGGGCACGGGCTGCGGTAGAAGGCGAATTGGGTGGTCGGCTGCGTCGTCATCGCGGGGATGCCGTTGCCTTCCTTGAAGAGTCCGGCGGCGATACCTGAGAAGCCGACGGAGTCCATGCGCGTCGCCACCGTCATGTTCGCTGCGGTCGTCGTCTTGAAGATGGCGAGGCCGCCGTTGTCGGCGAGGTCTAGCGACCAGCCGACATCGCTGTCAGTGCCGCGTATCAGCGTCGCCGGATAGCCGTTGAGACTGTACGTCAGTGTCGGGGCGGTCGCGCCGTCCGGGTTGTCAACGATCAGGAAGTGCCCCTTCGACGGAATCACCGTGCCGTTCGGGATGACGGCGATGGGCGTGACCGTCGTGCCGTTGGCACTGGAAACCAGAGACCAGCCGTCGGAGTTATCCGTCGTGTTGACGACGACGGGCGTCGCGCCCGGATTGTAGAGTTCGACGTATTCGTCGCGCACGCCCTGCGGCCCGCGCAGGCGGAACTCGTTGATGATGAGATTGCCGCTCATTGAAGGAGCCGCCGTCGTCGGTTTGACGTTGGCCCAGTACGTCTCCCAGTTACCGGCCAGTCCGATGCCGAAGTCGCGGACAGTTCCGGCGTACTCCTGCACCGCCCAGAAATCCGTGTCGTTTGAGGGGTCGGTCTGCGCCGCGCTGTAGTCGCCCCAGCGATTCTGGCGCGCGGTCGTGCCGCCCGTGCCCGCGCCGATGTTGTAGTTGGCCTGACCGGGACGATAGACGACCGGGTCGCGCATCGTGTTGACCGTATCGGTCGAGCGACGAATCGAGTAGGCTGAGTTCGGGTAGGTCAGCGCCGAGAACTGCGTGTAGCCGATCAGCACGTCGTTGTTGACGTTGACGCTGATGCTCGGAAAAGCGAAGAACGTGCCGTGCTGGTTGGCCGTGCCGATGCAGGTGTCGGGCGCGACGCGCGTGCCGCCGTTGCCGTCGTGGCAGTTGTCGGCGGTCGGGTCTTCGATACGCGCACGCTGGAGGACGGATGTTGGATTAGAAATGCCGGTCTCCTGCGTCGGGTCAATCGCCCACCACTGAACGGCGGAGTGGTTATCAATAACGGGGTTCCCCGCTCCGCCAACCGC
>JAIVJG010000097.1 GCA_020200155.1 Acidobacteriota bacterium | reverse complement strand
CGATGTCCTCGTTGAGGTCTGCGTCGGCCTGATAGCGGACTTTCATGAGTGAGGAGTCAACGCATCCTTACGCGCACGGTCGAGTCGCGTATGCAACTCCGGGTGCGAGGCGCGCGAGTCGGCGCGCAGCTTTTCAAATTCCACTTCTCCGGCCAGAAGATACTGGTCTATCTCTTCCTGATGCGCCAGATAAAAAGTGATTGCGCCGTAGATTTGTTCCAGTGCCAGAGCAGGGAAAGAGCGTTGAATGCTTTCCGGTGAAGCGCCGCGCCGAAAGGCATAGACCACTGAGTCCAGCGAGACGCGAGACTCCGCGACTCGATACGCTCCCTCAAACTGCACAACGTATTCTTTGTTCATCGCCGTCCTGCCATTATCGTTTCGCAAACAAAGACTGACCGCACTCCGATTGTAACATGCACGTCGGATTCAAGTCGTCAGTCTTCTGTAAATCGCAGGCATCCGTTCCGGCAGAGATAGAACGTCGTCAATAATCGTGTAGCCGACTTCACCGTAGAGGTCGCGGAGTTCGGCCTCAGAGTCGCGGTCAATCGTGATGCAAAAAGGGGTGATGCCTTCGAGCCTCGCTTGCCGGAGAGCTTCGCGCGTGTCTTCGCGTGCGTAGCGTGCGTCGCCGTAGTCGTGGTCGTAGGGACGCCCGTCGGAGAGGACGATGAGGAGGCGCGTGCGCGCTTCCTGCCGGCGGAGGCGCGCGGCGGAATGGCGGATGGCTGCGCCGAGGCGCGTGTTGTTCTGGTAGCTGATGCCGCCGATTTTGCGCTCGACCTCGTCGGTGTAGCGCTCGCCGAAATCTTTGATGACGTAAAACTTGACGTTGTGTCGTCCTTCAGATGTGAAGCCGTAGATCGAGTACGGGTCGCCGACGGCTTCGAGCGCCTCGCTCATCAGGACGAGTCCTTCCTTCTCAACTTCGATGATGCGGCGACCGGGATGCGTGTAGGGTTGCAGGGGGTGGCGTCCGATGGTGCGTGCCGTCGAGCTGGACTGGTCGAGCAGAAACGAGACGGCCACGTCGCGCTCGCGCCGCATGCGCTTCGTGTAAATCCTCTCCGACTGCTGGCCGTCTGCGCGCCTGTCCAGGACGTAATCAACCAGCGCGTTCAAATCGTAGTCGTCGCCGTCGAGTTCGTTGTGGATGCGCTTCAAACTCTCCGGCTTCATCAACTGGAATTGATGTCGAATCGAAGAGATGACGCCGCGATAGCGCGAGCGCGTCAGTTCGACGAACGAGCGGTCGCCACGCTTCACGCGCTTCTCGACGACGCGGCACCAGCCCACACGCGTGTCGCCCAAATCCCTGTCCCACTCGTCGTAGGCGAAGGCCGTCTCGCCCGGCTCCAAATCCTGCTCCGGCGCTTCGCCCGTCATCCAACGCTCCGCGCCCGTGAAAGCCTGTTCGCCGTCGCCCTCCTGCGCTTCCAGCCCCGCCCACGCGTTGAACAATTCGCGCGCGTCGCGCTGTTTTTGCCGCTCGTGTTGCGCGCGGCGTGCTTCCTCCTCGTCTTCCTTCTCCTGCTCGCGCGCGAGGTTCGACTGCGCGCCGCCGTCCTCTCTCTGCCCCTCGCCCTCCGTGTCTTCGCCCTGAGTCTGCCGCTCGGAGATTTCGGGGACGACCGCTTGAAAGAGCGTGTAGACGCGGCTCGTCGCCATCAGCGTGTCGGCGACGGTCGCGCCGGGGCCGTTCAGATATTCAACGACGATGGTTTCGAGTTCGGAGGCGACCTGCCCGTAGAAGGAGCGCGCGTCGTCGAGCGCGCCGCCGCAGAGCGTGATTTGAAAAAGAAGCTCGAAGGGGACGAGCGTGATGGGAAGGCCGGCGATGCGCGGGCGACCCGCACGCAAATGCGCCCGCACGAGGTCGAGGTCGCGCGCGAGTCCACGGTAGGCGTGCCGCAGGCGACGATCAATGCGCCCGTTCTCAAGCGTCCCGAAGATGCGCGTCGCCAGACCCTTCTGCGGGAAAAGCGCGAGCGCCGCGCGGTAGTCGCCGTCTTTCGGAAACACGCGCCGCGTCTTTCGCGCCTCGCGCGCTTCTTCTTCGGGCGACAGTGCGCGCTCGCCTTTCTCCAACTCGTTGATGTAGCCGTCGAGCGCGAAGGCTTCAAGCGCGTCCACGTTCTCCGGCGCGTAGAGTTCCGAGAGCGAGGCATAGGCCGCGCGCAAGTCCGTCGTGGCTCGCGCGTGCGTGCCGAACTCGATCTGACCGGCGGCGTGCGCCGCGAGGACTTTGTAGAGACGGAAATCCAACTCCGCTTCGCCAAACTCCGAGACGTTCGACGGCAGGTGAATCGTGCGCCCGTCGCCGATGCGCGCCTCGTCCGGCACGTCGGCGAGCGGCGCGACTTCGACCTCGCGCCCCGTCAGACCTTCGACGTAGAAGCGCAGCGTCTGCGCCACATCTTCGAGCGCGAGTCCAGTGCTCCCGCTCCGCAAAAGCTCGTTGCTGCGGCGCGTCTCCAGCGCGTAGTAACTCCTGCGTGCGCGCGGCGTGACGTTCTCCGTCGCCAGCCCTTCGCGTGCCCAGCGCTCGAACTGCTCGACGGAAGTCACGCGCAACGCCTGCGGCCCCGAACGAAAACAGCAGATTGCAGCCTCCGCGTCCACGAGCGCCACGGCGTGCGCCGCCGCGAGCAAGCGCCGCGACAACTCGGCCACGCGCGCGCGTTCGGCCTTGCCCTCCGCCAGCGAACGGAAAAAAGCCGGACTCATGCGCGCCAGCGCCACCAGCGGGGCGTTGCCGTGTTCCGCCGTCGCGTGCAGCAACGCCGCCCACTCGTCGAAAGCCTCCGGCACGAGCCGCAGCACCGCGCCGCCAGCCGCCAACGCGTGCAGAGCCGCCGCGCCGCCGCGTTCCAGAAAATCCTCCGCGTGACGAAGCACACGGAGCGCCGCATCCGCGTCAAGCCCCTCGACCGCGCCGGGCAGCGCCGCCCACATCTCCGACGCGATGCCGCCCGCGCGCACGGCGAAATCCCTCGCCAGCGTCACCGATGCGTGCAGCACGCTTCCCTTCAGGCGCGACGCGCTTTCAACGCGAACCGCTCCCTCTACGTTTTCACGAACGGCGGCCAGCAGCGCGATTGTGTGCGGCGTGGCCGCCAAAAAGTCCGCGCTGTGGCGGGCCGAGCGATGCGCGATCTCCAACGCCACTTCAAAGATCGAGCGCAGCAGTTCCGCGTCGTCCACCGCACGCGCGATCTCCGGCGCGAGAGCAAACGTCTCAAGCGCAATCGAGGTCGAGAGCGTCATCTGCCGCGCGCACACCTCAAACAGCAGCGGCCTCGCCTCGCGCGGCACCTCGCGCAACTCCCCGACGCCCGACGCGAAGAACGCCGCGCCCCTCTCCACGTCCGCCATCGCCAGCCGCCGCCCCAACTCGCCCCACGCGCGCAATTCATCCGCTTCGAGCACGCGCGCCGCTTCCGGAACGGCTCGCAAAAAATCCATGCTCACGCGCAAACTCACGCCCGCCAGCCCCGCGCTCACTTCCAGCGCCGCACGCGCCGCATCAGTCGGCAGTTTCCCTATCTCTCTCGCCAGCCCCACAATCGTCCGCCGCTCGCTCGCGCTACTGACGGAGCGCAGACGCTCGCGCAACTCTGCCTCAAGCGGCTGAGTGTCATCAGTCCTTCCTTCTGCGACGGATTCCTGTTCGCGATCTCGTTCGCTCATGCGGCTCAAATCACGGTCGTCACGATTTCGCGGATGCTGCGCTGGAGTTCGCGGTCGTCGGTGATGGGTGAGCAGAGTGCGACTTCGGCGGCAGAGACGGCGGGGATGCCGCGCGCCATCATCTGTGCGGCGTAGATCAGCAGGCGCGTCGAGACGCCTTCTTCGAGGCCGTGGCCGCGCAGGTTTCTGACTTTCTGGCCGATGAGGACGAGGTCGTGCGCGGCCTGCACGGGGATGCCGCCTTCGCGCGCGACAATTTCGGCTTCGAGTTCCGGCGGCGGGTAGTCGAACTCTAAAGCGACGAAGCGTTGGCGCGTGGACTGTTTGAGGTCTTTGAGGATGGACTGGTAGCCGGGATTGTAAGAGACGACGAGCATGAATTCCGGCGGCGCGTCGAGGATCGTGCCGCGCTTCTCAATCGGCAGGCGGCGTCGGTCGTCCGTGAGCGGGTGGATGATAACGACGGTGTCCTTGCGCGCTTCGACCACTTCATCCAGATAGCAGATCGCGCCGTGGCGGACGGCGGTCGTGAGCGGGCCGTCGTGCCAGACGGTCTCGTCGCCTTCGAGCAGGAAGCGCCCGACGAGGTCTGTCGCAGAGAGGTCTTCGTGGCAGGCGACGGTGATGAGCGGTCGGCCCAGCCGCCACGCCATGTGCTCGACGAAGCGCGTCTTGCCGCAACCCGTCGGCCCCTTCAACATCACGGGCAGACGCGTGGCATGCGCCGCCTCGAACAACTCGACCTCACGCGCGACGGCGAGGTAAAAGGGTTCGTCGGCGACGGTGTACTCTTCGATGGCTCTTTCCATAATTCAAAATTCGAGGCCGACATCTCACAGTCCGGTTCTCAAGGCCGGGTTTGAACCTCGAACCGGCCTTTGAGCGGCTGACGTTTCGCCTCGCTTCAGGTATCCTTGACGGTGCTAAAAGCAGCTTAAGATATTCAGACGGGCATCTTAGCATCTGCCGCAAACGTGCGGCAAACAAGGGACATTCCGGCATTTACCGAAGAGACGGCAACCGTCCACATTCACGTTTTACGATTGACGATTGAGCGGTTATGAAGATTGCAGTAGCCATGAGCGGCGGCGTTGATTCTTCGGCGGCGGCGGCGATTTTGAGGGAAGCGGGGCATGAACTGGTCGGCTTCTCGATGCAGTTGTGGAATCAGCGCAGGGGCTTGAGCGTGGACGAAGACGGCGAGCCTCTTCCCAGCCGTTGCTGCTCGCTCGACGATGTGTACGACGCGCGGCGCGTGGCCGAAGAGTTGAAATTCCCTTTCTATGTTTTGAATCTGGAAAAAGACTTCGAGCGCGACGTGGTGCAGCCGTTCGTCGCGAGCTACCTCGGAGGCGAGACGCCGATCCCATGCGTGGCGTGCAACAGTCGTCTGAAGTTCGCTTCGCTCGACCGACTGGCGCGCAGCCTCGGTTGCGACAAGGTGGCGACGGGACATTACGCGCGCGTGCGCTTTGACGAAGAGACGCAGCGACATCGTTTGTTGCGCGGAAACGATTTGCATAAGGATCAATCTTACTTTCTCTGGGAGTTGACGCAGGAGCAACTCGCGCACTCGATGTTTCCGCTGGGCGAGATGTCGAAGCCGGAGGTGCGCGAGGTCGCGCGCCGGTACGGCCTCGCGGTGGCGGAGAAAGAGGAGTCGCAGGAAATCTGCTTCGTGCCCGACGGCGACTACGCGGGCTTCATAGACCGCTACCTGAAAGCGGAGGGCAGGGAAGAA
>JAIVJG010000096.1 GCA_020200155.1 Acidobacteriota bacterium | reverse complement strand
CGCACTCGACCTGCTCGGCTACAGTGGCGGCGCGGTGCGTGCGCCGCTTGAGTCGCCGGATAAGGAAGCGCGTGCCGTCATCGCGCGTTTACTCGCGGAGGCGACGAGCCGTGGCGGTGTGGACGAAGTGAGCAACGCACAAGAGCGTCTGGTAGGAGCCTGAAGAGCGCCGTGAGCACAACCGAACCTTCATGTTACAGCACGCCGGAAGAGGCAGGGCTGCGCGTCGAGCGCCTGCCGTTCGAGCGCATCCCGCACCAGTCGCGCCTCTTCCTCGAATACCTGCGCGACCCCGTTGCGCTCCGGCGCTTTTATCCTTCAGCCGTCCGCTTTCATCACGAACTCGGCGCGCGCGCGCCCGAAGTTTTGTCGGCTTACCGCACGGATCGAACCGCACTCTGCGACGCGCTCGAAGCGTTGAACTCTTCGTGGGGCGTGAGCAACGAAACTCTCGAAAATATTAAACGACTTCGCGCGCCTGAGACGCTCGCCGTCGTCACGGGCCAGCAGACCGGGTTGCTGACGGGGCCGCTCTACACGCTCTACAAGGCGCTTTCGGCGGTGAAGCTTGCAGGATGTCTGGCGCAGCGCGGGACGCCGTGCGTGCCCGTCTTCTGGATGGCGACGGAGGATCACGACTGGGCGGAAGTGCAGCGCGCGGATTTCATCGCGTGCGACGGTCGCCTCGCGAGCGCGAACTGGACGCGAGCGGCTATCACGCGCAGGTGCACACCTCTACAGACGCCTTCCCGCTTTTCATGCACGAGGGAGGCGTGCGCCGCGCGCTCACACGCAAGGGCGACGGGCGCTACGCGGCGAAGGGCACGGAAGACGGCTGGACGACGCAGGAACTCGCCGAACGCGCGGCGCGCGAGCCGGAACTCTTCAGCCCGAACGTCACGCTGCGCGCGACCGTGCAGGACTACCTGCTCCCGACCATCGCCTACTTCGGCGGCGCGGCGGAAGTCGCGTATTTCGCGCAGACGGCGGAAGTCTATCGCCTGCTCAATCGTCCGGCGACGCCCATCCTGCACCGCGCCAGCATGACCATCGTCGAGCGGCGCGCGGGCCGAACGCTGGAACGCTACGGCCTCAAGCTGGAAGATTTTTTCGGAGGGCTTGACCCCGTCATCGCGCGCGTCGTCGAAGAACATCTCGGCGCGGACGTGGCGCGCACGTTCGACCGGACGGACGAAAGCGTCAGGCACGCGCTCGACGAACTGCAAGCACATTTGCAGAGCTTCGACCCGACGCTCGGCGACGCGCTCTCCACGGGGCGACGCAAGATCGCGTACCAGCTCGAAGGCATGCGCTCGCGCTTCCACCGCGCGCAAATGTCGCGCGACCGCGCCGTCCTGCGCCAACTCGAACGCGCCGCCACCGCGCTCTACCCGGAGAAGGCGTTGCAGGAACGCCACCTCAACATCACCAGCCTGCTTGCGCGCCACGGGCGCTACGTCGTCGGTTGGATTCACGACGCGATTGACATCGGCTCGGTCGAACATCAAGTCATCTACCTTTGAAACGCTACCGGGTCACAGGCAAGCAGCATTGGGGCAAATGCTCTTAGCTCCTTCTGAGCAAAAAACGCCGGGCTGTTATCGTCTCGCCCTTTCGGGACACAAGCACCCTTTATGTCGAAGATTCGGGTTCTATCAGATCATGTCGCGAATCAGATCGCCGCCGGCGAGGTGGTCGAGCGTCCAGCGTCGGTGGCGAAGGAGTTGGTTGAAAATTCGATTGACGCGGGCGCACGCAACATCAGTGTGGACGTGGAGGCGGGCGGGCGCAGGCTCCTGCGCGTGGCGGACGACGGCGAGGGGATGACGCGCGACGACGCGCTGCTCGCCTTCGAGCGGCACGCGACCTCGAAGATCGGCGCGCTCGAAGACCTCGAACGTATCAGGACGCTCGGCTTTCGTGGCGAGGCGCTGGCCTCGATTGCTTCCGTCGCGCGCGTCGAACTCATCACGCAAATCGAGGGCGAGGCGGAGGGCACGCGCGTGCTGATCGAAGGCGGGCGCATGCGCGACGTGTCGCCTACGGCGCGCCCACGCGGGACGACGATCACCGTGCGCGATCTCTTCTTCAACGTCCCCGCGCGGAGAAAATTTCTGCGCTCGGAGGCGACCGAGAGTTATCACCTGACGAACTTCGTCACACACTACGCGCTGGCGCATCCGGAGATCGCCTTCGTGCTGACGAACAACGGGCGCGAGATTTTGCGCTCCGCGCCCGCCGCCAACCTGCGCGAGCGCGCCTACCAGATTTTCGGCGCGGACTTTATCGAGAACCTGCTCGAAGTCGGCGGCGGGCACGAGTCTGTGGCGAGCGTGCGCGGCTACGTCTCGGCCCCGCGCGAGCGGCGCACGTCGCGCGACGCGCAGTATCTCTTCGTCAACGGTCGCTTCGTGCGCGACCGCCTCATCGCCCGCGCCCTGACGGAAGGCTTTCGCACGGTGCTGCCGCAGGGCGTCTACCCTGCGGCGCTCCTGTTTCTGGACGTGCCGACGGAGGAGGTGGACGTGAACGTCCATCCGGCCAAGACCGAGGTGCGCTTTCGACGCGCCGCGGCGGTGGCCGACGCGGTGCGCGACGCGGTGCGCGGCTCGCTCGCCAGCAGCGGCTTCCTACGTCTACAGGAGGACGTTGACGAGCAGGTAGCTGAGACGGGCGGCGCTTTCGACACAGGGATGCCTTCTCCTGAAACGTCGCCGGGACGTGATTCGTCTCGCCAATCAGTTGAGACACGAGAGCAGGGCGAGCCGCGTCCTTTCTCTCAACCGGCGCAGGGCGCGACGCGCGTGGAGGCGGAAGTGGGCGCGGCGAGGTCGGAGATGGAACAGCTAAGGCAGGAAGTGATCGAGTTCATCTGGTCGCCCACGGAAGAGGCCACGCCGGAGTCCGGGTCGCAGGGAGAAGCCCCGCGCGAGATGACGACGAACCAGCATGCCGCGTCGTCAACCGACTCTTCGCCTGCGCCCGCTTCTCAAGCCGGACGCCAGGTCGCCGCATTCCCGCCGGTCGGTTCCGCCGCAGGGATTGTACGCAGCGTGGCGGTCGAATCGCTTTCGCCGCACATCCTCCCGCTCGGCCAGCTCGAAGACAGCTTCATCATCGCCACAGACCCCGACGGGCTGCTGCTCATAGACCAGCACGCCGCGCACGAGCGCATCCTCTTCGACAAGTATCACGAACTCGAAGCCGCGCGCCGCGCTGAGTCGCAGAATCTACTGATCCCCGAAACCTTCGACCTGACGCCCGCGCAGGCCGCCGCCTTCGACATCGTCGCAGAGGAGTTGGAGACTTACGGCTTCGGGCTGATGCGACTCTCAGGCCGCACCATCGCCGTCCGCGCCGTGCCCGCAGACCTCCCAGCCGGCGAGGCGCGCAACATGCTCGCCGAAGTGCTCGACGCCTGCGACGCCGAAAAGCGCGGGGCCGCTCGCGCGTCGCTCCACGAACAGATCGCCGTCTCGCTCTCCTGCCGCGCCGCCGTCAAGCTCAACACGCCGCTCTCTGCCGAGAAGATGCGCTGGTTGATCGAACGCCTGCTCAACACCTCTTCGCCGACCACCTGCCCGCACGGACGCCCGACCATACTCCGCCTGACGAGACGCGACATCGAGCGCGGCTTTCATCGCCGCTAATCGCAGGACGCGCAAATTCTGTGTCATACGAGATAGACTGCCGGCTTATTCTATGACCGCGAGCACGTCGCCCGCGTTGACGGTCGCGCCCGTCTCGGCGTGGAGTTCGACGATTGTGCCGGCTTTCGGCGATTTCAACTCGTTCTGCATCTTCATCGCCTCGACGACGACGAGGCCGTCGCCCGCAGCGACCGACGCGCCGCGCTCGACAAGGACGCGCACGACCTTGCCCGGCATCGGCGCTTTCACTTCCACACGCCCGTCCGCCTGCCCGCCCGCGCTCTGCGCGCCGCGCAAACGCTTCGGGTCGTAGAGCGTCACGCTGTGCGCGCGTCCTCCGACGTGAACCTCCAAAGCCCCGCGCCCCTTCGTCGTGCCGTCCACACGGCACTCGTAGACGCGGCCCTCGAAGAGCAACAGGTACACGCCCGCGCCCAACTCGCGCGCTTCGAGTTCGTAATCGCGCTCGCCGATATGAGCGACCACACGCGCGCCCTCGCGCCGCACGTCGAGCGGTACGCGTTCGCCTTCAATCTCGGTAATGAGCTTCATAGGTTGTTGACGCGGAGGCTCGACCGTGAGGGAGTGTGCGTTCATGTCGCCGCCGAGCGAGTGTCAACGCTCCGTCCCGCACGCTCTCACGCAGAGAATGAGAGCGTCCCCTTAACAGTCAGGCCGTCAGGAATCCACTAAGACAAGTCGCGCGCACGGTGCAGTGCGACGCGCCCGGCCATTTTCCAGCGGCTCGGTGGCTCTTCATTCGCCTGCCGCATGGAAGAGCTTTTGATGTTCGCTTCATAGTCGAGCGCGGCGGCGATGATCGCCATGTCGCGCGTGACGGCGTCTGTCCCGGCGGCGACGCGCCGCTCGTTGAAGCGCGCGATAAAGCCTGTGTCTAATTTCCCGGAGATGAACTCCTCGTCGCGCACGACCTCGCGGAAGAAGGGGAGCGTCGTCTTGATGCCGCCGACCTCGTACTCCGCGAGCGCGCGGCGCATCCGCTCAATCGCTTCGGCGCGCGTGCGTCCCCACGTCGCGAGTTTCGAGATCATCGGGTCGTAGTAGATCGAAACCTCCGCTCCCTCGTAGACGCCGCCGTCGTCGCGCACGTTCGGCCCGGCGGGGACTCTCAAATGTGTGATGCGTCCGGGCGACGGCAGAAAATCATTGTCCGGGTCTTCCGCGTAGACCCGGCATTCAATCGCGTGGCCTGTCCAACTGACATCATCTTGCGTGAAAGAAAGCGGCTCGCCGGCGGCGACCGTAATCTGCTCGCGCACGAGGTCAAAGCCCGTGACGAGTTCGGTCACGGGATGCTCGACCTGCAAGCGCGTGTTCATCTCAAGGAAGTAGAACTCGCGCGTGATGTCGGTCTTCCGTCGCGACGAGGCGCATGCCCTTGCCGCCCCCGCCCGCCGCAGCCTTGAGCATGACGGGATAGCCAAAGCGCGCCGCCGTCTCGCGCGCGTCGTCAAGCGTGCGGAGCGGCTCGATTGTGCCGGGCACGACGGGCACGCCTGCCTCTTGCGCGGCGCGGCGTGCGCTCGTCTTCGATCCCATCAAGTCCATCGCTTCGTGCGTCGGCCCGATGAAGACCAGCCCGGCTTGCACGACGGCACGCGCGAACTCCGCATTCTCGGCGAGGAATCCGTAGCCGGGATGAATCGCCTCCGCGCTGCTCTTGCGCGCGGCCTCGATGACGCGTTCGATGTGCAGGTAACTCTCCGATGAAGCGGCGGGGCCGAGCAGGTACGCCTCGTCCGCGAGCCGGACGTGCAGCGCCGTCGCGTCCGCCTCCGAGTAGACGGCCACCGGCGAGACGCCCATCTCCCGGCACGCGCGAATCACGCGCACCGCGATCTCTCCTCGATTGGCGATCAGGATTTTACGAAACATAAAACAGGGGCCGGGAATCAGGAGACGACAAGAGGCAGCGTTATCGTTCGCAAACTCCGCCGCGAGTTTTCAAACCACCACTGAATTGCCCGGCTGGCGCGGGTTGAAGCGGACGACGACGCTTGCGCCCGGTGCGTAATCCGTGGTGCGTTGCTGCTGCTCCGGGTCGAGCAGTTGCGACGATTCGTACTCGACGCCGTTGATCTGGTAGTTGTAGAAAATGTGCGTGGTCGCGCCCGCTTCGTCGGTCACGATGTCGAAGATGGAGCCGTCGGTGATGCGGCCTCTGCGTAGCAGTTCGGCTCGTCGCGCGGCTTCGTCGTCCGCCTTTTTTCGTCTGAAGAGATCGAGGATTCCCATAGGGTCGGGGGCGTACTTATCGCTCTTTGCTGTTCCGGTTTGAGGCGAGGTTAGACGGCGGCGAGACGTGCCGGGGTGTTTCAAAGATCACGCCGTCGCGGATCGTAAGGTCGTCCGGCGTGCCGAGAATCCTGTCCCTGCCGGGCAGCACCAGTTCGTAATTCGTGAGCGACAGCCCCGCGCCGGACAAGTCATCCGTGCTGAGCGCCGAGGCGTTACGCACGCGGACGGCGCTCGTGCGCCGCGCCCCGCGCCCCTTCGAGCGGCCTGTGGAGAGAGACGCGAGGTCTGTCTCCGGCGCGTACTTGCCCGCATCCATCGCGGCCACGGCAAGCGCAATCGAGCAGTCGGGGTCGTCCAGTTTGCGCAGGTCTGAGAGGCTCGCCGGGTAAGTGCCGAAGCGCAGGCGATACTTGTGGAGCGCCTGATCGCCTGCGTAGAGCAGTGCGTTTTCGGCGGCGCGGCGCGACAGTTCGCGCTGGCGCAGTCGTTCGGGAATCGTGACGGCAATCAGGGTCGAGAGCGAGACGGCGACCAGCAGCGTCAACGCGAAACCGGCGCGAGCCGCGCGCAGCCCGACGAAGCGCGCAGGCTCTCGACGCATCCCGGCGCAGGCACGCGCGCACACCCACGCGGCGAGCATGGAGAAGGGAAGCGCGAGCCACTTCAGACGCCACGCGGCGGCCTCTGCGGCGCGCAGCAACGCCCGCGCGTCGAAAGCGAGGCTCTCACGCTCGAAAAGTGCGGCGACGGTGGCGACGGCGAACGTGAAGACGAGCAACACGCCCGTCGCGACGATGAGAAACGCGCGACCGTAGGACGGCAGTTCGCGTTCGGGACGCGCCAGCGGCGGGCCGACGGGGCACGCGCCGCAGGCGGCACAGCCGTCGCGCATCTCGCCTTCAAATTTGGAACCGCAGCATGGACAGGTGGTCAAAGTCGTCGTGCCTCGAAAGTGAAAGTGAAAAGCTTATTCGTCATTCTCGCCCGCGTCTTCAAGCCCGGCGCGAAGCGGGCGCGCGAGTCGCCAGTTCAGGCGCGCCGTGTCGCTCCGGCCCAGCATTAGACGCTTCCTCGACGGCGGAAGATGCTCCGCCGCGTTCGCCCGACGCTTCGGCGGCCTGCGCGTGCGAGTTGCCGGGAGAAGCGGCCTGATCTGCTGCCGCCGGAATCGCGGCTTTCGCCTTGCCGTAGTTCAGTTCGTACCACGTGTGGTACATGCGATAAGCGAACGTCCAGTAAGAGCCGACAGCGAGAATCCAGAGCACGGCTGGCATCCGGTTGGCGAAGAAACTGCCGGAGCCGGGATGCGTCGAGAGCGCGCCGATAATCAGCAGCACAACGCGCTCAGGACGGCGCAGAAAGCCCACGTCGCACTTCTCGATGATGCTTTCGGCGCGTGCGCTGGCATAGGAGACGAGCACCGAGCCGATCATCGCCGCGCCTGTCAGGAAGACGTTGAGCGTCGAATGAAACTCCGTGTCGCGCGCGTAGAAGATCAGGAGTCCCGCGAAGACGGCCATGTCTGAGAGGCGGTCGAGCGAGGAATCGAGGAAGCCGCCGAAGCGCGTGACGCGTCCCGTCAGACGCGCGACGCTGCCGTCGAGCATGTCGAAGAGGTTGGCGACGATGAGGATGACGCCGGCCCAGAAGAAGTGTCCGAGGCCGAACATCAGACCGCACAGGACATTGATCGAAACGCCCGTCACGGTGAGCAGGTTGGGATTGATGCTGCGACGCGCCAGGCCCCGCACCATCGCGTTGATAATACGGCTCGCGCCGCGTCCGATGCTCGCCCCGAACAAGTGTCAGCCTTTCTGTGCGTTTCTGGAAAGTTTTGGACGGTTCTCGTGTTTGTGCGCCCGCAAAAGTCGGCGGTTCATCATAGGAACGCGCCAAACGGCTTGTCAAGGTAGTCGCCATGACGGCTGGCGGGACAGGCGCTACCGTCGCGAGGCTTCATCCAAGGCTTCAGCGCGTGGCGGCACAGGCTCGATGTGGTGCAGGCGGCGCACGTCAACGGTCAGGAGTTGGCTGTCGGCGGAGCGCTTGTAGATGTCGCTGAACTTCGCGCCCCAGACGATCTCTCCGGCCTTGTAAGACGAGCGCGTGTGGACGGTCTGCGAGAAGGTTTCGTCAATCCCTGTGAAGAGCACCAGCACTTCGGCGTCGGCGGCGAGCAGTTCGTCGTGGGTCACGCCGTGGAGCGGGCTGTCTTCGTCAATCGGGTGAACTATCGTCCAGCTCAATGGGAAGAAGACGACCTTCGGGCGCTCCAGCGCGAGCGGATAGAAGCGACGCAACTTCTTGCCGCCGACCTCCTTGAACACGGCGAGCAGCACCGTCGCTTCGAGTTCGATAAGCTGATTCCGTCGCGCGTTAGTGACACGGAACATGAGCGCCTCGATGTCGCGATAGGGAGCGACCACCGCGTTCCGGCTGAAGAGTATTTTGGCCGTCGGCCTCGAAAATCTGGCGAAGATGAGGCCGGTCGCGAGCGCCACGGAGAGCAGCCCGACGAGCGACTCGGCGGTCACGACCACGTTGGCGGCGATGCCGACGGGACTGATGTTGCCGTAGCCGATGGTCGAGAACGTCTGGACGCTGAAGAAGAAGGCTTGCAGCAACTCGCCGCCGGGCGGCGACTGGCTCACCGTGTTGACGAGCGCGCCGGGGCCGCACAGGACGTAGGCAAACGCGAAGACGACGTTGACTAAAACGAAGAAGCCCGTCAGGGCAGAGAGAAATTGCCACCACGAAAGCGCGAGCAGAGAATGATACAGGCTGAACGACGACCAGAAGTTGAGGCCTGTGCGCTGGACGTTGAAGCTTCCGTCGCGATTGAGCAGGCGCTGCCGGCTCTCCGATGCGACGACCGAGCCGAAGCCGAGGTCGCGCGTCTCGTCCGTCTGCGAGAGGCTCGTTGCCGAAGCAGTCTCGTTATCTTTGTCTCGTCTCATTCCGAATCAAAAGCCGCCGCGCGTTTAAGAAATGGCCCGCGCGATGGCGAAGGCCGCCGCCGCCGCGAGTCCGCCGATAATCATGGTTTGCACGCCGCTCCTGAGCGGCCTCGTGCCCGTGAAGTGTCCCTTCACGTAACCGAAGACGAGCAGCGCCGCCAGCGTCAGCAGCACCGACACCCACAATGCGCTCCGCGCCGTGGACAAAAAGATGTATGGCGAGAGGGGAATCAAGCCTCCGGCGATGTACGCCCCCGCAATCGTCAGTGCGCTCGTAATCGCGCGACCGGGGTCGGGTTTCTCAAGCCCCAACTCGTAACGCATCATAAAATCCACCCACGCGCGCGGGCGTTGGCTCAGAGAGTTCACGAGCGGCTCGGTCTCTGCGTCCGTCAGGCCGTAGGAGCGGAAAATCTGCGCCACCTCGGCCTTCTCCTCCTCCGGTATCCGTATGATCTCCTGGCTCTCGCGCTCGCGCTCGCTGTGGTAATGCTCTGCGTCGCTTTTGGCGGCGAGGTAGCCGCCGAGTCCCATCGCGATTGACCCCGCAGAGATTTCGGCGAGTCCCGCCGTGATGATGATGGCGGAGGAATTGACCGCGCCGGACAAGCCTGCGGCCAGCGCGAAAGGCACTGTCAGCCCGTCGGACATGCCGATGACGATGTCGCGGACGATGTCGCCGGCTGTAAAGTGGCGCTCGGTGTGCTCGGTTTGTGGCATGAGTTATCTGGCCGTCTTAAAAGTCCGTGGTTCAGGATTCCGGCGTGTAGTATCATGCCTGGGCTATGTTGAAATATATCGCCGCAGCATTTTTCTTCCTTATCGGCACGGTCGAGATCGTCCTCGCCCTCAGCGGGAATCTCCGCGAGACCGTGATGAAGAACAGCATCGTCCGCTCCAAACGCACAGAGCCGCTCTTTCTCTTCCTCGCCGGCCTCTCCGCGTTCGTGATGGGCCTGAGTATTCTTTTTTACAATTTATTCTGGTGAATGGAAAGCGACGCGGGCGGCCCCGGATGCGAGAAAGCCGCGCGCATCAATGGCACTCAAGTTTTTGCCGAGAGGAAGCGACTGCAAACAGGAAATATATTCGCTTCATAGTCGTAATTTCGATGCTTTTAGCTTTCGCCTTCCGTTTTCAGCCTCAGTTCATCGTGCAGCGTCATTAGCTTTTTAATTTCAAAGTTGCGTGCGCCGGCGGGCGTGCGGACGGTCACTTCGTCGCCCTCTTCGCGACCCATCAGGCTACGGCCCACGGGCGAAGTGGTGGAGATGAGGCCGCCCTGCGGGTCGCTCTCTTCCGGCGTGACGAGGCGGTAGGTCACTTCCTCTTCGCGCTCCGCGTCGTAGAGCACGACGGTCGAGCCGTAGGCCGCTTTGCCGTGCGGAACCTTCGACGTGTCAATCGAGGCGATCTCGCTGATGCGCTGGCGCAAATCGCGTATGCGCGCCTGAACAAACTGCTGGCGCGCGAGCGCGGCGTGATACTCGGCGTTCTCACGCAGGTCGCCCCATTCCTTCGCGGTTCTGATCTGTTTCGGTAGATGCACGCGCAATTCCGTGTCGAGTTCGTCCAACTCCTGTTGCAGCCTGCGTTTTACGTCTTCAGTCACAGTCCCTCCGTCTCCCACGTGGCT
>JAIVJG010000095.1 GCA_020200155.1 Acidobacteriota bacterium | reverse complement strand
GGCTACACCAGCCTCGGCATTGCGACGGGCGTTCCGTTCAAGATCGCCGAAACGAGCTTCAACCTCGTCAACAACTGGACGAAGACGACAGGGAATCACACGATTCGCTTCGGCGGCGACATCCGGCACTTGATTCTCAATAAGTTTCAGGCAGCGGGCAGCAATCCGCGCGGCGATTTTACTTTCTCATCCGGCTTAACGTCGCGCACTACGGGTTCATCGGCCAATGCTTTCGCTGCCTTCCTGCTCGGCCTGCCGCAGACGGTTAGCCGCACAACCGTCACCCAACTTGGTGGCTATCGTTTGAATCAGTATTTCTTCTTCGTACAGGATCGCTGGCAGGTGAACCCCAAGCTGACGGTCAACTACGGCCTCCGTTATGAAATCTATCCGTACTCGTCGCCCGCCAATCCGGGTGACCAATCGCGTTTTGATCCGGCGACCAATCAAGTTTTGATCGCGGGTAGAGGCTCCGTTGACGAACGGCTCGGTGTCAAGACGGCTTTCAACAACTTAGCGCCCCGCCTCGGTGCCGCCTACCGTCTCGACGACAAGACGGTAATCCGCGCCGGGTACGGAATCAGCTATATTCCCTTGAGCGTTAACACGCTTGCCACGCAAAATTTCGGTGGGCAAACGGATGTGACCTTTACGGGGAGCACTGCGCAGTCGCCAGCCCGGATAACGCCCACCGGCCCCGTCATCACGATCAGCACCGGAATCCCTTCAGTGACGGGGATTGATACTTCGAGCGGCATCGTCACTCCGCCGGGAAACGCGACGCTCGGCGTCGTCAATCCGAATCAAAAGCGCGGCTACGTGCAATCGTATAACTTTACTGTGGAACGCGACATTTACGGGTTCGTTTCCTCCGTCGGCTATGTCGGCTCGCGCGGGACACGCTTGCCGGGCACGCTCAACATTAATGCCGCCCCTCCCGGCTCGCTGACGAATGAACGCCCGCTCGCCAGGCTCTACGGGCGCACTGCCGACACGTTCGTCTCCGACTTCATGCTGAGCAATTCCTATCACTCGCTTCAAGCAAGAGTGGATCGTAGGTTTAGGGGTTATGGCAGGCTCACGGCTGCCTACACGCTCAGTAAATCCCTCGATTATACGGACGCCTTCAGCATTGACGATGACCTCAACATTGACAACAATCGCGGCCCCTCTAGCTTTGATCGCAAGCACAATCTGGTCGTCAGCCACGTCGTTCGTTTGCCTTTCGGTCGTGGTGAGAAACTTTTCGATTCAAACGGGCTGCGATGGAAAGGACTATTGGGCGGGTTCACTTTGAGCGGCGTCTTCACCGCGCGGTCTGGAACGCCGGTTGATATCAGCAACGTGAATCTGATCACCGACCCGGCCACCGGACGTAGCAATAGGCCTCTGGGTGCAGGACACCGCCCAAACATTATTGCCCCTTCGCGGATTCTCGGAGGGCTAGGACCCGGACAATTGTTCTTCGATACGAGCGTGTTCAGAGACCCGTTGGTCGGACAGACCGGTAACGTCGGGCGCAACTCTCTGCGCGGCCCGAGCTTCTTCAATTACAACGCGACGTTGTCACGTACTTTCTCTTTAACCGAGCAGTTCAAGTTACAGTTCCAGGCGACCGCGTTCAATCTGACGAACACGCCGCACTTCGCTAATCCGAGCGGCGACTTTACATCGAGCACATTCGGTCAATCACGAAGCACCTTCGGTGAGCGTTCAATACGCTTCGGTCTTAAACTGTCGTTTTAGCTGGAGCCGCGCGTGGCGGGCATGAAATCCATGAGACGTAGAGATGTGGAAGCTAGTCTCTGGCGAGTGGTGTGCGCTGCTCTGGTGATGCTATGCGCGATGGGCGCGATTGTCGCCCAAAGTAAACTTGCGCCGCGCGATAGCATTGTCATCGTCAACAACCAACCGTTTCGCGTCCGGATGCCCTTGGGCGTGCGCGGGCGGAAGTTGGGCGTGGGGACGTGGGAGACGAGCGACGGGCGACCCGCCCAGCCGCTCGGCGACGACGCGGTTTTCATCGCCGATGTAAAAGCTTCATCGAGCGAACGCCTCACGTTTAGTCAAGGTAGAGGCGCGAGTAAACCCGCGATGCTCACGGTGCAGCCCGCGCCGAACGGCGTCGCCCTTCATTACAACGGCAAAGACGGCGGACTCTTGTCCTGGGACGTACTCGTACGCCCCGCACCTAAGCCCGTCGGGAAAAAAGATGCGCCCGCGACCCCGCGGCCCGATTTCGCCAGACAGTTCGCCGCCCTTCCGCTCGCCTTTCAGAAGAGCGCGAGTGGCGCGGTATTCGACGTGTGGCATGCTGAAGCGATCAAGGGCGGACTCAAGTTGATGGTCGAGTTATATGCCTATCACGAAGGCTTCCTCGACATCAACGCGCAGATCGAGAACGTTTCGACGAACACGAAGGATGTGTACGCTGCCGCCATCTGCCGTTGGCAACAGCCGCAGGTGAGTGCGCGCTCACTTGATTACAACAACGAAATCGCGCCTCTGGGTGAGACTGCTTGGTCGGCGTTTCGCGGCACGGACGAGAGCGGCACGGGCGACTTTCGTCACATGTTCATCCAGCGCGGCGTTGATTGGATCAACACAAAGCTGTCCTCTGACGTGGGTATTCTCTGGCTCAACGATTTCGCGCCATCCTTCACGGTGCATCAGGAGGCGACCGACAAGCGCCCCGCGCGCTACACCGGCGCGAACAGCCCGCAACTCGGGCGGGAAGCGCAGACCGCCGACGGCAGCCTCTACTCGATCACGGAGATCGCGCGCTCGAACACGCGCTACTATCTCGATCGCTTTGTGCCCAACGTCCTCCCGCCCGCAGGCGAGCCGCTCGCATTTTCTTCAAGACTCGTATTTGCGGACGCGCTCGTGACCGATCAGCATGCTGACGAAGAGTTTATTGCCTACGTCGGCTACGGCGAACAAGGCGCGGACGCGCAAGGTCACGCGCAAGTCTCCATCGGCGTCCCCGGCGTGCGCTTCGGCACGAACTATTTCCCTTATTCGACGCTTGGCGAAAACTTCACGCTGCAAAAACTCCCCGGCATGGATCGCTCCGCCTACTGGCCCCTCGCCGCCGATACCGTCACACGGTGGCGACTCTTCGCCGATGATATACGTCGCGACTTGCGCATCGCCAAAACGATGGGCTTCGAGTCAATTCGCCTGCACCATCTCGAATTGATCTCGCCGCTCGACGAAAAGACCAAGCGCGAGTATCTCGATTTTCTCTTTGATGAAATCCGCCATCTGAAGTTGCGTGCGCTGATTGATGCGCAGATGCAGCCAAGTGAGATCGGCGAGATCGTGCGGCGCTACCGCGACGTGATTGACGGGGTCGAGATCGAGAACGAAGTCCTGATCTTCGGCATCAACGACGGCAGGGAAAAGTATTGGAACGCCGTTTACGACACAATCAGGCAGGTTGACCCGAACATCCCGGTGTATCTGACAGGACACACGAACACGGGAGCGTTCACGCGCCTCTCCCGTCTCGGCGTCAAGTTCGACCGCATAGGGCAGCACGCCTACATGGATTCGCTCCACGCCATTCCGAGCGCGCGCGGGTTCGCGCTCGCGGCGGCAAACTACGGAAGAAAGGCGGGCAAGCCGCCGATCATCACCGAATGGAACTGGCGCGGATTGACGCGCCTGACGCCCGAAGCGCGCGCGAAGGTGTACGCGCCGATCTTTGAAAACGTACTCAAGACGCGCTCCGTGCCGGAGATTTATCAGTTCCAGTTCAACGAGTCGCTCGCCATGGACCCGCTCACGCTGAAAGGCATACGCCACTATGAGCCGCTCTGGTTCAGCCGCCGCCCGAAGCCGGAGGCGCTGGAGTTGATGCGGCTGACTCGTGAATACTCGCTGCCATCAAACCCCGTCACCTTCCTCGACGTTTCGCGTGGTGTCACAGAACTCGACGCGCAGGGGCGCGGCACAGTTAGCTTTCACATCACAAACCGAAGCAATCGCACACTCAACATGCGCCCGTCGCTCGAAGCTCCAGCAAACATTAAAGCGCTACTGAACGATGCTTTGAACCCGATTCGCCTCGCGCCGAAGGCTTCCGTAGATGTGCGCGTCTTGCTCTCCGCAAAGGCGACTGAGGGCGGCGCGGATGCAAAACCGCTGCCCGGCTTTTATCACATCTTCCTCAGGCTCGAAGGCGACGACGGACTGCTGCGCTACGGCTGGGCGGAAGCAAGGCTCGCGGGCGCGCCGCAACTCGACAGGTCTCCGAAAGCCGTGCCGGACTCGAACGTGCGCTACATTGCCGACGCCCTGTCATTCGACTTCAATCGCCCGCTCGCGGTCGTTTACGGAGAGGGCGCGCCGATTCAAGACCTCGAGACCGCTTACGCGCTGGTCAACACGCTTGAGAGCGCGACGGGCAGACCCGTCAGTCTCTACCAGTTCTCCGATCTCCCTGCCGAGGTGAGAAGAAACGGCGCGTTGATCCTCGTCGGGACGTTGAAGACTAACTCGCTCGTCGCGGCTGCAATGAAAGATTCGTCAATGGAGACCGCGCCGCGATTCGTCACGCGCGCCGCGCTGAATGGGGAACACGGCGACTGGCTCGTCATCGGTGGCGCGACGCCGGAAGACGCGGAGCGCGCGGCGATGGATTTGATTATTCGCTACTGGAAGTTCGCCAAAGACTCAGCCGCGCGGCGCGTGCCGCTCGTCGCGAAAGAGATTTCGCAGGGAGGCGATCCGGCGTTGCTGCCATAAATCACTGCCGCCGATAAAGCAGATGAAGATCACAAACATCAAAGCCACCACCGTGACCGTCCCGCTCGAAGCTCCTTTGCGCCACGCGAACGGCTGTCATTGGGGACGCTTCGTGCGAACCATTGTCGAAGTGGAAACGGATGAGGGCATCACGGGCTTGGGCGAGATGGGCGGCGGCGGTGAGTCAGCCGAGGCCGTCTTTCGCGCGATGAAAACTTATCTCGTCGGACGCGACCCGGCGCGCATTGAAGAGATGCGTTTTCTCATCAGTAACCCGACCGCCTCGCTCTACAACAATCGCACGCAAATTTTAGCTGCCCTTGAATTCGCCTGCCTCGACATACTCGGTCAGAAGTGGAATGTTCCCGTTTCCGAAATTCTGGGCGGGCGGCTTCAGGAGCGCGTGCCGTTCGCATCGTATCTCTTCTTTCGCTATCCGAATCCGAAAACGGGCGCGGGCGAAGTGCGAACCGTCGAGCAGCTAGTCGCGCACGCGCGCGTCAACGGAGCAGGCGATCTGGTTCGGGCAACAAATTGAAGACATCAGAAACGATTATCTCGAAGACCCCGTGTTCGGTCTCTCAGGGATGCGACGCGCGCGCGAAAAGGTGCGGATGCCGCTCGCCACAAACACGGTCGTCGTCAACTTTGAGCAACTCGCAGCGAACGTGCTTGACACGGCGGTGGATGTAATCCTGCTCGATACGACGTTCTGGGGTGGCATCCGCCAGTGCATCAAAGCGGCGGGCGTGTGCGAGACGTTCGGGCTTGGCGTCGCCGTTCATTCTTCCGGCGAGTTGGGGATTCAACTAGCGACGATGCTGCATCTCGGCGCGGTGATTCCGAATCTATCTTTCGCCGCCGACGCACATTATCACCACCTCGTTGATGACATTATTGAGGGCGGCAAATTCAAATATGAGAACGGCGCGATTAAGGTTCCGACCGCGCCGGGCTTGGGCGTAAAATTAAACCGTGACAAGCTGACTGAATACAGCGAGCTTTACAAGCGTCTGGGTTCATATCCTTACGACCAAGACCCCCTGCGCCCGGGTTGGACGCCGCTTGTGCCAAACAATCGCTGGGCTGACCCGGCGGACAGTAGAACACCGAAAATTCCTTTCTGATGCGGGTGACAAACGATGGATCAGTAAACATGACGATTAAGCAAATTGATGGTGCGACTTCTAAAGACGGCGACGGTGGAGCGCGTGATGCGCGCGAGTTGCGGCGAGACGTTGATGAAGTGATGATGGCGGTCCCCGTCACTGATGTTCATACGCATCTCTACGCCCCTCAATTCGGCGAGTTGGGTCTGTGGGGTATTGACGAGCTATTGAATTACCACTACCTCATCGCCGAACTGTTTCGCGCATCGAGTGTGACACCCGAAGAGTTTTGGCAATTAAATAAAACGGCACAAGCAGACTTGATCTGGCAGAAGTTGTTCGTCGAGCAGACGCCGCTCTCAGAAGCGACGCGCGGAGTGATTGCGGTTCTCTCCACGCTCGGACTGGACACGCGGGCGACTGACTTGCGCGAGGCGCGCGAG
>JAIVJG010000177.1 GCA_020200155.1 Acidobacteriota bacterium | reverse complement strand
GCACAGGCGAGGCCTCCGCACCCGCCGCGCGTGCCGCTGCACGCGGACGAACCCGCGACGCTCGGCGAGATGTTCGAGCGCGCCGTCGGACTCCAACGCAGGCCCGACATGCTCAACTACAAGCGCGGCGGCGCTTGGCGTTCCATCTCGTCGGACGAGTTCATGGAGCGTGCGCTGGCGCTGGCGCTCGGCCTTTACGCGCTCGGCGTGCGGCGCGGCGACCGCGTCGCGATCCACTCGGAAAACTGTCCCGAATGGACACTCGCCGACGCGGGCTGCCAATTGTCGGGCGTAATTGACGTGCCCATCTATTCGACGCAAGCGCCGCCGCAAGTCTGCTACATCCTGAACGACTCCGGCGCACGCGTGCTCTTCGTGCAGAACCGCGCGGCCTACGAGCGGATCGCCGAGGCGATCAAGGATTGCGCCGCTGTCGAGCACGTCGTCTTTCTACTCGAAGAGACAGACGGCGGCACGGCGCGTGTCTCGACCATCGCGCAACTTGAAGCGCGCGGGCGCGCTCTCTTGTTGGAAAGGCCGGAGTTGGCGGAGGAGTTGGCGCGTGCGGTGTGCGCCGTGGATGTGGCGACGATCATCTACACGTCGGGCACGACGGGCGAGCCGAAGGGCGTCATGCTGACGCACTCGAACCTCGTCAGCAATTTGATTGACATGCTGGAACGTCTCCACTTCGGCGAGGGCGACGTAGCGCTCTCCGTGCTCCCGCTCTCGCACGTCTTCGAGCGGATGGCGATGTACATGTATATCCAGCATGGCATGCGAATCTTCTACGCCGAGTCGCTGGAAAAAATCGGCGACAACATGCGCGAGGTGCGCCCCACGCTCGTCGTCGCAGTGCCGCGCCTGTTTGAAAAGATTTACGCGAAGATTCAGGAGAAGGCGAGCGAGGGCGGACGCGTCAAAGCCTCGCTGCTCGCGTGGGCCGTCGGCGTGGGCAAGCGTTGGGCGCGACACAAACTCAAACACGAAGAGATGCCGCCGCTCGTCGAATTGCAACACCGGCTCGCGTCACGCCTCGTCTTCTCGAAGTGGCACGCCGGGATGGGCGGGCGGATGCGTATGTTCGTCTCCGGCGGCGCGGCGCTGCCCGAAGAGATCGGCTACGTCTTCGAGGGCGCTGGCCTCCCCATCACAGAGGGCTACGGCCTGACGGAGACTTCGCCCGTCATCGCCGCCAACACGGTCGAAGACAACCGCATCGGCACGGTGGGGCGGCCCATCAGGAACGTCGAGGTACGCATCGCCGACGACGGCGAGATCGAGACGCGCGGCCCCAACGTGATGCTCGGCTACTACAACAAGCCCGAAGCGACGCGCGAAGTCTTCACGCCCGACGGCTGGTTCAAGACCGGCGATATCGGCGCGCTCGACGCCGAAGGCTTTCTCAGCATCACCGACCGCAAGAAGGAATTGTTCAAGACTTCAGGCGGCAAGTACATCGCCCCGCAACCCATCGAGCAGCGCATCAAGGCGTCGCGCTTCGTCAATCAGGTCGTGCTTGTCGGCAACGGTCGCAAGTTCCCCGCCGCTCTCATCGTGCCCGACTGGGAACAGCTTCGCTCTTACGCGCAACTCAAATCACTCGACATCACAACGCCCGCCGACCTCTGCCGTCACCCCCGCATCATTGATCTTCTCCAGCGACAGGTGGACGCCGTCACCGCCGATTTGTCCAAGTACGAGCGCGTCAAAAAAATCGCCCTCCTCGAACGCGAACTCACCATCGAAGGCGGCGAGATGACGCCCACGCTCAAGGTCAAGCGCCGCGTCGTTGATGAGAAGTACAGGGACGTGATTGACCGGCTTTACGAAGAGTGATCTTTCAGTGATGAATGCGGCAGTGCTGAGTGATGAATGAAAGACAAGAGCCATCCTGCTTCCCATTCAGCACTCATCATTCCGCCTTCATCATTTCTTCCGCCCACATTCTGATACGGCGGCTCAACTCCACCAACTGATCGTCAAAGAAGTGGCCCGCGTTCGGAATGACGCTGACCTGTACGCGTGCCTCCGGCGGGAGTTGCGCGGCGAGGGCGCGCAGTGAAGCCACGTCGCCGAACTCGTCGCGCTCGCCGTGGACGAGCAGGAGCGGCTTGCGGCACTCGCGCAGGAAAGAGAAGTCGTAATCCCTGTCCTTCATGCTGACAGGCGTGCCGACGCCGACCAGATACCGGACGCGCGCATCAAGCGTGCCGACTTCGAGGCCGACGCGCGCCCCGAAAGAGAAGCCTGCGAGTGTGACGGGCAGTTGCGGGTAGTTCGCGGTCAGGTAGTCGAGCGCGAGCGCCGCGTCCTCCTGCTCGCCGCCGCGCGCGTAATCGTGCGCGCCCGTACTCTGGCCGACGCCGCGAAAGTTGACGCGCATCGTGACGAGGCCGGCGTCGTTTAGGCCACGCGCCGCGCGGAAGACCACCTTGTTGTGCATCGTGCCGCCGTGCAGCGGGTGCGGGTGGAGGACGAGCGCGACGCCGCGCGGCGCTCCGCCCGTCTCAAGTCGCGGCTCCCTGAGAATCGCCTCGATGCGCCCGTGCGGGGCGGGGATGAAAAGATTGCCGGCGGGGTACATAAAATCAGAGGCTGGATGCCAAGCTGGCGGCTCCGGTCTTCGTGCTCACAACTACGCCGAATCCGGAGAAGCGCGTCGTCAACCGCCGATGAGGCTCATCGTGCGCGCGGGCTGCTCGAAGAAGGTCTCGTTGATGTAATGGCGCGGCTCTTTTTTCAACATCACGCCTTCGATGTAGGCGATGATCTCCGAGCGCGTCGCGCCGCTCCTCAAAACGTCGCGCAGAGAGTGTTCGACCTTCGAGAAAAGACACGTCCTGATCTGCCCGTCGGCGGTCAGGCGAATGCGCGAGCACGCGCCGCAGAACGGCTCTGTGACGGGCGCGATGATGCCGATCTCGCCGGGTGCGCCGTCGGCGAAGCGGTAGCGCGTCGAGGTGTCGGAGCCGCGCTCGCCCCCCTTGGCGACGAGCAGGAAGCGTTCGTTGACGCCCTGGCGAATCTCCGCGCCGGAGACGACCTGCTCGCGCGACCAGCCGTGGCCGGAGTCGAGCGGCATGTACTCGATGAAGCGCATCGTGATGTCGTGCTCGCGCGCGAAGGCCGCCATGTCTGCGACCTCGTCCTCGTTGTGGCCGCGCACGATGACGGCGTTGATTTTGATCGGCGTCAACCCTACGCGCTGTGCCGCATGGATGCCTGCGAGCACGCGGTCGAGCACGTCCACGCCGGTCATCTGCTTGAACACTTCCGGCTTCAGACTGTCGAGGCTGATGGTTACGCGGTCGAGTCCCGCCGCCTTCAAGCCCGCGGCGCGTTCGTGCAGGTTGAAAGCGTTGGTCGTGAGCGCGAGATCAGTGATACCGGGAATTTGCGCGAGCTTGGCGACGAGCGTTTCGATGTCGCGACGAAGCATCGGCTCGCCGCCGGTGAGTCGCACCTTCTCGATGCCGAGCGAGACGAAAATCGAGACGAGGTATTCGATCTCCTCGTAGGTCAGCATCAACTCTTTCGGCGCGGCGGGCGGCTCGCCGTGCGGCAGGCAGTAGAAGCAACGGAAGTTGCACCTGTCCGTCACCGACACGCGCAAATCGCGGATCGCTCGCCCGTATGAATCTTTGAGGACAGGTGCGGTCACTTTATTCCTTAACAATTGCGCTTCGTGTGCGAGTTGTTTTCAGCTTCATCATACGCCGCCCGCGAGCCTCGTTCAAAGCCGGGGTTGACAATTCAACCAGCTGGAAAATCAGCGGAGCGCCAGTTCCAGCGATGAAGGGTCGTCGAGCAGTATCCATTCGACGATTGAAAGCGGGAGGCTGCCGTTCTTGATCAGGTCGTCGTGAAACTGGCCTAGACGGAAATCCTTGCCTTTCTTATCGCGATACTTGCCGAGCAGGCGCATGATCTGCCACTTGCCGGTGATGTAGGTGATTTTCTGCGTGGGGCTGGAAGCCGCGCCGGCGGCCTCGCCTTCGGCGGCTTCGCGGTCGAGTCCGCCGGCCTCCATGAAATATTTGACGGCCTCGTCGAACGTCCAGCGTCCCGTGTGGAGGTTTACGTCCACGCCGATGCGCGCCGAGCGGTAGCGAGAGAGGCGCAGGATTTGTCCCTGCGAGGCGGAGTTGGCGGGGTAGAGGCCGGTTCGCATGAGCATCTCTTCGCCGTAGAGCGCCCAGCCTTCGATGAAGATGCCGTCGCCGTGCTGGCGTCTGATCTCGTCCTTCAAATGATTCGCGATGGAGAGTTGGAGAAAGTGTCCCGGTATCCCTTCGTGGCCGAGGATGGGGCGTGGGTCTTCGATGGCGGCGCGAATGTAAAAGTTTTTCGACTGCGGGTTGTAGGTCGGGATGAAGTAGAAGCCGACAGGGTCTTTGTCGTAGACGCCGGGCGGGTTCATAAAGCCGCCGGGGCTGGTCGGCTTGAAGGCTTCGGGGAGTTGGCGTATCTGGAACGGGCCGAGGTAAGAGGGCAGGGTGACGAGCTTGTTCTCTTTGAGGAACGAAATCATCTCCGCCTCGCGGCTCTCGTAGGCTTTGAGGAACGCTTCCTGATCGGGCGGGATGTTTTTGCTGCGCGCGGGGTTCGGGTCGGCGAGCGACGGGTCTGGCAAAAGCGATTCGAGCGCGCGGTAACGTGCCAATTCCGCCTGTCCGAGCATCTCGACCTGACCGGCGTTGAGCGGGAGCAGATAGACATTTTTCAGCAGGTAGTTGTAATTCGCCTCGCCCATCGGCGCGAAGGCAGGCATCTGGGGCAGGCGTTTTTCGAGCCAGTCGGCGTAGGCGTGCAGGCTGGCGATGGCGGCGTCTTTGGCTTTGACTAAATCCGCGCGCTCGGCAGGCGAGAGGTCGCCCGCAATCGTCATCAGGCTGTCGTTGTAGAGGCTGTCAATCGAGCGCGCGGAATCAATCGCGAGTTGCGCGTAGAGTTTGACGGGCTTGGACAGGTTAGTCTTGCCCTGCTCGATCATCGCGGGCATCTGCTTGAGACGCGCGGTGGCGGAGAGGGCGCGGTTGCGCGGCGTGTCGTAATCTTTCTTGAGCAGAGAGAAGATGGCGTTGCTGCATTCGTTGACGTAAACCTGCGGGTCTGTCTGCTCGAACGCCATCACGCGGTCGAAGAAGGCCACGCCTTCGAGTTGCGCGCGAAAGAGCAGCCAGTCAATGCGGTCGTCCTTCTTCCAACTGGCCGTGTTCATCGCTTTGACCTGCGCGAGCAGTTCGCGGGCGTGCCGGCTTCGCGCGGCGATGGCCGACGCGGAGTAATCCGTCAGGCGCTTGTCCCATGTGTGAAGCCCTGCATCGCTGCTCCCTACGGGATAGTTCTCGTTGCGCCATTGGTAGTAATCGTCGGCCACGCGGCGCAGCGCGGCGGGCGTTGACGGCGTCGTGCGCTTCTGCGCTTTAGTAGTCGTGGGAACGAAGACGGCCAGAAGGCATGCGGCAAGCGATAGTGTGACGGCTCTCAATTCTCTTCTCCTCTGAAGGGGCTTTGGAAGACACCGGGCAAGTTTACCACTTCGCGCCGCGAATGCGACGCGCGCCTACTCTTCTTTGTCCGCGTGTTCGAGCAGCGCGCGGGCGTTGCGTTGGAGTCCGGCGAGCTTGGCGCGTTTGATGGGACTGCGGCGGAAGCGTTCGGCGTAGGTGTCGGGCGTGAGTTGGAGGATGACGGGGAGGTTCGCCGAGACGTTGCCGGGACGCGGCTCGAAGCGCGCTTCCTGCGCCGGTTGCTCGAAGCGGTTCCAGGGGCACACGTCCTGGCATACGTCGCAGCCGTAGAGCCAGCCGTCCATCCGCGACGCGACCTCGGAGGGCAACTCCGGCGCGCGTAGTTCGATGGTCGCGTAGGAGATGCACTTGTTTGAGTCAACCACGTAAGGCTCGGTGATCGCCTGCGTCGGGCACGCTTCGAGGCAGAGCGTGCAGGTTCCGCAGTGGTCTGAAACCTGCTCGGTGTCGTATTCGAGTTCGAGGTTAAGGAGCAGTTCGCCGAGGAAGACCCACGAGCCGTACTCGCGCGTGATGACGTTCGTGTGCTTGCCGATCCATCCGAGGCCTGCGCGCACGGCCCAAGCCTTGTCCATCGAGGGCTGCGCGTCCACGCAGATTTTCCCCTCCGCCTCCGGCCATTGTTCCCTGATCCACGCGAGAAGCGAGCGGAGCTTTCCGCCGACCACGTCGTGATAGTCGTCGCCCCACGCGTAGCGCGAGATTTTGCCGCTCGCGGCATCGCGCGTGTGCTCGTGCGGCGTGTAGTAGTTGAGCGCGACGGCGACGATTGAGCGCGCCGAGGGCAAAAGCAGTCGAGGGTCTGTGCGCCGCTCCGTGTCGCGCGCCATCCAAGACATCCCGCCGTGAAACTCTCGCGCCAGCCACTCTTCGAGCCTCTCGCGCTCGCCGGAGAGAGGCTTGGCGGGCACGATGCCGACTTTATTGAAGCCCTCCGCGTGCGCGCGTTCTTTAATTCGCGCTGACAGCAGGCGCGCGGACGCGGAGTCGTGTCGTCTCTCGCTCATAAAATCGAATGCAGTCTCGCCGGAATGCGGCGCGGCCAGTAAGTTCTGCGTGTCTACGGCGCGCGAAATGCCGCAGCCGAGTATAGCAAAAGCGCGACGGCGCGCTCCCCTGCGCGATTTTCTCCCCTCCGGGCGCGGGTTGTTCAATGCTACAATCGAACGCCAACGACTCCCCGCCGCGCCGAAATTTTTGAGACTGAAAACCGGCGCTCGTGTGCGACGGCGCGGCTCATGCGTGTGCAGGAAGCCGGGGGAAGAGAGCGAGTTTTATGTTAGCGAAAGACGCCTTAGGAAATCCCGCGCCGTCGCCCGACGAGTTGCGGCGCAAGGCCGGGCGGCTGCTGTTCATCGGCCTCCCGGTCACGAAACTCGACCGCCGCTGGCGCGAGTTGTTGACGGAGGTGCGGCCCGGCGGCGTCATCCTTTTCGGTCGCAACGTGGAGACGGCGGCGCAGGTCGCGCTTCTCAACGCGCAGATACGCGACGCCGTCGGCGGCCCCGTCATCATCGGCGTGGATCAGGAGGGCGGACTCGTTGATCGCTTCCGCGACATCTGCGAGCCGATGCCATCTGCGAAGGCCGTGCGAAATGCCGGGCGCGCAGACCTCTCGAAAAAATTCGGCGAGTTGACGGCACGCGCTCTTCGCCTGCTCGGCTTCAACATGAACTTCGCGCCCGTGCTCGACCTCGGCGGCGATAACGAAGTCAATGGCCTGCGCGGGCGCACGTTCGGCTTCAACTCGAAGATGGTCACGCTCCTCGGGGGCGCGTATCTCGACGGGCTGCACGAGGGACGCGTCGCCGGCTGTGGCAAACACTTTCCCGGTCTCGGCGGCTCGACCGTTGACTCGCACCGCCGCCTTCCCATCATCAAGCGAACGTGGGAAGAGATTTTCGAGCACGACATGGTGCCGTTCATGGACTTGATGTTTCACCGACCGGGCGCGCACCTGCGCTCCGTGATGGTCAGCCACGCAGCCTTCCCCGACATGTCCGAGTTTCTTCAAGCGAGTTTCCGCCAGGCGGGCGACACGCCGACGATTGAGGGCCTGCACGAACTGCCGGCGACCATCAGCGGCAACGTTGTGATGCGACTGCTGCGTATCTGGCTCAAGTTCGACGGCCTCGTCGTCACCGACGACATGGAAATGGGCGCGGTCGTGCAGACGCTCTCGGTGGCCGAAGCGTCTCTGCAAGCAATTCAGGCAGGTTCGGACATGGTGCTCATCTGCGAGCAAGAGTCCAACTTTATCTCCACACGCGACGCGCTCGTCGAAGCGGTCGAGGCGGGCGCACTGAGCCTGCGTGCGCTGAACGCGGCGGAGCGCCGAATCGAAGGCGCGTTGGAGATCGCGGGCGAGCCGGAGCAGTTTGACGAGGGCGAATTTCAGGCCGTTTCGCGCCAGTTTGCCGAACTCAAAGTGGAACTCAAGGCCGCCGAAGAGACGGGCGAGTACGCGCCCCTCTTCAGCACCGAAGACGGCAAGACGCGCCGCTCGTCGAATTTTTAGATCAACCCGCTCTCATCTCTGAACATGGAGGCAACGCAACCCGTGCAACGAATCTTCGCTTTGATGCTGGCGCTCGCGCTTCTCATCATCCCCTCTCTCGCGCAGACCGAAACGCCGAAGAAGGACGCGCCGCCCGTCCCGCCGCCTCCGCCGCGCCTCAATGCCGAGACGTACCGCGACGAGGCCGCGCGCATCATCGGCGCGGCGCTCACGGACGACACGGCCTACCGGCGTCTCGCATACCTGAGCGACCACATCGGCAACCGCCTGAGCGGGTCAACGCAGTTGGAAGAGGCGATCAAGTGGGTCGTGAGCGAGATGAAGCGCGACCGCCTCGACAACGTGCGCGCCGAACGTGTGTTGGTTCCGCACTGGGTGCGCGGCGAGGAGAGCGTGGAACTGCTCGAACCCGTCAGTCGCAAGCTGACGATGCTCGGCCTCGGCAACAGCGTGGGCACGCCGCCCGGAGGCATCACGGCGGAGGCCGTCGTCGTGCGCGACTTCGACGAACTCGACGCGCTCGGCGAAAAGGCGCGGGGCAAGATAGTCGTCTTCAACGCGCCGTTCACAACCTATGGGCAGACCGTGCAGTATCGCGGCCTTGGGCCTTCGCGCGCCGCACGCTACGGCGCGGTGGCCGCGCTCGTCCGCTCGGTCGGCCCCGTCAGTTTGCAGACGCCGCACACGGGCGCGCTGCGTTACAGCGAAGACCAGCCAAAGATTCCCGCCGCCGCGCTGACCATCGAAGGCGCGGAAACGCTCAGGCGCATGCAGGAGCGCGGCGAACGCATCCGTATCCGGCTCAGGATGGATGCGAAGTTTCTGCCCGACGCCGAATCGGCGAACGTCGTCGCGGAGTTGAAGGGCAGAGAGAAGCCGGAAGAGGTGATCGTCATCGGCGGGCACATTGATTCGTGGGACGTGGGCACAGGCTCGACGGACGACGGCGGCGGTTGTCTCGTCTCGTGGGAAGTCGTCAGGCTCTTGAAGAAACTGAATTTGCGACCGCGCCGCACGATTCGCGTCGTGCTCTTCACCAACGAGGAGAACGGCGTGCGCGGCGGCAACGGCTACGCGGACGCGCACAAGGCGGAACTCGCGAATCATGTGCTGGCGATTGAGTCCGACTCAGGCGTGTTTCGCCCGTCCGGCTTCGGTCTGTCGGAGGACGCTTCGCCGCAGTCGCGCTCGGACGTGCGCGAGATCGCGCGGCTGCTCGCGGGCATCAAGGCCGACCGCATAGACCCGGACGGCGAGGGCACGGACATCGCCCCCATGATGAAGGAAGGCGTCACGGGGATGAGCCTCAACGTGGACGGCACGCATTACTTCGACATACACCACACGCAGGCCGACACGATGGACAAGATTGACCCGCACGAGTTGGCGCTGTGCGTCGCGACGATGGCGTTGATGGCCTACGTCGTCGCGGACATGCCCGCGCGCCTCGGCAGGTGACGGCCAGTTGATTCGTCAACCGGGGTTCTTCGCCGGTTTTCCCCCAACCCGCGCGGCGCGAAAATTTTTCCGTGTGTGACGGGAACTTTTCCGCGCGCCCGCGCGAATCAATAGTGTCAACCGTTGACTGAGGCCGGGCGAGCCGTTGGACGTATGACATCTTCCACGATTCCTGACGACGCGGAACTTCTGCGGCTCATTTCAGCCGGAGACGAGGACGCCTTCACGGCGCTCTATCGTCGCCGGCAGGGCGGCGTCTACCGCTTCGCCCTCCAGATGAGCGGCTCCGAGGCGATTGCCGAGGACGTTACGCAGGAAGTTTTCCTCGTCCTGATGCGCGACGCGCACCACTACGACCCGACGCGCGGCTCGCTCTCAGCGTATCTCTACGGCATCGCGCGCAATCACATCCTGCGCGCGTTCGAGCGCGAGCGCCGCTGGGTCGCGCTTCCAGACGACGGAGAGGAAGCCGATGAGCAGTTTCACGAACGCCTCGTCGCGCAGGACGACCCGCTCGACGACCTGATGCGCGGCGACATGATCGAGCGCCTGCATCATGCAGTGCTCGCGCTGCCCACGCACTATCGTGAAGTCGTCGTGCTCTGCGAACTCCACGAGTTGAGCTACGCGGAGACGGCGGGCGCGCTCGGCTGCGCCGTCGGCACTGTGCGCTCACGACTCCACCGTGCGCGCTCGATGTTGATTGAAAGAATGCGCACGGCGACGACGCGGGACGGCGCGGCGGCAGAGGCGACGGAAAAGGACGCGGAAGCGGCGGGGGACGATGTGGCCTCACATGCATTCAAGACGGCGAGGTGTTTTGTATGAACTGCCAAATTTTTGAAAGCACGGTCAACGAACTGGCGCGCGGTAGGCTGATGGATGCCGTCGTACGCGTCAGCGCACTGGCGCACGCAGACGTTTGCGCGAGGTGCGCCGCGCGCCTGTCGGACGAGCGCAAATTGTCCGAGGGCCTCCGCGCCGTGGCAGCGGGCGCGCTCGGCGTCGAAGCTCCCGCGCGCGTCGAGACCATGCTCGTCGCGGCGTTGCACGAGAGAGCCGGTGCGGTCGCGGGCGTGACTGGCGAAGCCGAAACGTGCGCGCAAGCCGTCGCGCTCAAACACTGGTCTTGGGCGAAAACTTTCGGGACGGCGGCGATGGCGGCAGCGGCGGCAGTCCTTCTTCTGATGTTGCTGCCTTCAGGGACGCGCGTTCAGCATGCAGTTCCGGCGGGCGAAGCGGCGCGGGCGAGGCCGGAGACAGTCGAGACACAAAGCGCGGGCAACGCAAGCGTGCAGCCCGCCGCAGTGCTCCCCGGCTTGCCGGCCAGCACCGACGCTACGTCTGCGCTCGGAGTCGCGCCGCGCGCTGCCACTGACAAAAACGACAGACTGGCGCGAAGCTTGAGCGCGGTGCGCAACACGAACCGCACGACGGTCGCTTCGGCGAATTACAGGGAGCCTTCTGCCGGTGGGGCTGGCGCGCAAGGGTCGAATCCCGTGGGCGGTGCGAACGAGTTCGCGGAAATCACCACGGACTTCATCCCGCTCGGCCACGGCAGCCGCCTCGTCGAAGGCGACGGCGGGCAGGTGGTGCGCGTCGAACTGCCGCGCTCGGCCCTCGAACGTTTCGGATTGCCGATGAACGTCGAGAGCGCGGGCAGTCGCATCAAGGCCGACGTGCTGATGGGCGAGGACGGCATCGCTCGCGCCATTCGTTTCGTGCGTTGAGCGCGCGTCAAATCGTCGTCAAGAAAAATCGGGGAACTTTCGCGCACGCTCGCGACAACTAGAGACAGCAGGACGCTATTAAATTCTGGAGGAAGGAAGAAGCGATATGAGAACGCAAAGAATGTTGACGAGCATCGCGCTCGCGCTCGCCGTGATGCCGGGATTCCCCGGCGTGAGCGCACAGGAGAAGGGTGAGAAGAAACGTCAAGCCGAACCACAGGTGGTGCGGCAGGAGGTCGTCATCAAACAGGACGGCCCCATCAAAGCGGCGACTCTCAAGGGCGACGATACGTTCGTCTTCGTCTCTTCCGAGATGAGCTTCGGCGGCAAGGTCGTGAAGAACGCGCCCTACTCGGCGCAGGCCGTGACGGAGACAGTCCAGACGCTTGGCGACGGCAACCGCATCGTGCGTAAGAACACCGCCAGCGTTTACCGCGACAGCGAGGGACGCACGCGCCGCGATCAGGAGATCGGAGCCATCGGCCCGTTCGCCTCAGCCGGCGAGCCTTCGCGGACGGCATTCATCAACGATCCCGTCGCCAAGGCCAACTACATTCTCGACCCGCGCACGAAGACTGCGCGCAAGCTGCCGGGCTTCGACACCTTCAGTTTCGGGCAGGGCGGGGGCAAGGGCGCTACCGGATTCAAGTTTGAGGTGCACAGCGATGGAGATAAGCATTCAGCGGCGCAGACGAGCGCGCCCCGCTCGCATGGCCCGAAGGACGGCGAGCAGCGTGGATTCGTCTTCAACACCGCCGTGCCGCCCCCCGGCCCCGGCATGCCGGAGATGGAATTCCATCGCTATTCGTCGAAGGCCGACACCAAGACAGAGAAACTCGACAGCCGCACGATTGAGGGCGTTCAGGCCGAAGGCACGCGCACCACGACGACCATCCCGGCGGGCGAGATCGGCAACGAGCAGCCCATCCAGATCGTCAACGAGCGCTGGTACTCGCCCGAATTGCAGACCGTCGTGATGACACGTCACAGCGACCCGCGCTTCGGCGAGACGACCTACCGCCTGACCGGCATCAACCGAAGCGAGCCGTCGCCCACGCTCTTTCAGATTCCCGGCGACTACACCGTCAAGGAAGCGCCGACGATGATGCGTGGGATGCGTATGAGACATCCCATGCCGCCGCCGCCGCCGGAGAACTAAACCTGCAACGGCGACGAAAATCAAAGGGCGAAGCGACCGTGGTCGCTTCGCCCTTTGATTTTGGCGGCAGCGTGTCAAGCGTGCAGCCTACAATCCCCACGCGAGCGTGACGCCGTAGAGCCGGGCCGAAGGGTTGTAGCGGGGCGAGATTGAGGGAAAGAGTCGAGAGTGCTCCCGCCCGACGCCTGAATCGCCCGCGTCCAGATTCGTGTTGTGGTGTGCGTGATAGACGTACCGACCGATGCCGTAGCCGATGGCGCTGCCGGCGAGCACGTCCGAGAGAAAATGTTTTCTGCCGGTGAAGCGCGACATGCTCACCGCCGTCGCCAGCCCGTAGGAAGTAAAGACCATCAGCGGACGTTTGTGATACTCGCTGGCGACGACGGCGGCCAGCGTCCACGCCTGCATCGAGTGGCCCGACGGGAACGAGTTGCCGCCCGTGAAGAAACGCCCGCGCCCGCCGTCCGCGCGTGGTCTTGGTCTCTGCGTGATGGCCTTGAGCGTGCTGTGGACGACGACCACATCGGCGAGCGCTTCGAGTCCGAGCAGGCCGGTCTCGCGCATCCGCACGTCGTTGAGCCGCCGGCCAGCGACGTAGAAGGCCGAGGCGACCCCGGCGGAAGTGTAGAGCGCGCCGGAGCGGCTGACGTGGCGACTGATGGCGAGCCTCGTCCGGTCGTCGTGAAGCGTGCCGGCTGTGCGCCGGTCGGTCGCGATCAGCGCGGTCGTCGCCGCGCCGAGCGGCACGAGCCACCTTGCATCACCGGCGCGGAGTCGAAAGGGCGAAGTCCAGATAGCTCGCTGGTCGCGCAGGATATTTTTGAAGAACTGTCTTTCGAGCGTCGGCGTCGGAGACGGCTGTGCGGCGGGCGTCGGACTCTGCTGAGGCATCCCTTGCGCGAACGCGCCCACTCCGGCGAAGCAGAGGACGGCGAGAAACAGCAAGACGCAAAGAAGGCGCACGCCAAAGAAGGAACGCCCCCTGTGCGGCAAACCGTCTGCTACCGGACGACTCATCTGGCGATCAGAGTCCATATGCCCACCCCGATGAAGCCGACGCCCGCCAGCCATTTGAGCGTGCGCGGCGAAATGAATTTTTCAAGCTGCGCGCCGACCAGCACGCCGATTCCTGCGGCCAGTACGAGCGCGACGCCCGCGCCCGCAAAGACGACCCACTTGTTCGCCTTCGACTCCGACGCGAAGAGCATCGTGGCGAGTTGCGTCTTGTCGCCGATCTCCGCCAGAAAGATGGTCGTCAGCACCGTGAAAAAAGTTTTCCAGAGCATGACAGTCCTTCCACGTTTTCAACTCGATTGCTTCGCCGCCGCGCTTTCCGCCCAACGCTTCATCAGACCTCGTATCTTCGCGAAATACTCCTCAGCGCCGGGCGCGCTCTGTGCCACGCGCTCTAGCTCTGAGAGATAACCCGGCAACCCGAAGGCCGCACGCACGTCTGCGATGAACGGTTCGAGTTTGGCGTAGATGGCGAGGTATTCCGTGTTCGTCTTGTGGAACAATTCTTCGTCAATCGCCCCGCAGGTGACGAACGCGGCGGCCATGTCCCAGTAGGTCGTGACCATGCGGTAGTGCGCGCTCTCCGGGTGGCCGCTTCGCATCAGATTAACGATGTCGCCCGCGCTCTGCGGGTTGAACTCGACGGTGTACCACTTTCGCGCCGCACGGAAAGTTTCATCGCGCCTGAGTTCGTACAGCTTGAGGATCAACCGCGCCTCTTCCTGCTTTGTGCTCATCGTGCGTCTCCTCGACTCTATCTCCTGCCGCGCGGCGCGGGCTTCGTCGCGGCGACGAGCGCGGGCGTGTACATTGCGCTGTAGGCGAGGCGCTGGCGCATGAAGTCGCGCGGGTAAATCATGCGAACGCTCGTGACTTTGCCGCTTGCGTCCATCGTCGGCACGAGTTCGGGATTGATGCCGGCCCAGTAGGTCGGGAGGCCCAGCTTTTTGTAGCGCGCCACGACCTCATCGCGCACCTGCGGGTCGAAGTGGACGCCGTACTTGTCTATCAACGCCTTGATGGCGTCGAAGTCGCCCTCGGCCTTGATCCGCATCAGTTCGGCGAGGAGTTCGCCGACGCCCACGCGCATCTTGTCGAAGTCCTTGACGACGACGTAGTGCTTGCCATTGCGCTCGACCATCTCAATCGCGCCGGTCTTGTCCATGATGTACTTCGCGATGAGCTGGCGGTTGCGCTGGTGGTCTTCCTCGATCTGGTCGCCCTTTGGGATGGAGCGCAACTGCGTGAGCATGACGCGCGCCGCCGCGTAGTACATCGCCTTCGCCACGTCCGGGTGCGAGACGAGACCCAACTCGCGCAGGCGCGGGTCGGAGACGTTCCAGAGCGCCATCAAGTCGGCACGCGCTTCTTCGAGCGTCGAGTAATACTCCTTCAGATAAAACTGCGGCTCGCGCGTCAGCTTCGGGCTGAGCTTGCCGGAGCCGTGGCCGACGACTTCGTGGAGTGCGGTCGTCAGCCGGTCGGCCTCTTCGCCGTACTGCTTGACGATTCGCGCCTCTTCGGGCGAGGCGGCGAACTCTTCGAGCGCAGTCGTCCCCGTCGCGCGCGAGAAGGCGCGCGTCGAGCCTGTGAAGAAGAAATTCTTCGTCCCGTACTTTTCGTGAATCTCGTTTTCGTTCGGCAAATTGTCGCCGACGGTCGTGATGCCGAAGTCGCCGTTCTCCGCGAGCGCCTCGACGGCCATCGCCACCGGCGGCTTCACGCCCTGCTTCCTGTACTGCTCAGCCCAGGGCGCGCGATTCTCGAAATACTGCGCGTTGTCGGCCACCTTCGTCATCAGTTGATTGAGAGTCTGGTCGGTGACGGTGACGAAGCCCTGAATCGCGCCCTTCACGCCCCGCGCGTCGTGATAGACCTCGACGAAACCGTTCGAGAAATCCACGTCCACACGGTTCTGCACCCACGCCTCGCCGACGCGAATCCAGTCCTTGTATTCGCCGGTCTGGTAATAGCGAATGAGCGCGTCAATCACCTCGGCCTGCCCCGGCTCGGCGTAGGGCCGCGCCTGCCGCAGGTAGCCGACGGCTTTTTGCAGGTACTCTGCGTAGAGACCGGCGGGCACGCTTCCGTCCGGCGTGCCGATGCGATAGACCTGCTCAAGCAAACGCCCGTCGGGCATCTTCACGAGGCGCGAGTTGAGCGAGTACTGCTCATGGAAATTCTTCAAGTCGGCGAGCGTGACGCCGCTGTAAAGATTGTTCGCGCTGGCCTGTAGGATGTCGAGTCCGCCCTGCGGGCTTTTGGCCGTGGACAGAGGCTCGAAGTTCGGATCAAAGAGAGACTGCCGAAGCTCGCCCAGTTCCTTGCGAAACTCTTCGGGCGTCAACTGTAGCCCGCCGTTCCTGATGGCCTGCAAGCCCGCCGCTTCCAGTTCCGCGTAGGTGAATTCGGGCAGAAATTTCTGCGCCGTGTTGCCGATGTGATTCCCCGTGTTGGCCCAGAAGAGTTTTGTGTAGTCCGTAATCTTCTTCGACACGTCCGGGCGGATGCCCTTCGGGTGCGAGACGACGCCTTCGAGGATGCGCTTTTGCCGGAGGCCGAAGCGCGACAACTGGTCATAAATGATCGGGTCAATCGCGATGGACGCCTGGCTCAGGTAGTAAGCGAGAATTTGTTGGCGCGGCGTGAGCGCCTTGAAACTCTCGGCTTCGAGTTGCAGGATGCCCGTCGTGCCGATGCGTTCGACAAGTGAACTGCCGCGCTCCGGTTTCCGTGCCTGAGTCTCCGGCACAGGCTTCTGCGCGAACGTCGCCGGGCCGCCGGCCAGCATGTTTCCCGTCAGGAGTGTGAGCGCTAATAAAAAGCGGGCTACTATTTTCAAGTTCAATCCTCCGTTGTGCTTCATTCGGAATTCGCATGGGTTAGTTTCAGTATGCCACTTCGCTGTTGCCTTACAAAAACGCCGGGAGCAAAGAGGGCTTTCGCCGGTGGCGCTAATCGCCGGGATAACTCATAATAGCGCGCTTTCGAGGCTCGACGGGAGCCGCGCGCCCTACATCGGAATGAACCACGACGACAACACCACACATCGGAAAACCTCAACGCGAAGCTTCCTCAGCCGTTACCGTGCGGAGTTGCTCTGCGCGCTGATGCTCGCTTTGATGGCGGCGAACTTCCTGTCCGTCATCCGGCGCAAGAGCATCACGATTGACGAGACGCTGATGATTCCCGCAGGCTACTATCACCTGACGGCCAGAGATTTTCGCCCGATCAACGAGCACCCGCCGTTTGCGAAAGTGCTGGGCGCGCTGCCGCTGGTTCTCGCGGGGGCGCAGGCGCAGGCCATTGATCCAGCGCCGGGCCACGACTACGAATACTACGTCAACCTCTGCAATCAGTTCTGGCGTTCCAACCACGAGCGTTACGAGTCGTTGTCGTTCCGGGCGCGTGTTCCACTGATCGGCGTCACGCTGCTGCTCGGCGTGCTCGTCTTCATCTACGCGCGCAGGCTGTTCGGAGAGCGCGCCGCGCTGCTCGCAGTCGCCCTCTTTGCGCTTGAGCCGACCGTACTCGCGCACGGTCGCGTCGTGCAGACAGACATCCCTTCTGCGTTCGCCTATCTCTTGTTCTGCTTCACGCTCTACGAACACATACGCGCGCCGAGCCTGCGACGCGCCGTCTACGTGGGACTGGCAGCGGGGCTGGCCGTCGTCACGAAGTTTTCGATGATCGTGCTCTGGCCGGTGCTCGCCGTGACGTTCTACGTGCTCTGGGTGCTGGCGCGAAAGCGCGGGCAGAGTCGTTCACGCGTGTGGGGTCATGCGCTCGTCGTCGCGGTGGCTTCCGTCGTGGTCGTCAACGCCGCTTATCTCTTCGTCCACTCGCCGGGCGCTTATCAACTTTCGCCCGCCTCGGTCGACTACGCGACGTGGCTGGACGGCGTGTTGCGCGTGCCGATTTATCTCTTGTCGCTGGCGCTTCAGACGATCTTCCCGCCGGATTTCATCTACGGCATTTCATCGTGATGGCGAGCGGCATCAACATCGGCGTCCGGTACGTGCTGCCTGCGCTCCCGTTTCTGTTCATCATGTCGGGCGCGTTCCTCGACTGGCTGCTCACGCGCTACGCGAATCGCAGGGCGGTGCTGGCGCTGGCCGTCGGCCTGCTGTGCTTGATGGGCGTTGAGACGGTGCGCGCCTACCCGGATTACATGACTTACATGAACCAGCTTGCGTCTCGCGCGCCGCACTGGTGGTATCTCTCGGACTCGAACGTCGAATGGGGCGACGACTGCCGCGAGATGGCGTTATACTTACGCGAGCGCGGCGAGAAACGCATCGGCGCGGCGCTCCTGAACTGGCAGGTGATGGATCGTTACGACATCGAGTTGGTCACGATCTTCGTGCCCCCCGGCAGGCAGCCCGAAGAGACGCGCTACGTCGCCATCGGCGCGAGCTACCTGAACGGCTCGATTGTGCCCGACAAAGTGGACGGCATCGAACTGAGCGAGGCGCAGAGAACAGGCTACTTCGACGAATACCGCCGCCGCACGCCGGAAAAGATTTTCGGGAATTCGATCTACCTGTACCGCTTGAAAGAATAAAGAGTGCCGCCCGTCGCGACCGTGGCGGTCTGCTCGTTCCAAAACCCCGACGACGACAGCAAGGGGACGAGGACAGCCGACGCGAGGGGCGGGCGCAAAAAGAGAAGATGAACACAGACCGCACACTGATTATCGTCCCCACCTACAACGAGCGCGAAAACGCGCCGGCGTTGATCGAGCAACTCCTCCGCATCGTCGCCGACGCAGACGTGCTTCTCGTGGACGACAACTCGCCCGACGGAACCGCCGACCTCGCCGAAAAAATGTTCGGCACGAGCGGGCGCTTTTCCGTCCTGCGCCGCAAGGGGCCGCGTGGGTTGGGACGCAGCTACGTTGACGGCTACAGGAAAGCCCTCGAAGGCGGCTACGCGCGGCTCGTGCAGTTCACCGACCGGCGCGAAGGACAGTCGAAGATTTCGCGCAAAGTCATCTTCGAGTCCGTCCTCATGCCCTGGCAACTGCGCTTCCAGCGCGCAGGCAAAGACGCGCAACTCCTCGGCGGCGCGAACGACGAGATCGCACGAGACTGAAAAGCAAATGATGAATGCGGAATGCGGAGTTGATGAATGAAGACAAGGCTTTTGCTTTTCATTCATCGCTCCGCATTCCGCATTCATCACTTCTTCCTCCCTTGCTCTTGACTTGTCGCCGCTTTTGGCATAGAAACCTCGCGCTCCGATTAATTTATCCGAAGAGAGGTTCTGAGATGAGGAAAATCATGCTCGTATTGGTGCTGGCGCTCGTCGTTACGTCGTGCGCCGCGCCGGAACCGGTTGGAAACAATGCGAACCAAGTGGCTAACATCAACGCGGCGACGCCAGCCGCTTCGCCCGTCGCATCTCCCGCGCAGGCCGACATCGAGGCCAGGGAGCGGCAGGCGTGGGACGCCGTCAAGGCCAAAAACGGTGATGCACTCGGCAGTCTCCTGACAGATGATTTCGTCTACGTCAGCGATGACGCCGTCTATGACAAGGCCGGGGCAGTGAAAGGCGTTCAGAACGGTACTGTGACCGACGCGACGCTCTCGAACTTCAAGATGGTGACGGTTGACAAGGATGTTGCAGCCCTCACCTACGACGTGGCCTGGAAAGGCACGCAGGAGGGTAAGGAGCAGACCGTCAACCTGCGTGCAAGCTCTGCCTGGATTAACCGCAACGGCACATGGCTCGCCGCCTTCCATCAGGACACCGTGAAGGAGGAGACGCATCCGAGCGCGAGTCCCACGGCCAGCCCCGCCGCCTCGCCCGCCTCGTCGCCCGCAGCCACGCCGGGCGCTTCGCCCGCGACTCCGCCGGCGACAGCCACCGACGCGGAGAAGCAGGTCTGGGAGGCGCTCAAGAACAAGAACTGGGATGCCTTCGGAAACTTCATGACGAGTGACGCAATCGAGGTCGAGCCGGACGGCGTCTACACGAAGGCGCAGTCAATCGAAGGCGTCAAGAACGTGAACTTCTCGCACGTCACGTCGAGCGACTGGAAAGAAGTAAAACTCGACGCAGACGCCTCGCTCGTCACCTACAAAGTCACGTCTCCCGACAAAGAATGGCAGCCGACGGGCATGCGCCACAGCTCCATCTGGGTCAATCGCGGAGGACGCTGGCAGGTCGCCTTCCATCAAGGCACGGTAATCGCTACGCCGAAGAAGTAAAGGACTGAAAACAAGAGGAAGAGGGCAAGGTGTAATAATTCTTGCCCTCTTCTCCTTTCCCTTTTCATCCTTCCGCCTTGCGGCTCGCTCTTACGCCCACACGCCCGGAATCCGCTCCGCGCACTTCGGGCAAAGCCCGTCCGCGCCAATCTTCATCCCACGAATAATGTAGCCGTAGCGTTCGACCAAAAGTTCGTCGCACGCGGGGCAGTAACGGTCGCTCATCGTCTTCAAATCAATCTTGTAGCAATCCGTCCACGGGCGCAGGTAGTCCAGAACCTGTGGCGTCGCGTTGCCGTTCGAGATGAACGCCGTTCTGAACCCTCCGGGCCTCGCCTGCTTGAAAACCTCGACGGCCCACTCCGCCGTAATCAAAGGCTCGTTATAACTCGACCCGACCACCCGCGCGCCGTAAGCCTGCGCCAGCGACACCAGCCTCTCCGCCGACACTTCTTTCGGAGGAACGCCAGCTATGTCGTCTCGCAAAGCTTGCGATGTTAAAAAGTTCTGGCAGTAGCCGCAGTGCAGGTCGCATCCGAGCATCCCGAAGGTGAGCGTGTCGGAGCCGGGCAGGACGTGGAAGAAGGGCTTCTTCTCGGTCGGGTCGCAGGCGAGCGCGGCGACGTAGTTGGCGGGAACCAGCAGACGCCCGCCCTCGTTGAAACGCACCTTGCAGATGCCGCGCTTGCCCTCCTTAATCAAGCAGCGATGGCCGCAGGCGTAGCAGCGCAAGCTCGCATCCCCGAAATGCTCGGTCAACGCCGCCGCGCCCTCGGCGGTCATCTCGTCCAGAATTTCGGCCAGCGAGGCCGAACGCGCGCTCATCGGCATGACTTTAAAAACCCTCTCCGGTTGGCCGAGACTTTACACGACGATTATACTGCCTGAGACGCGAATCGTTTAGTTATGGGAAAGAGTGTCAAAGTAAAAATATGGCAATGATTATTGAGCAAATCACGCTCACGGCGTTCCAGCAGCACACGCGCGTGCTCGGTTGCGGGGAGACGCGACGCGCCGTGTGCGTCGATCCGGGCGAGGACGCGGACGAGATTGAGCGTGCGCTTGAGAAGCACGGATTGGAGCTTCAGGCGATTGCGCTGACGCACGCTCACATGGATCATGTGGGGGGCGTGGCGGCGCTCAAGCGAAGAGTGCCGGGGGCGGAGATTATTCTGCACAGGGCCGACGAGCCGCTTTATCGAGGACTGCCGGAGCAGCCCGCTTGGATCGGCATCCCGCGTGGGCAGTGGGCGCGCATGGGCTTTGATTACGAAGCGCCGCCGCCGGTCGAGAGATACTGGGAGGACGGCGAGAGTTACACGGTCGGTCGGCTCGCATTCGAGGTGCTGCACTGTCCGGGGCACACGCCGGGGCATGTCGTGTTGTTCGAGCCGTCGGAGCGGAAGGTGTTCGTGGGCGACTGCCTGTTCGCGGGTTCAATCGGGCGGACGGACTTGCCGGGCGGCTCGACAAGGCAGTTGATGGATTCGCTGTTGAAGAAGATTCTGCCGCTCGGCGACGACGTGGTCGTCTACTCCGGGCACGGGCCGGAGACGACCATCGGTCGCGAGCGCCTGACCAACCCTTTTCTCACAAATGCCGGCAACGCCGGGCGGCATTTCTAAAGCAGCGACAAGCGACGGGCGACGAACAGAGATGGTTTTTTAACTCGTCACTCCCCTGTCAGAACCGCCTGCGGTAGCGGGCGGG
>JAIVJG010000094.1 GCA_020200155.1 Acidobacteriota bacterium | reverse complement strand
GCGGCTCAACATCGTGATAGGCTTCGCGCCGCTCAAACCATCCGAATACGTCCGCCTCGACATCAGGCACATACTCGCTTCGGCACATTCCTGAGCGATGCCGGTCGAAGCTTAATTCTCTTGAAGAAGGAAAACGCCGGGACGTCGAATTGAGACGCCCCGGCGTTTTAATGTTCGTCGAAAGGTAAGTGGCTTAACCGCCGCCGCCGCCGGTCGTCGTCTTCTGCGGATTCTTCGGTTGTCCGAGAGTGCGGCGCGCGGCTTCGGCATCCGTCTGGCGGCCCGTGCGCTGGTAGAGCGCGACTAGGCGTTCGAGTATGGCTGAAGCGTCGGGCTGGATGCGGAGCGCGGCTTCGTAGTGTTTGATAGCGTCGCGCTCGCGGCCACGGTCTTCGAGCACCTGCGCCAGCTTGAGATGCGCGTCATACTCGCCGCCCGCGCGCGTGAAGTTCTTGAAAGCGTCGCCGTATTTACCGATGGTCGCCTGCACGACGCCGAGATTGCTGAGGACGACGGGAGTGCCCGGTATCAAACGGTCGGCCTGCTTGAGACGCTTGAGCGCAGCTCTGTAATCATTGTCGAGATAGAGCGAGTAGCCTAGATTGCTCAGCACAATCGGGTCGCGCGGCGCGACCGAGAGCGCTCGCTCGTAGGCTTCGGCGGCCTGCCTGTGCCAGCCGCGCCGGTCGTAGGCGAGGCCGAGCAGGTTGTTGGCTTCGACGAGATTGGGGCCGACCGTGGCGGCGACGGAAAGCTCTGCGATGGCTTCGTTCAGGTATCCATGTTGAAGCAGCGCGCGTCCCTGCGAGAGCGGGTCTTTGCCCGTGCCTTCGATGACGGGAATGAAGATGCCCGGCGTCGCCTCGCCTTCGCCGGGGCGAACGATGCGCGTGCCCTCCGGCGGCTGGCTCTTGCCCGTCTCCGCGCTCTCGACGATGCGCGTCTGTTTCGTCCGGCCAGCTTTATCCTTCCCGACTTTTTCTTTCTTCTCTTTATTGACGGGCGCGGCGGCAGCGACTACCTCGACGGGGGCTGCGCTTTCAGGGCTTGCGCCGTCCTTCTTTGCCGCCTCGGTTTTCTTTTTCCTGCCGCCACCGAAAAGTTTTGCCAGGGCACGGAAGGGCGCGGACAGCACTCGACCCGCCGCGCTGTCTTGCTGCGCTTCCGCATCGCCAGCCCGCCGGTCGGCGGCGACGGCGCTCGCGACCACTTCATCCGGCAGGACGCGACCCTGCACGGAGTAAGGCGCAGTTGTCCCGACGATAAAAAGAAGGGCGACGATGACTGAATAAGTGCTTTGCTTGGACACGGCGGAAACTCCTTTAACCTGATGACGGCGCTCCACGGACTTACAGCGGGAAGCTCGACCAGCGATTCTGTCGGGCGGACGTATTATAGAACATGTGCGCTTTTATTAAAACTGAAACGTGCGGAGATGGATGTCGGCGAATTCAAGTTGTATCTGCACCAGCCCGGTCGTCGAGCAGATGCACTCGCGCCCGTCGTCGTCGTTGCGGTCTACACATCCGCACGCATTCTCTTCGGGCACGCTCAGCACCGGCAATCCCATCTATGACTCCCAACAGTCGCACGCCGGAAGCGCGGCGACTTATCAATTCACCGCATTCGAGTGCGGCTCATGCGCGGGCGAGAAATGTTTGCACGCGCCCTCGATTGAGTCGGGATCGTGGCAGTCGCAGTCCGGCTCGTCACACTCGAAGTGGCCCGGCTTGAGCATCTCCTCAAACTCGTCCGCGAAACGGCGTCCGCCTTCTCGCTTCCCCTGCTCCGTTAATGCGTACTTGTCGCCGCCGACCTGTTCGAGCAGCCCCGTCGAAACCATCTGTTCGAGGTTGTCCGCCAACACAGCATCATCGGCGCTGAGGAACTTGTGCAGGTCGGCGAGGGTGAACTCCTGACCCAAGCCCTCGCCCGTCATCCAGTACATGACCTGCAAGACTTCATCGCGCCAGTAGACGCTGTCAATCGGATCACCGCCGTTATGTTTATCCCGCTCCGGCATAATACCTCCCCTCGTTAAAGAGCCACCTTCACCTTGTCGTCTTCGACCTTCGCCGGCAGCGACTGAAGCCGCAGTTCGGGTCTTTCCACGCAAGCCCCCGCGCGCCTCAAGTTATAACTGCACCCGTGACAGGCGCAAGTGAGCATCGGACTGTCGAACAGCGCGTCGTCGAGCGCACGTCCCCCGCCGGCGGCGCAGGCGTTGCGGTAAGCGTAGAACTCTCCGTCGAGTTTACAAATCAGCAGATTGATCTCAGCGTAACTGACCACCTTGAACTGCCCGTCCTCGAATCCTAAAGCGCGCACGACTGAAATCCATGTGCCGCTCACGTTCGACGTGTCCGGGCGCGGTCTTTTGATTTGCACTAACCTGGCGGGCGACGGCGTCTCACTTCGCGGCGGTGTAATGATTGCCCCCAACATCGCTGCGGCCTTCGCGGTGGCTTCGACCTGCTCGGCCATGCCCTCGATGTCAATCCCAAGTAGATCGGGCGCGGCGACATCAAGCACCTTTTCGATTTCCAATTTTAACGCTGCCACCGGCGGCGCGCCTTTGCCGCTTCGCATCAAACGCAGCAGAGCGCGCCCGTCATCCACGCCGAGCAGCTTCACGTCGCAGCCCTGCGAGATTAAAAAGGGGCGAAGCTCTTCGACAGCCTTCGCCACCCTCGCTTCCAACTCTTCCGGCAGCAGATCGTGTATGGTCAGGAGCGCGCGGATGACTTCATCTCCCAGCATCCGCGAGTATATCTCGCTCTTCAACGGCAGCGACTCGAAAGTCGCCAGAATGCGCCGCAACGCCTCTCCGTGCAGTTTGATGATGATCTGCACGAGATCAAGCGCCTTCTCGCGCACTTCCGTGTCCGGGTACTGTTCAAGCTCCGCGACGAGCGCGCTCAACTGACCGAGCAGTTCTTCCGCATCGTACTCCTGAACCTCCGCCTCGCTCATCCGCGCTTCGCCTTCGACACTTCAGCCTTCACGAGTTCTATCGCCTCGCCCTTTTTGGCGGCGACCACGGGGCTAAACTCTAAACCGTAATCCTCATTCTGCGGCTCGATCTCGATGATGGTCACGTCATCCGGCAGGACGCCAAAGTGCTTGCAGACAATCAAGAGGTTTTCCAGACTGAGGACTCCCGTCACCGCCTCTCCGATGCACGCCTGTATGCCCGCCTCGTCGGGCAGCACCCCGTCCCACGCATATACTTCCAGCGTGCCCGGCGCACGCCCGCGATTGGCGGCGCTGACGAGCACGACCCTGTCGAATTTAACGGGAAACTCTTCGAGCCACTGATAGATCATCACGGGGCCGAAGTTGAGGTCTTCGACATGGACATGCTCAGGCCAACTCATCTCGGCCATCTCGCCATACAACACCCGACCAAACGACAGGTCGCTCATGTTGGAATAGCCAATGCCCGAAACCAGCACCATCGTATCAACCGCATCCGGCAAAATTATTACCCCTCAGCCGAACAGGCGCAGGTGTTGACCTCTCGCACGATCTCGCGCTCGCCGCCGTAGATGTGCGTCGTGCAGGGCATGCAGGGGTCAAAGCTACGAATGGCGCGGAGCATATCAACGCCGGTGAAGTCTGAATCCTTGTCGAAGTCTTCGAGGATCGGCGTGTTGAGCACCGACTCTTCGTACGGGCCGGGGTTGCCGAAAGGGTCTTTCGGCGAGGCGTTGAAGGTCGAGGGCGTGACGATCTGGTAGTTAGTTATTGCGCCCTTGTCGAGTGTCAGGTGGTGCGAGAGATAACCGCGCCCCGCGCCCCAGAAGCCGACGCCGATGCGCTCGCCCATCGGCACTTCAAATTTGGTGCTGACTTTGTCCTCGCCCCGGCGCAGGAGGTCGAACGCCTTCAAGACCATCGTGTAGGCCATCATCAGGTTGTAGCCCATGCAGTAGGCGCGCGCGCGGTTGCGCTCGAAGGCGTTCCACACCGTCGGTATTTTCCACTCGAAATTCATCTCGCGCAGCATCGTCTTCGGCATATGGAATTTTAGACTGTGCCCGGTGGATTCCATAAAATCGTTTTTCGGCATCAGTCCGGCGGCGGCTGTTGTATAGATGCGCGCGTAGCATCCGGCTTCGACGACCTGCCTGTCCCAGCGCGGCGCGGTGTCCCACGTGTAGCGATCCTTCCAACTCTCCTTCGACGGCTTCGGGATCGTCTCTTTATTCCATGGATGATTGGGCGAAAGCGGCGCGCCCAGAGGGTCTGTCATGTATCGCTGTTTGCCGTTTCCGTTCCAGTCCTCGTAGTAAGAGTGCTCGACGAACTCTTCGAGTCCGAGATTGATTTGCTGAAGCTTAGTCGTGACCAGCTTGCCGTCAATGACGACGCCCGGTGTCGCCCAACGCGCCTCGCCCCACTCGTTGCAGCGCGCGTAAGAGGCGTCGTAGGAAATCTCGTCGTCCCACATCCCCAAATCAATCAAGTTTGCCGGCAATGCTCCGACCTTTTTGTATTCGGGATTGTAGTCGTAGAAGAAATCCGTCAAGTCGTCCCAGAGCAGGATCATCCGCTTCGTCCAATCAATCATCTTTTGCAGACGGGTGTAGGTCTCGTTGAAATCGGTGATCGTCACCGTCGAAGACATACCACCCGGCACGACTGTTTGCGGGTGCGGATACTTGCCGAAGAGCACCGAGTAAGCTTCACGCGGCACGCGGGTCATCTTCAAACCGTCGAGGTAGAGCTTGCCGGAGAGTGGGTTAAGTCCTTTCATAATATCGCCGATGGTCTTGTAGTCGTGAACTTCGGCGTTGGGCGCGGCTGTTGTCTTGGCTTTCTCCCACATCGCGGGATTGGTCGCTTCGACGACGACCTGTGAATAATCGGGGCCGGCGAGCAGAAACAGATGCAGCGGATGGTCGTACAGAAAATCGAGTGCGAGCGCGAGATTGCGAAGCACCGTGCCGAGCGGCGGCGGCGAGATGCCGAATGCCATTTCAATCGCTTCGCAAGCGGCGGTCGAGTGGACGCCGCCGCAGACGCCGCACGCGCGGCTTGAAATGTAAATCGCGTCGCGCGGGTCGCGCCCCTTGAGGATAACTTCGTAGCCGCGAAAGAGTGTGGCAATCGAGTTGGCTTCAAGAAACTTGCGCTCTTTCAAATCCGCGACCGCGTGGAACGAGAGCGCGCCCGCGACGCGCGTCACCGGAGAGATGGAAACGTCCTTGATGTGCCCGTTACGCACCATCATCTCTTTCAGCTTATCGCGATTGATTTCACCCCGCTGGTAGCCGTAAGGGTTAATCACGCCACCTTTTAGTTGCGCGTTGCCCTGCGCGTCAAATTCAACAGGAAGATTCTTGAAGCACATCTACAGGTTTCTCCGTTGCTATTTGTTCTCGCGATAACTTGAAATCGGTGTTGCCCGGAATGAAGCCGCGCGCCCCGACATGTTGAGGGCAAGCGACCGACCGTCTCAAAAATTGAAAGTTTCTTCCTCGGCGACCATCACAACCGGAGGGCCGCCGCTGGAAATT
>JAIVJG010000093.1 GCA_020200155.1 Acidobacteriota bacterium | reverse complement strand
GTGCAACTCCGGCCAGTTCGCCAATCAGGGCGGGTTCGCTCTCAACATCAACCCCGCCGGCGCAAGCCTCGGCATCCAGAACGCGACCACCTGCAACACCCCGCAACGCCGCAACTCGCCGGTCAAGCAATTCAGCGACACGGTGACCTACGTGCGCGGGCAGCACAATTTCAACTTCGGCGGCAACGTCAGCCAGATCAACGCCTGGCTCGTCAGCGCGCCCGGCGGCGCGGTTCCAACAATTGAATTCGTGCAGGACATCAATGATCCCGTGAACGCCGCCTTCCAGCCGGCCAACCTGCCGGGCAGCCCTTCGGCGACCATCGCCGCGCAGGCCGAGAATCTCTTCCGCGTGCTCACGGGGCGCATCACCTCGATCAGCGGCACCGCAGCCCTGAACGAGGCCGGCGATGCCTATACCTTCAACCAGAACTTCGTCGAGCGTTACCGGCAGCGCGAACTCGGCTTCTTCGGTCAGGACTCCTGGCGCATCCGCCCGAATCTGACGCTCAACCTCGGGCTGCGCTGGGACATCCAGTACGCCCCGATCTCGCAGAACAAGTCGCTGACGCAGAACACCTTCCAAGGACTATTCGGCAGGTCTGGCAACGACCTTCAGTCAACGCTCTTCCATCCGGGCGCGACGGGCGGCACGCCCACGCAGTTCACGCCGCTACCCGCAGGCCAGCATCTCTACGCGACAGACCTCTCCAATTTCCTGCCGAGCGTCGGTTTCGCCTGGCAGCCCGACTTCAAGAACGGCTTCCTGCACTGGCTTCAGGGCAACTCCGGCCAGACCGTCATTCGTGGCGGTTGGTCAATGGCGACGCTGCGCGACGGTCTGAACCTGACATCGAGCATCGTCGGCGCGAACTTCGGCGGCACGGTTGACGCCGCACGCATCTCCACCCGCAACTTCGCGCCGGGTACGGCGTTCCTCCGCAGCATCGGCTCGCTGGCTCCGCCGACCTTCCCGACCGCGCCGGCCTTCCCGCTCCAGCCGGAAGGAATCGGGACGACGGGCGCAGGCCCCAATGCCTCGGCCAACGCCTTCTCCCCGAACCTGAAGACGCCCTACGTCATCTCGTTCACGGGCGGCATCCAGCGCGAGCTGACGAAGAACATGGTGATGGAGGTGCGCTATGTCGGCAACCGCGGCCACCAGTTGTTCCGCCAGTTAAACCTCAACGAACTCAACACGGTCGAGAACGGCCTCTACCGCGAGTTCCTGAGCGCGATGAACAATCTGGCGGCCAATCGCGCGGCGGGCGCTGGCAACACCTTCGCCTTCACCGGCAGGCCGGGCACAGTCCCGCTGCCGATCACGCTGGCGTTCTTCCAGAGCATTCCGGTGAACGACCCGCGCAACCAGACGGCGGCCAGCTACACGTCGTCGTTCTTTACGAACGGCACTTTCCTGACCACGCTCTCGCCGGTTGCGCCCAACGCTCTGACCTTCGCGGGCTTGCTGAACAATCCGGCCAACGGGCTGATCCAGCGCGCGATCACGGGTGGGCTGCCGGCCAACTTCATCGTCCTCAATCCGCAGGTTCGCGGCGGCACATTCCTCGTCAACAACGATGGCAAAACCTGGTACGACGGATTGACGATTGAAGTCCGCCGTCGCATGTCGCATGGGTTGTTGTTGCAGGCTAACTACACGTTCTCGAAGTCGCAGACGAACTTCTACGCCAGTAGTTCCATCGCCTTCAGCCAGCCGAGGACGCTACGCAACACCTGGCTCGACAAGACCTGGTCTCCGTTTGACATCCGTCAGGCCTTAAAGCTCAACTGGATTTACGAGATGCCGTTCGGCAGGGGCAAGATGTTCTTCGGCGACGCGCACGGCCTGCTCAACGGCCTGCTGGGCGACTGGTCGTTCCACGGCACGTCGCGCATCCAGAGCGGCTCGCCGATCCTGCTCGGCAACGTCCAACTCGTCAACATGACGGTTAAGGACTTGCAGAAGGCCATCGAAATCCGCAAGCTCCCGAACCGCCAGATTGTCTGGCTGGCCGACGACATTGCGCTGAACACGTTCCGCGCATTCAACTTCAACTCGGTGGGCTTCACGCAGGGCGCACCGACCGGGCGCTTCATCGCCCCGGCCAACTTCAACGGCTGCGTTCAGGCCTTCGCCGGCCAGTGCGGCTTCGCCAATCTGGCGCTCCACGGCCCCCGCTTCGTCCGCATAGACATGAGCGCGGTCAAGAAGTTCAGGTTCACGGAGAAGTCGAACCTCGAGTTCCGTGTCGAGGCACTGAATGTCATCAACAACGTCAACTTCAAGCTCGGCGATTACGCCACCGATGCGGCCTCCGTGGGTCAGACAGTGGGCGGTCAGATAGCCGTGCCGACTTTCAGCAGTTCGCTCTTCGGCCAGTTGAACGGTAACGGCAATGCGTACCGCGACACTTCGACGACGAACGATCCGGGCGGGCGCATCCTTCAGTTGGTCTTTAGGTTCAACTTCTAAGGGACACCCGGTCGAATCAATACTCAAGACCGGAGGGGGGCGGGGCCGAGAGCTTCGCCCCCCTCCGCCGTTGAGCATGGCGAATAATTTCCGGCACATGCCGGACAGCCACCCGCTCGCGTGCGCTCATCTAAGGCTCGAACAAGCGGGGACTCACGCGCCTGCGCGCCGCTGCGCCGCGAATCTTTCCGCCGCCCTGTCGCGTACTAACGACTGCAACAGCCGGCCATGCCGCTCGCACGGTCTGGCTGAAAGATACAGATAAACTTTCGGAGGCTTTAATGTTTAAGAGATTGACCGTCGCGCTGACAATCTGCGCGCTCGCTGCGGGCGTCGCGGCGCAGAAGAAGCCGAAGTCCTGGACGGAGTGGTCGAAGAAAGACGCCGAGAAGATTTTGAACGATTCGGCATGGGGGCAGACGCAGATCGAGAGCGACCTCTCCGAGATGTTCTTCACGCCCACGCAGCGCGGCGGCTTCAACGACACGTCGCGCGCGCGCGAGGGCGCGACCAACGAGGAAGTCCACATCAAGTTCTACGTCCGCTTCTTCACGGCGCGCCCGATCCGCATGGCTCACGCGCGCTTGACGTCACTCCAGAATCCCGACCTACAGGTCGCACTCGCCCTCAAGAAGTTCGCCGAGATTCAGCCGAGCGATATCACCATCGTCACCCTCTGGTTCGACGCGACCGATCAGCGCACCGGCGGCAAGGTGTTTCAGGCTCTGACGAGCGCCGAGACGAGCATCCTCCGGCAGAACGCCTACCTCGAACGCAAGGACGGCAAGCGCTTCTTCCTTCAGGAGTACGTCAAGCCGGGCAAGGATGGCTTCGGGGCGCGCTTTGTCTTCCCGCGCAAAGTTGACGGGCAGCCCATCCTCACGCCCGACAGCGGCGAGGTGCGCTTCCACGCCGAACTCGGCTCCAACCGCGAACTCAAGGTTGATCGCCGCTTCAAGATCGCCGACATGATTTACAATGGCCAACTTGAGTATTAGAGCGGCTCCCGCTCACGCGGCGGGCACTCATTCTTTCTCGATCTCCGACAGTGCGGAACGGCTGCCCTACTTTCCGCCCGCGATGCTCTCATAGACGGCGCGCGAAATGTCGGCGATGAGACGGTGCGCGCGTTTTTCATCCGCCAGCCCGCGCGTCAGCACTACGAGCACGTAAGGCTTGCGGCGACCCGGCGGGTAAACGATGCCCGCGTCGTGATTGATCTTCGTGATCGAGCCGGTTTTGTGCGCGACGCGCACGCTCGAAGGCAGTCCCGCCGGGATGCCCTCGTTGAACTTCTGCGCGAGCAGTATCCGCGTCATCTCGTCGGACGCCTGCCGCGAGACGGCGCGGCCCTCGGCGATGCGCCGGAGCAGAATCAAAAGGTCGCGCGCCGTCGTCGAGTTATTCATGCCGCGCTCGAAAGCCTTGCCGTCTTCCACGCCGCGCAGCACGCGAATGTCGGTCGCGCCGTAGTCGCGCATCAACTTCATCACGCGCTCCGGCGTGACGAGTTCGATCAGGATATTGGTCGCGAGGTTGCTGCTCTCTGTAATCATCAGCCGCATCAGTTCGCGCAACGACTCTGTGCCGCCGATCTTTTTGTAGAGCGTCTGCTCGGAATCGTCCGAGGGCGAGACGGAGAAGCGGCTGCCGTCGGCGATGCTCCTGAAGTCGTTCTTCACGGCGACCTGCCGGTCGAGCGAGAGTTTCCCCTCGCGCGCCTGCCTGAAAATTTCCAGCATGACGGGCACCTTCATCGTGCTGGCGGCGTGAAAGCTCGCGCGCTCGTTAATCAGGACTTCCTCGCCCGTCGCGAGATCGTGGAAGGCGACGGCGACCGTCTCGGCCTCGCTCGCCTTGACGATCTTCCGGATTCTCGACGCGAGGCCGTCCGGCTTCGCGGTCTGGTCGGACGCGAGCGCCGGGGAGAAAACCGTGAGCAAAACCAGCGTCACAAAAAGTTTGAGAGTTTTGCAGGGCGCGGAAGATTTCAACATCTCGGCTCCTTTGATCGTTCGACGGAATTTGACGAAAGCCGCGCTTATTACACATCGGCGCGCGTGATTCACCGCCAGTTGAACAGAAAATCTCTCAGCGCATGATACATCGCCTCGAAAGAATCGGCGCAGAACAGAACCGGCTGAAAGTCTGTCGGGTCGTACTCCTGCCGCGAGGCCGCCTCAAGGTCGAGCGGGCGAAGTTCCGCGCGGCGCATCGCGTCCAGTTCCCCTGCGGACGAGACGAGGCCTGTGCCGTAAGCCTTGACCTCGCCCGCTTCGCGCAAGACTCCGAACTCGACGGTGAACCAGTAGACGCGCGCCAGCCTCTCCAACGCCTCGATTGAACGCGTGCGCCCGACGGCCTCCCCGACGAGGCGGTTGAGTTCAGACAGGCGCTCGCTCGCCAGCGTCACGGCGTGGCCCGCGATTTCGTGCACCACGTCCGGCTCCGGCGTGTAGAGCGGCGTGGAGTAATGACGTATGTACTGCGTGCAGAGGAACACTCCGTTCGCGAGCGATTCGAGAAAGACGCGTGGCTCGACCAGTCCTGCGACCGGCTCAAGGCGAAAGCCGCTGACGCGCTCGACCTTCTCCGACACTTCGCGCAACTGCGGGATGCGGTCTCGCGGCAAATCCAAACGCTCGACGCACGCGAGATATTCGGCGCAGGCGTGCCGCCGGTGTTGCGGCGCGAGCGCATCCCAGACGATTTTCCAGAGTTGATGTTCTTCGGAAGTATAAGGCGCGTCGGGAATCGGCTCGCCCGGTTCGTGCTCGGCGGCGATCAGCGCGATACGGTTGCGCCGCGCGCGATACTCCGGGTCGCGAAAGCCCGGATGATCGGGGTCAAGCTGGACGATTTGCTTTCGCCCCACGGCGGGGTCGCTCGCCTCCGTTGAAACCAATCGCATGTCTCCGTGATCGAGCAGTAAAGCCTGCGGTGTCTGCTTCATAATGTTTCGCACCTCTCTGTCCCAACGTGTCGCTGAAACCTGTACACAAAAAAAGAACCGGCCACTTCCCCTCCCGCGTCGGAAGGATCAGTGGCCGGTTCCATGAAACTTGTCTTGTGCGCCGCTAGACAAACGCGCGCCGACAGTCCATCGCCGCCCCGTCCCTCCGCG
>JAIVJG010000176.1 GCA_020200155.1 Acidobacteriota bacterium | reverse complement strand
CATTTAACTCTTCCCTACGGGTGCGAGCTACTCGACAACACGGACCTCGCGAAGTATCACTCTGTGAGAAGGGAGAGTGCGCCCGACCGCTTGACCCGCTCTGAACGTGTCGGTGCACGACAACAAATCATGCATGACAGCGCTTCCGGCAAGAGGAAATTGATCCTCTTCGTTGACGACGACGCTTCTCTACTGCGTTTGGGACGACTCACACTGGAACGTGCCGGTTACGGATTCCTCGGCGCGCTCGGAGGCCACGAAGGACTCCGGCACGCGCGCCAGAGCCATCCGGATTTAATCCTGCTGGATTATATGATGCCGGATGTCAGCGGGAAAGAGGTCTTCGAGCAGTTGCAGCAGAGCGAAGACCCATCCTTACGCAACACGCCGATCATCATGCTGACCGCCCGCGCCAACAACGACGGCGAGCAGCGCGATCTGCTTGAGCGCGGCCTGGCCGCCTACCTGCACAAGCCTTTCGGCTACCGCGAACTGCTTAACGTCATCGAGAATGTGCTCGTCCTGAGCCAGATTAAAGAGCGCAATCGCGTGCTCGAACTACAGGCGCGCAGCTCTTTCATCGCGACGGTGCGAATGCTCGTCACGCTGCTCTTCGCCAAAGACAGTTACACCGGGCAGCACTCGAAAAACGTCGCGCGCCTCGCCGAAGGTCTGGCGCTGCATTGCGGACTCTCGGAAGAGGAAGCGATCTTCATCAAACTCGGCGCGCTGCTGCACGACGTGGGGAAGATCGGCGTGCCCGAAGGTGTGCTGTGCAAGCCGGACTGTCTGACGGAGATGGAGACGGAGTTGATGCGGCGGCACGTACATCATGGCGAGCAGGCGCTCGCCGGAGTGCCGCACATGGACGAGATGCGCGCGATGGTTTTGCATCATCACGAATGGTGGGACGGCGCGGGGTATCCGGCGGGCCTCTGCGGCGAAGAGATTCCTTTCGGCGCGCGATTGATCGCCGTCGTGGACGCCTACGACGCGATGACGAACGACCGCCCGTATCGCGCCGGCCTGCCGAACGCAGTCGCCGTCGAGCGCCTGCGCAGCGGTGCCGGCACGCAGTTCGACCCGATCCTCGTCAGCAGACTCTTCGAGTATCTCGATAAGCATACCGAAGTCGAACAGCAGGACATGGACTTGGAATTTTTGGAAGAGTTCTGTCCCATCACGCTGCCATAGAGCAGCGGTTGGAGACCGGAGGCCGGAGACTTGTCAGAGGCTTTTTACCAGCCTCCAATCTCCGGCCTCAAGTTTTTTCAGCAGGTTTCGTGCTTGTGGTATTCATCTTCGTCGGGCGTGGCGAAGGAGACGCCGATGTCGCGCGCAGTGCGTATGAGTTGGCTGTCGGCGGGCACGGTCTTGCGTTTGGCGATGGCTTCGGCGAGCGGCACGGTTCGGATGTTGGCGGCATGCAGCGCGACCATCACGCCGCGCTGGCCGCGCATCATCGCGCGCACCGCCGCCGAGCCGAAGTTGGTGGCGAGCATGCGGTCGAAGGCATTGGGCGAGCCGCCGCGCTGCAAGTGTCCGAGCACGACGCAACGCGCCTCCTTGCCAGTCAACCGTCCGACCTCTTGCGCGACGTGCTGGCCGATGCCGCCCAGTCGCGGCGCTCTCTCATCGTCGCCCATGTCCTGATAGTGTTCCACACCTTCCACTTCCTTCGCGCCCTCCGCGACGACGATGATGCTGAACTGCGAGCCACAGCCCTCTCGCTCGAAAACCTTGTCCGCGATCTTCCGCATCGAGAAGGGGATTTCGGGAATCAGGATCACGTCCGCCCCGCCGGAGATGCCCGAATGCAGTGCGATCCAGCCCGCGTGCCGGCCCATCACTTCGAGGATCATCACGCGGTCGTGCGATTCGGCGGTGGTGTGGAGGCGGTCGAGCGCTTCGGTCGAGATGTCGAGCGCGGTCATAAAGCCGAAAGTCATCTCCGTCGCCGCGAGATCGTTGTCTATAGTCTTCGGCACGCCGATGACGGGGATGCCGAGGCGGTCGAACTCCGACGCGGTGGTGAGCGTGCCCTCCCCGCCGAGCACGATTAGCGCGTCAATGCCGAGGCGTCGCAGATTCTCGACGGCCTCGTTATAGATCGCCTTCGGCTGATGAGCGCCGCTCTCAAGCCGCTCGACGAAGCGCCCGCGATTGCGTGTGCCGAGGATGGTGCCGCCGCGCGGCAGGAGTCCGCGCACGTCCGCAGGCGTCAGGGGCCGTGCGCGCGGCTCACCGATCAGCCCTTCAAAACTGTCTTCGATGCCGACGACGCGCAGCCCGTACTCGCCCACGGCGGTCTTCACCACCGCGCGAATCACCGCGTTCAACCCCGGCGCGTCGCCGCCGCCCGTGATAAGTCCGATGGTTCTCAGCATATAAAAATGATGACAGTTTGACGGGTGACAGGACAGGAGCTTTCCTCTCGTCAACTATCACCCGTCAACTGCTCGCGGCTGTTGCTACTTCGCTGCTCTGACGCTCGGCGGGTCGTACTGCTCGCCGTAGTCCGTGTATTCGCGCGTGACGATTTGGCCGGGGCGCGTGTTCTCGGTCAGGAGCATGAGGGCGTCGCGCAGCACATGGCGTTGCAGTTCGCGCATGCCGGGCCGTCCGAGGCTGTTGCCGACCTTGAATCCTTTGGGATAGAGAGCGCGCGGCGGGCGCATCTGCGCCGAGACTTCGGGGCTGACGGTGATAAGTACCGTCGGGATGCCGCGCATTTCGATTTCGCGTTGAACCGCCACGACCGTGCGGTGACAGACGCTCGGTCAACCGCCCGTCAGGATCACGGCGTCCGCGCCCGAACCCCTGTCAATCTCGTTGGCGATTTCCGGCGCAGTGCCCTCGTACATCGCCTTGAGCTGCATCGTGTAGCCCATGTAGCCGACGTGCTTGCGAGCGACGCCGCCGACGAAGCCCTCTTCCCTGAGATCGCGCAGCACGTCGAGTGGGAAGACGACGTTGATATCACGGTCTGCGTCCGCGTGGTCGTAGTGATGATGCGTGACCATCAACTGCGATGATTCCGTGTCGGGCGGGATGATGCGGAAAGTCAGGTCGCCCAACTCGTCCGCGATGTTGAAATGTTCCTGTTCTTTGAGGTGCACGCCCCCCGCCGACACAATCGCGATGGTCGCCTTCGACAACTCGCGGTCGAACGGCGTGAACGGCACGCACTTTCGAGAGAATGTAGTCATAAAAATTCAAGGGGTCAGGTGTCGGTAAGAACTGGCTTGCACCTGTCCCGTTTCTCGACACCTGACCCCCGGCCCATGCTTTTCAAAGCTTGCGGAGCATTTCGAGTAAATCTTCGTTGTCCGGCTGGTCGGCGATGTTGTGGATGTCTTTGTAGGCGAGCTTGCCTTCCTTGTCCACGATGAAGAGCGCGCGTTCCGAAATGCCGTCGGCCTCGCGCCACGCGCCGTAAGCCTTCGCCACTTCGCCCTTCGGGTGGAAGTCGCTCAACAGGTCATACGAGAGTCCGCCCAAACTTTTAGCCCACGCGGCGTTGCACGGGACGCTGTCAACAGAAATGCCCAGAACCTGGGCATCGTAGCCTTTGAAGCGCTCAAGGTCAGCTTCATAGGCCGGCATTTGCGCCGTTCAGACGGGCGTCCACGCGAGCGGGTAAAAAGCGATGACAACGTTATTCTTGCCTCGGAAATCCGAGAGCCGCACCTTCTTGTCTTTCTCAAGGTTGCTCTTCAACTCGAAGTCCGGGGCCATCTCTCCAACTTCTGGCATACAGAGATCAGCCTCCTCTCAGGGTCGTTTCAAAATTACAATGGGGGGTGGAAATTTCACGCATAGCCTACATCCAAAAGGCGAGCGAGACAAGCACACACGTCTTCTGTTTTTGTCGCTCAAGTGTGTCGCCGCACGCTGGCCGCACATCGTTACAGATGACGCGCCACGCCATTTAAGGCTACATTTGCCTGATGGAAATAAAGACGATCTCCGTCACACGGCGCGGGGCGGAACGCGCGCGTGCAGGGCATTTATGGATTTATCGCAGCGACGTGAGCGAGGCGGGGAAAGCGCCGGGCGGCGCGCTGGTGAGCGTGCGCGACGCGCACGGGCGTTTCGTCGGGCGTGCGCTCTACAGCGATCGTTCGGAGATCGCTTTGCGACTGCTGACGCTCCGCGAAGAGACGATTGACCGCGAGTGGTGGCGCGCACGCCTGCGCGCGGCGGCTGGGCGACGAAAGGGAATCGAGTGTGAGGCGGACGCTTATCGCCTCGTCTATTCGGAGGGCGACCTGCTGCCTTCCCTGATCGTGGACAGGTACGGCGACTGCCTCGTCGTGCAAACGCTTTCGCAGGGGACGGAAAGCCTCAAAGAGATGTTCGTCGAACTGCTCGTCGAAGAGTTCGCGCCGCGCTCAATCGTCGAGCGCAACGACGTGCGTGTGCGTGCCCTTGAAGGATTGGAGATGCGCGCGGGCATGCTCCACGGCGACGCGCCCGGAGTGTTGGAGATCGTGCAGCACGGCGTGCGCTTTCTCGCCGCGCCGCTCGGCGGGCAGAAGACCGGCGCGTTCCTCGACCAGCGCGAGAACCACGTCGCCGCACGCTCTTACGCACACGGTCGCGCGCTCGACTGCTTCACCTTCAACGGCGCGTTCGCGCTCCACATCGCGCCCGCCTGCGAGAGCGTGACGGGCCTCGACATCTCCGCCGAAGCCATCGCCGCCTCCCGGCACAACGCGGAACTCAACGGCGCTGCGAACGTCGAGTTTCGCGAGGCCAACGTCTTCGACGCGCTGCGCGAGTTGGAGTCGGCAGGCGAGCGTTTCGACACCATTATTCTCGACCCGCCCGCCTTCGCCAAGAACCGCGCCAGCGTCCGCGCGGCGGCGCGCGGCTACAAGGAGATCAACCTGCGCGCCCTGAAGATGCTCGCAACGGGCGGCGTGCTCATCACCTGTACGTGCTCTTACCACATGACCGGGCCGCTCTTTCAGGAACTCATCGCCGAAGCAGCCTCGGACGCACACCGCCGCGTGCAACTCGTCGAGCGCCGCATCCAGTCGCGCGACCATCCCGTCCTCGTCGGCGTGCCCGAAACGCTCTACCTGAAATGCCTCATCGTGAGGGCGATTGAGTGAATGGATTTTGCGATTTGCGGCAGGCGGCACTGACCGTTAGTTCAGCGCCAGTCCCTTACTAACATTGGCGGCCAGCGTCTTGGATTCGGGGAGGACTTCGATGGCGCGCAGAAGTTGCGGGTCGCTTTCGAGTAGGAAGCGTGCGCCGGCGTCTGTGCCGTAGGCGGCGGTGACGAGATCGTCGCGGAGGCGCGTTTTGACGTAGTCGAGGTCGGAGTCCACTTGCGCGGGGCCGAGGCCGTCTGCGGTGTCGCGCTTGACGAAGTCGCGGAAGGCTTCGATGAGACGGTCTGTGACGGGGAGGTCTGCGGGGCGCGGGTAGCGTCCGAACTGCGTGGCGTCGGCGAGGCGGTAGTTTTCGAGTCCCGCGATTTGCCCGCCCGCCAGTTGGCGCACGAAGTAGAAGGATGCCTCGAAGATGCGTGCGCGGGCGGGCGTCGCCACGTCGAGCGGCTTCACTTCGTAGTCGGGCGTGATGCCGCCGCCGCCGTAGTAGACACGCCCGCCGGCGGTCTTGATGGCCGGCCCAGTGGGAGTTGCGCGCGGCGTCGGCTGCGGCGTCTGCACGGCGTCGGGCGCGGCGACGTTGGGCGGCTCGGCGTGTGTGGGCGCGCCGGGCTGTGCTGGACGCGGCTCGTCTTCGAGGTGGCGCGTGTAGTATTCGTAGAAAGAGCCGCTCGAATACGCGCGCTGGATGAGGCGACCGTAGGGCGTGTAGTAGTGCGCCGTCGTCAGCGTCAGGCCAGCGCCGAAGGGGAGGTTGAAGACTTTCTGGACGAGTCCCTTGCCGAAGCTGGTCTCGCCGACGACGAGGCCGCGCGCGTGATCCTGTATCGCCCCGGCGACGATTTCGGAAGCCGACGCCGTGTTGCGGTTGATGAGCACGACGAGCGGATAATCAACCGGCTCGCCGATGTTGTTCTTGTACTCGGCGACGCTTTCGGGGTCGCGCCCGCGCACAGAGACGATCATCTTTCCGCGCTCGACGAACTGGCTCGAAACCTTGATGGCCTGCGTCAGCAGTCCGCCGGGATTGTTACGCAAATCGAGGACGAGTTGGCGCATGCCTTCCTTCTGAAGCCTGCCCATCGCCTCGCTCAACTCGTCTGCGGTCGTCTGCGTGAAGCCGCCGCTTAAGCCGACGTAGCCGACGCCGGGGCGGAGCATGAAGAAGCTGCGGATGGATGGCTGCGGGACGTTGCCGCGCACGAGCGTAAAGTAGAGCGGTGCGTTCGCGCCCGCGCGCTCGATCTTGATCGTGACGCGAGCGCCCTCCGGCCCGCGCACGGCCTTCGAGACTTCCGGCGTCGTCCATTCGCGCGCGTCCTTGCCGTCAACCTCCACGATGCGGTCGCCAAAGCGAAGCCCTGCGCGCGCCGCAGGCGTTCCCTCGACAGGCGACTGGACATAGACGCCGTCGCGATGGCGCAGAATCGAAACGCCGATGCCCGTGAAGCGCGACTCCTGATCCTGTAGAAGCTTGGCGTACTCGTTCTTGCTGAAGAAATTCGAGTGTGGGTCGAGCGTCGAGAGCATGCCCTGAATAGCCGCCTCGCCCGCCTTGTCGTAGTCAATCTCGTCAACGTAGTTGGCCGAGACGGACGAGAGCGCCTCTGTGTAAGCGTCTTCGACAATCGCCGCCGGGCCTGTTTTACGGTTGAAGGCACGGCTTCCGACGAGGCCGCCGACCAGTGCGGCGACGGCGACCAGCGTGACGGCGATGACGCGACCGAAAGACTTGCTGCTCATGTGTGACTCCCGTAATGCCTCGAACCTGATTGTCTTTATCCGGCGTCTCATTCGAGACCTCGGAAATTTTAGCACAAGCCCCCTTCGCGCTGCCGCCGCGTGCGGGCGCGCGTGAGTCGGCCTGTGCTATATTTCAGGCCGGGCGTCAGCAGCGACCGGAGACCAAACGCTTTCATTTCAAGCGCCACGCAACGAACTCGCCGCACGCCCGTTATTCAACAGGGAAAGCTTTAGAGAATTCATCCAGATGCCTTTATCTCTCTCCATCATCATCCCCGCCTACAACGAGTCGGAGCGCATCGGCAAGACGCTCCGAGACATCCTTGCCTATCTTGACGAGCAGCCGGCGGAGAGCGAGTTGATCGTCGTGGACGACGGCTCGAAGGACGACACGGCGCGAGTCTCGGAAGAGATTTTCTCGTCCGGCGAGCGTGGCAAAGTCGAGGCTCGCGTGATTCGCTATGAGCAGAATCGCGGCAAGGGCTACGCCGTGCGGACGGGCCTGCTTGCTGCCCGCGCGCCCATCGCACTCTTCTCCGACGCAGACCTCTCGACGCCCATCACGGAGACGCCGAAAGTGGTCGCGCCCATCCGTTCGGGCGAGTACGATCTCATCTTTGGCTCGCGTGCGCTCGACCGTGGGCTGATCGGCGTACACCAATCCTGGCGACGCGAGCAGGGCGGGCGCGTCTTCAACATGATCGTGCGTCTCGCGACGCGTCTGCCTTTCTGGGATACGCAGTGCGGCTTCAAGGCGTTTCGCATGGACGTGTGCCGCCCCATCATCGAGGCGGCGAAGATTGACCGCTTCGGCTTCGACGTGGAACTCATCTACGTCGCGCACCTCGCCGGCCTGCGCGTCAGAGAGTGGCCCGTGCGCTGGGATCACAACGAGGGCGGCAAGGTTGATTACTTCAGCGACAGCTTCAAGATGGTCAACGAAGTCCGCGCCATCCGCCGCCTCGCGCGCGAAGGTTTTTACGACGAGGCCATCAAAAAGGCGCGCGACATCGCCGCACAGGCACCAAACCGCCTGCCGTTCACGACAGGCGAGCCGGAAGACCTGCCGGAGAGCGATGTCTCGCCCGAAGTGGCGAGGCAGAGAATAGAGATTAGAGGCTAGTTGAAACAGATGCTTTCCGGCCTGTCCTACGGCCTCCAATTTTCAGCCTCCTGAATTTCTTTATGACTCCACGTCTGAACATCAATATTGACCACGTCGCGACCGTCAGGCAGGCGCGACGCGCGCCGGAGCCGAGCGTCCTGGCGGCGGCGATGCTGTGCGAGCAGGCAGGGGCCGACGGCATCACCGTCCACCTGCGCGGCGACCGCCGACATATTCAGACGGAAGACCTCTACACTTTGAAGCGCGCCGTGACGACCTATCTCAACGTCGAGATGGCGACGACCGACGAGATGCTGCGAATCGCGCTCGACGTGCGACCGGACGCCGTCACGCTCGTCCCCGAAACGCCGCACGAAGTCACGACCGAGGGCGGGCTGGATGTCGTCGCCAACTCCGACCTCGTGCGCCGGAGCGTCGAGAGTTTGCGCGAAGGCGGGCAGTTCGTCAGCCTCTTCGTTGACCCGGACGCGCGACAGATTGAAGCTTCACGCGAAGCGGGCGCGGATCAGATCGAACTTTGCACAGCCGCCTACGCAGAGGCCACGCTCGGCGCGCGGGCCGTACGCGCCGAGGGGCAGAGGCGCGCGGAAGAGGAGTTGCGACGCCTGCGCCAGGCGGCCACGCTCGCCACGCAGCAGGGCTTGCACGTGGCCGCCGGACACGGCCTCACTTATCGCAACGTGGGCGCGCTCGCCTCCGTCGCGGAGATCGCCGAGTACAACATCGGCCACAACGTCATCGCGCACGCCATCTTCACGGGCCTCGCCGACGCCGTGCGCGAAATGCGGCGGCGCATCACGGAAGGGCAACCCTGAACCCGCCCGCCATCAACAAAGCAAACTCCCAGCCTGAAAGAAAGTGGTGCAGCCTCGTGACTTTTTCTCTTGGAATCTTTCGGAAGGTCTCGGCGAGCGCGATTCTCTGCGCGGCCTTTTCAGCCCTTCTACTTTTGCTGATAACACACGCGCCGCACGCACGCGCGCAGCAGGCGACGAGACAGCAGCCCGCGCGACTGATGAAGATTGAGTTTGAAGGTCTGGCGCACGTCAGCCAGAGCGAGGCCGTCGAGGCGAGCGGCCTGCAAGTCGGGCAGGCGATTGACCAGAACGTCGTGGACGCGGCGGCGGAGCGACTGTTGAAGTCCGGCCTCTTCAAAAATCTCAGTTATAAGATGAGGAAAGCCAACGGCGAGGCGACCGTCAGCTTCAAGGTCGAGGAGTTGAGAAGGAGCGTCCCCGTCATCTTCGACAACTTCGTCTGGTTCACGGACGAAGAGTTGAAGGAGGCCGTGCGCCGCAAGGTGCCGGACTTCGACGGCCTCGCCCCGGAAGGCGGCGGCATCACAGAGACGATCAGGAATGTTCTGCAAGACCTGCTGCGCGTGCGAAGCATCAAGGGACAGGTCGAGTACATGCCTTATGCGGACGCGCAGGGCCGCAACCCTGAGCACGTCTTCACCGTCAAGGGCGCGAACCTGCGCGTCTGCGAGATACGATACCCCGGAGCCGCAGGCATTCAGGAAGATGCGCTGGTACAAAAGTCGAGCGCGATTTTTAATAACGAATACTCGCGCACGTTCGTCGAGAGTTTCGTCGAAAGCAACCTGATTCCGCTCTACCACGAGCGCGGGCGTCTGCGCGTCTCGTTCCTCCCGCCGAAATTGAAATTGCAGACGGAAGGGGAATGCCAGGGCGGCGTCGCCGTCATCGTGCAGGTGGACGAGGGACAGATTTATTTGTGGGAAAAGGCCGAGTGGGCAGGTAGTCAGGCGCTCGCGCCGCAGGAGTTGGACGCGGCGCTCGGCATGAAGCAAAACGATCTCGCCAACGCGTTGAAGATCGAGAAGGGCGCGCAGGCCGTGCGTAAGGCTTACGGGCGCAAAGGATTTCTGGCGGCGGCTTTGCGACCCGAACCCGTCTTCGACGACGCGAACCGGCGCGTCACTTATCGCTTCCGCGTCGAAGAGGGGCCGCAGTTTCGTATGGGCGAACTCTTCATCACGGGCCTCTCGGAGAAGGATTCCAACAACCTGCATGGCCGCTGGGGATTGCTCTCGAAGGAAATCTTCGACGCCGGCTACCTTGAGCAGTTTTTCAAGAAAAACCTGCCGGAATTCCTTAACGAACTGCGACGCGAAGGGCAGGTGATTGACCCGCGCAAGATCGAAAGCAACGTCAAACCGAATCGCGACAAGCTGACGGTTGATGTGACGCTCAACTTCAAGCCGTAGCCTGCCGCCCGGTTCAATCCTTCAATTCTTAAATGCACCGGGCGGGCGACGTGGAGGCTCCCGATCCATCCACACCTCCCGCCCGGCGCTCTTCCGACCCCCATGTCACGCAGCAGGGCCGAAACCTTTAAACTAAAAATCCGTCAACTCGCCAGCAAACTCGTGCCGCGTCGCGGGGACGGAAAGCCGAGGTGCTTGTAGGCCGCAGGCGTGCAGACGCGACCGCGCGGCGTGCGATTAAGGAAACCGATCTGAATCAGGTATGGCTCGATGATCTCTTCAATTGATTCACGCTCCTCGCTGATTGACGCCGCGATGGTACCGACGCCGACCGGGCCTCCGTCGAATTTCTCTATGATCGTCGTCAGCACCTTGCGGTCAACTTCGTCCAGCCCGAAGCGGTCAACCTCCATTTCGTCGAGCGCGCGGCGTGCGACGGCCTGCGTGATGCGCCCGTCGTTTAAAACTTCGGCGTAGTCGCGGACGCGGCGCAGCAGGCGGTTGGCGATGCGCGGCGTCCCACGCGCGCGCCGCGCCAACTCGCTCGCGCCGCTCGCCTCTATTTCCACGCCGAGAATTTCGGCGGAGCGATGGATGATGATTTCGAGGTCTTTCCGTGAGTAGAAATCGAGATGGAAGACGATGCCGAAGCGCCCGCGCAGAGGAGCCGTGATTAAGCCTGCGCGCGTGGTCGCTCCGACCAGTGTGAACTTCGGCAGGTCAAGTTTGATGGAGCGCGCCGCCGTGCCCTGCCCGATCATAATGTCGAGCTGGTAATCCTCCATCGCCGAGTAGAGCACCTCTTCGATCTGCGGCTTGAGGCGGTGAATCTCGTCTATGAAGAGAACCTCGCCCTCCTGCAAGTTGGTCAAGACCGCCGCGAGGTCGCCGCCGCGCTCGATGGCGGGCGCGCTGACGGGCTTTAAGGGCGCGTCCATCTCGTGCGCGATGATCTGCGAGAGCGTGGTCTTGCCGAGTCCCGGCGGGCCGAAAAACAGGACATGATCCAGAGCCTCGCGCCGCGCCTTGGCCGCGCGCAGGAAAATCTTGAGATTGGTCGTGATCTTCGGCTGCCCTATGTACTCGCCGAGCGAGCGCGGGCGCAGAGAAGTCTCGACGACCTCGTCCTCAGGCGTCGCGACGCCTGAAACCTCGCGCGGCAATTCCACGCCCGCCGCGTTCGACAATTCGCTCATGGACTGTGACATTAACTGGAACTCCCCTCTGAAAAGCCGTCGTTGCTTGAGGGGAGCATTATGCCATGTCTGGGCTATTGTTTCAAGTGTGAAACGAGATTGAATGAGGCATCGCGGCGGAAAAAGAGGCCGGGAGTAAATTCTCAGGGGGTTTGAGTCTCGACCTCTTCTGGCGAGAAATAAGCTTTAAAGCCGCTTAGCGCGAGCCGTCTGTGGTGAGTAGGAGGCGGATGGTCGAGCGTTCGAGTTGCGTGCTGGCGGCGGCGAACTCGTCGGGCGAGCCTGTGAAGGCGTTGAGAGTTTTCTCGGCCTGATCGCGCTCCTGGCGTGCGCGCACGGCGTCTATCTCTTCGGGGAATTCGGCGAGGTCTGCGAGCACGGAGACGCGATCCGCGTTGACTTCGACGAAGCCGCCGGAGACGAGCATGCGCCGCGAGGCCGTCCCCTGTGTGTACGAGAGCACGCCGGTTCGCAGTTGCGAGATGAGCGGCGTGTGGCCCGGCAGGATGCCGAGTTCGCCGCCCGCGCCCGGCACAGCCACGAAGTCAACGGCCTCCGACAACAGTTGTCGTTCCGGTGTAATCACATCCAGTTGCAGACGTTCAGCCATGATAATTAAGAGACGCGGGCGGAGGGACGAGGGATGAAAGAAAAGCTTTCAACCGTCTTCATCCCTCCGCCTTCATCCTTCATCCCTCCGTTAACGCTCCCATTTCGGCGGCCATCTTCTGAGCCTTCTCGCGCGCTTCTTCGATAGTGCCGACCATGTAGAAGGCCTGTTCGGGGAGGTCGTCGTGCTTGCCGTCAACGATCTCCTGGAAGCCGCGAATGGTGTCTTCGAGTTTGACGTACTTGCCTTCGAGGCCTGTGAACTGCGCGGCGACGAAGAAAGGCTGCGAGAAGAAACGCTGCACCTTGCGTGCGCGCGAGACGACCAGCTTGTCCTCTTCCGAAAGCTCGTCGAGGCCGAGGATGGCGATGATGTCCTGTAGGTCTTTGTAGCGTTGCAGGATTTGTTTGACCGACTGCGCGGTGCGGTAGTGCGCGTCGCCGATGATGCGCGGGTCGAGCAGGCGCGAAGAGGACGCGAGCGGGTCAACCGCCGGGTAGATGCCGAGTTCGACGATCTGGCGCGAGAGCGCGGTGACGGCGTCGAGGTGCGCGAAGGTCGTCGCGGGCGCGGGGTCTGTGTAGTCGTCGGCAGGAACGTAGACGGCCTGGATGGAAGTGATCGCGCCGGTCTTGGTCGAAGTGATGCGCTCCTGCATCTCGCCCATCTCGGTTGCGAGATTCGGCTGGTAGCCGACCGCAGAGGGCATGCGCCCCAGCAGCGCCGACACTTCCGAGCCGGCCTGCGTGAAGCGGAAGATGTTGTCAATGAAGAGCAGCACGTCGAGACCCTGATCGCGGAAGTATTCGGCGACCGTCAGGCCGGAGAGCGCGACGCGCAGGCGCGCTCCCGGAGGCTCTGTCATCTGCCCGAAGACGAGCGCCACCTTCGATTCTTCCATCGCCTTCTGATCAACTTTCGTCATGTCGAACTCGCCGGTTTCGTGGAAGTGCTTGTTGAAAGTCTCGCCGTATTGAATAACTCCCGACTCGACGAACTCGCGCAAGAGATCGTTGCCCTCGCGCGTGCGTTCGCCGACGCCCGCGAAGACGGAGAAGCCTGAGTGCTCCATCGCGATGTTGTGAATCAACTCCTGAATCAGCACGGTCTTGCCGACGCCCGCGCCGCCGAACAGGCCGATCTTGCCGCCGCGCAGGAAGGGCTGGATGAGGTCAATAACCTTGATGCCCGTCTCGAACATCTCCAACTCGGTTGACTGCTCGTCGAGCGTCGGGGCGTGGCGGTGAATCGGGTATCGCTTTTCGGAATTGACCGGGCCTAGGTTGTCCACAGGCTCGCCGATAACGTTAAGGACGCGCCCCAACGTCGTCGGGCCGACGGGCATCGTGATCGGCCCGCCGGTGTCAAAGGCCTTCATCCCGCGCACGATTCCCTCGGTCGGCTTCATCGAGACGGCGCGCACGCGTCCCTCGCCGAGGTGCTGCTCCACTTCGCAGATGATGTCAATGGGGTCGGGCACGTCGAACCCCTCGGAGGTGACGCGCAGGGCGGTGTAAATCAGGGGCAGGTAGCCGTCGCCGAACTCCACGTCGAGCACGGGGCCGATCACCTGCACGACCTTTCCGACGTGTTGGTCGCCCGTCGCGGCATTCGTGTTTCCATTAGACGTAGACATAGTCTGTCGGTGTAACTCCTCTTTATGTTAGAGCCATTGAAGGCGAGAAATCAGGTTGTGTTGAAAGCTTGACAGGTTAACACACCGGCACGCGCCCGGCAAAGCGGACTCCCCTTGCGTCGCGAAACAGAGCCGTGTCCGGCTGTGTCGTTTTAACGAAAACGAGTGCGCCGTTTGACTAATTTGAAGCTGAAGGCGGCTGCGGCGATGAGCAAAAGACCGGCCAGAATCAATCCCGGCCCGCCGATAATGATTCCCAGGCCGGGCAGTGCGACGGACACTCCGGCCAGCGTCGCGATCAGCCCGACGACACACAAAAGCAGGCCCAGCAATCCGGCCAGCAGCAATATCACGCGCAGGAAACTGGCAAACATAAAGCCTCTCTTGCCGTTCGCGACGTTTCATTCCGCGTCGTCGAAACGGATTCTCATGCCGCGGAGCGTGCGCCGGTCGTCGTCGGTCAGGTCGAGGTGGACGGAATCTTCGCCCATTCCCTCGCCACCCAGTTGGCGCAAACCTATCTCCAGTCGCAACGTCAGCTCCATCTCGTAGCCCGCCGCGTGCAGGCGTTCGATGGCCCCGGCCACGCCGGACGAGTCGGCGACCGCCGCGTTAATCGCCGCGCCGAGTTGTTGCACAATCTCTTTGGCTTCGTCGTTAAGTTCCAAGTTTAGCCTCGTGTTCTCGAAGAATCACAGCGGCAGACGTGTTCGATCAATTTAAGATTGATGCTACGCGAGCCTCGCACTCCGGGTCAACCACGCCGAATCGCCGTGCGCGCGACAAAGCCTGCGTCGCGGCGCGTGTGTGACGTATACTCTCCTCCGAGAATTCCGAAGAGGCGGCTGCAAACCCCCATCGCCCGGCAAGAGAATTGGCTTTATGACGACGAAGACCGACACGCACACCCCCGCACGCCGCGAGCGGCGCGAGAGCTTTGAGACTTCGTCCGGCATCGTGCTGCCGAACGACTTCAACCCGTCGAACACGGAAGCGCCCGACTACGAGCGCGACCTCGGCGCGCCCGGCGAATACCCGTACACGCGCGGCATCCGCCGCAGCATGTACAGGGGCCGCTTCTGGACGATGCGCCAGTACGCGGGCTACGCGACCGCCGAAGAATCGAACGCGCGCTACAAGTATCTGCTCGCGCAAGGGACGACCGGCCTCTCGGTCGCCTTCGATTTACCGACGCAGATCGGACTCGACTCGGACGATGCGCTCGCCGCCGGTGAAGTCGGAAAAGTCGGCGTCGCCATTGACTCGCTCGAAGACATGGAGAGACTCTTCGACGGCATCCCGCTCGACACCGTCTCAACCTCGATGACGATCAACGCGACGGCCTCGACGCTGCTCTGCCTCTACGTCGCCGTCGCGCGCAAGCGGGGCATCGCGACGGACAAGCTACAGGGCACGATTCAGAACGACATCCTCAAGGAGTACATCGCGCGCGGCACGTACATCTACCCGCCCGCGCCTTCCTTGCGTCTCGTGACGGACACCTTCGCCTACTGCGCGCGGGAAGTGCCGAACTGGAACACCATCTCGATTTCGGGCTACCACATCCGCGAGGCCGGCTCGACCGCCGCGCAGGAAGTCGCCTTCACGCTCGGCGACGCCGTCGCCTACGTCGAATCGGCGGTGGCCGCCGGACTCAAGGTTGACGAGTTCGCGCCGCGCATCTCTTTCTTCTTCAACGCGCACAACAATCTGCTCGAAGAGATCGCCAAGTTCCGCGCCGCACGCCGCCTGTGGGCGCGACTGATGCGCGAGCGTTTTCACGCGCGCGACCCTCGCTCGCTGATGCTTCGCTTTCACACGCAGACCGCCGGCTCGACGCTCACCGCGCAGCAGCCCGAAGTCAACATCGTCCGCACGACGATTCAGGCGCTCGCCGCCGTCCTCGGCGGGACGCAGTCGCTGCACACGAATTCGATGGACGAAGCCCTCGCCCTGCCGACAGAAGCGAGCGCGCGTCTTGCGCTCCGCACGCAACAGGTCATCGCGCACGAGTCGGGCGTCGCCGACACGGTTGACCCGCTCGCAGGCTCATACGCCGTCGAACATTTGACGAGCGAAATCGAGCGCCTCGCCACAGACTATCTCGACAAGATTGACGCGATGGGCGGGATGCTCCGCGCCATCGAGGCGGGATACGTCCAGCGCGAGATACAGGAAGCCGCCTACACATACCAGCGCGCCATCGAGACGGGCAACTCGGTCGTCGTCGGCGTCAATCAATTTCAAAGCGAAGCGGAAACCAACGTCCCGCTCCACCGCGTTGATCCGTCCATCGAGCAATCGCAGGTCGAGCGCCTCCGCGCCCTGCGCCGCCATCGCGACAACGTCAAAACCGAGGCGGCCCTCGCCATCCTCGAAGACGCCGCGCGCGGCACGGAAAACCTGCTGCCGCGCATACTCCAATGCGTCGAGGCTCACGCCACCGTCGGCGAAATCAGCCATCGTCTGCGGCGCGTCTGGGGCGAGTATCGCGAGGCCGTGACGGTGTAGAATGGATTCGTCGAAATGAGAAGCCGCGAGGAACTGCATGAAAGCTGTTGGCACGAACACCCATCCTGTGACGCGAAGCATCGCCAGCTCGATTAACCAATGACTCATCTTCTCGAAGTTAAAAATCTACAGACGCATTTCGCCACGCGCGCAGGGCTGGTCAAGGCCGTTGACGGCGTGAGCTTTTATCTCGACGAGGGCGAGTTGCTCGGACTCGTCGGCGAGTCTGGGTGCGGGAAGTCAATCACGGCGTTGTCTGTGATGCGGCTTGTCGGCGAGCCGGGGCGGATCGTGGGCGGCGAGATTCTCTTCAACGGCGAGAATCTGCTGGCGTTTTCGGAGGAGCGCATGCGCGCGATTCGCGGCGACGACATCGCGATGATCTTTCAAGACCCGATGACCTCGCTCAACCCGGTCTACAAGGTGGGCGAGCAGATTGCGGAGGCGCTCCGCCTTCATCGAAAGCTGAATCGCAGGCAGGCGCGCGAAGCGGCGATTGAAGCCATGCGCGAGGTCTCGATTCCAGACCCGGCGCGGCGCGCGGACGATTACCCGCACCAGTTGTCGGGCGGAATGCGCCAGCGCGTGATGATCGCAATGGCTCTGGCCTGCGACCCTAAGCTGCTTATCGCAGACGAGCCGACCACCGCGCTCGACGTGACGATTCAGGCACAGATACTCGAACTGATTGACGAACTCAGGCGAACGCGCAATCTCGCCGTGCTGCTCATCACGCACGATCTCGGAGTGGTGGCGGAAGTCGCAGACCGTGTGGCGGTGATGTACACGGGACGCATCGTTGAAGAGTCGCCGGTCGAGGAGTTGTTCGCGCGCCCGAAGATGCCTTACACGGAAGGCTTGCTGCGCTCCGTGCCGAAACTGACGGAGGCGGAAGTGAAGAAGGCCGTGCGCCTCTCGACCATCGAGGGTACCGTGCCGAAGCCGACGAACCTTCCGCCCGGCTGCCACTTCGCGCCGCGCTGCCCGCACCGTATGCCGCGCTGCGAGGAGGGCGACATCCCGCTCTACGAGTTGGACGGAGGCGTCAGGGTGCGCTGTGTGCTGTACGATCTGGCGGCGGCGGTGACAGCCGACAATCAGATCGCGAGCGAGAAGGGAAGCGTGGCGTGAAGTCAAAAGGCACAGGGCGAGAGTTTGAAGGCAAAAGTGAAAGCCGTTTATGAGCACCAACGAGCGAATGCAATCCGTGCCGGAGGCTGAGGCGCAGGCGGCGAAGATGGCTGATGCGCGGGATGATGCGCGTGCCGGGCGTGAAGAGCTGGTGCGTGTGCGCGGCCTCGTCAAGCATTTTCCGGTGACGGGCAGCGACGACGTGGTGCGCGCTGTGGACGGCGTGGCCTTTGAAATTCTTCGCGGCGAGACACTGGGGCTGGTCGGCGAGTCGGGCTGCGGCAAGTCCACGGTCGGTCGTTGCCTGCTGCGTTTGATTGAGCCGACGCGCGGCGAGATTTCTTTCGCGGGTCAAGACGTGCTCGCCTTGAGCGGCGGAGACCTGCGACGGCTGCGCCGCGAAATGCAAATCATCTTTCAAGACCCTTACGCCTCGCTGAACCCGCGTCTGAAAGTGCGCGACATCGTGGGCGAGCCGCTCGTCATTCACGGCATCGGGAGCAAGCCGGAGCGTCGCGAGCGCGTCGCGGATTTGTTGAAGAAGGTCGGGCTTGACCCGGACTACATGAACCGTTACCCGCACGAGTTTTCCGGCGGGCAGCGCCAGCGCATCGGCATCGCGCGTGCGCTGGCCCTGAACCCGAAGCTGATCGTGGCGGACGAGCCGGTCTCCGCGCTCTACACGCGCGCATTGCTCTCGGCGATTCCGATTCCAGACCCGACGCGCAGGCGCGAACGCATCGTGCTCAAAGGCGACGTGCCGACGCCGATCAATCCGCCCACGGGCTGCCGCTTTCACACACGCTGCCCGGAAGCAATTCCTGAATGCTCGCGGATTGACCCAGACCTGCGCGAAATCTCGCCCGGCCACACCGTCGCCTGCATACGCGTCCCCGGTTGGACGCAAGCGCCGACAAACGCTTAATGATGAATGCGGAATGATGAATGATGAATGGAAAGCAGTTTGACTTTCATTCGTCATTCCGCCTTCGTCGCGCGCCATGTCTTTTTTCGTCTGTCCTGTGGAGACTGTTTTGTGATATAGCATCGCCGCGCGTTGAAACATCAATCTCGCGCGATGCGTATCAAGCGACTGAATCGAAGCTCTGCCACGTTCCGTTCAACTTTCCCTACGGATGAAAAACTATGAGTGAAAACTTTACGACTCCGCCGCCGCACGCTTCCGCCGTGACGGATTCCGGCGCGGCCACGATGTCTACGCCGGAGACTCTGAGCGGCATCTTCTTCGAGCCGGAGCGCACGTTCGAGGCTCTGCGCGCTCGCCCGCGCTTTCTCGTCGCCGCACTCGTCTGCTTCGTCGTGTTCATGGCGTTTTACCTCTTCTACCTACAGCGCGTCGGGTACGAAAACATCGTCAACGCCGAGATCGAAGTCAGGTCGCAGAAGAGTGATGTGACTGAAGAGCAGAAACAGCAGGGACGCGAGATTCAGATGAAGCCTTTCGTGAAGGCGATTCGCTACGCGTCGCCGCCCATTGGCTTCGTGATTGTCTTCGCCGCCGGCGCGGCAATCTATTTGCTCGGCGTCATCATGATGGGGAAGTCAATGAGCTACAAGCAGGCGTTGGCCGTGTGGGTTTACTCCACCCTGCCGCCGCTCGTGCTGGCGATGATCGCGAACATCGTGCTGCTGTTAATCAGGCCGCCAGACCCAGGCGACTACGACGCGGTGGCCGGGGGTCTCAGGGGATTGGTTCATGCGAATCCCGGCGCGTTCATGTCGTCGGCTGCAAGTCCTGTGCTGGTCACGGTGCTCAGCGCGCTCGACCTGTTTGCCTTCTACGGCCTCTATCTGGCCGCGCTCGGTCTACGCAAAGTGGCCGGATTGTCGGCTGGCTCCGCGTGGGCTATCGCCCTCACAATCTGGGCGCTGGGTGTTGTCGTGCGCATTATTGTCGCGGCGTTCACGCACACGGTGATTGGCTAGACGCTAGGCCGTCCGGCGGAGAAAAGAGAAAGGGGAAGGGGCGATGGTTTGTTCCGTCGCCCCTTCCCCTTTTCTTCGCTCATTCGTAGCGCAGCGATTCGATTGGGTCGAGGCGCGCGGCCTTCCAGGCGGGCCAGAGTCCGAAGACGAGGCCGATGCCGACGCTGGCGACGAAGCCCGCGATGGGTGCCCAGAGCGGGACGTAGGAAGGGATGAAGAGGCGTATCAGCAGCGTCGTCAGCCAGCCGAGCAGGAGTCCGACCAGCCCGCCGAAGCCCGTCAGCGTCGCCGCTTCGATCAGGAACTGCCAGAGGATGTCTTTGCGACGCGCGCCGATGGCCTTGCGGACGCCGATCTCGCGCGTGCGCTCCGTCACGGAGACCAGCATGATGTTCATCACGCCGATGCCGCCGACCATCAAGCCGACCGAAGAGATGACGACCATCGCGATGGCGACGCCCGCCGTGATCGAGCGAAAATTAGAGATCGCGGACTCTGCGGTCGTCACGCCGAAGTTGTTCGGCTGGTCGAAAGGCACCTGCCGCCGGACGCGCATCATGTCAACGATCTGATCCTGCGCCTCTTCGACGTGGCCGGTCTTGGCGACGGCGAGGATGTTCACGTCGTCGGCGTTCGGCTTGAGCTTGCGCGCGACGTTGTAGGGCACGTAGATGACGTTGTTGTCGTCGTTGTTGCCGCTGCCGCCGCCGAGTTGATCGCGCTTCTCGAAGATGCCGATGACGCGAAACTCCTGCCCGCCGATGTCTATCTTCTGCTCCAGCGGCGACGTGTAGGGGAAGAAATTATCCGCCACGCTTGAACCGACGACGCAGACCTGCTCGTTCTGATCGTTCTCGAACTGCGAGAAGAAGCGTCCCTCGGAGACATTCTCGATGCCCGCGCGCTCGTAATCCGGCAGCGTCCCTTGCAGGTTGACGGCGGAAGAGGTCTTGCCGTTGGCCGAGACGTTGAGCTTTCGCCCGAAGAAGCTGTTCGTGATGTCGAGGAACGGCACACTCAATTCGACTGTGGGCAGAGCGCGCAGCGCGACGGCGTCTTCATACGTCAACTCCTTACGCATACGCTCCTCGCGCGAGCGCCGCCCGACGTGAATGCCCGTCTCGTATTTCGTGAGGATGATCGAG
>JAIVJG010000156.1 GCA_020200155.1 Acidobacteriota bacterium | reverse complement strand
TGATCTTCGCCTCAGCGCGGGAAATTTGAATGTCCGTCCCGGGATCAAAGGCTCGAAGACCATCACTGCCCATGCCGGAGACGTCAGCGTTAACGTCGGCGACCCCGCGCAATATGGGGACGTCACGGCCGGCGTCACCATCGGTGACCTTGACGCCGCCGCGTTCAACGCCGAAAAAGGAGGACTCGCCCGCTCACTGCACCAGAGCGGCCCCGGCAAGTACACGCTCAACCTGCACGTCGCGGTCGGAAATTTGCGCCTGGTCTCGGCAAACTCACCGTCGACCAAGAAATGAATTCGATTATGGATAATCCGCCAAAAGCGGCGAAAAAAAACCTGCTAGCGTCTCAGAGATAGAGAGAGCTGCTATTGAGACAAAATTCTGTGTTCAAGCGCATTGTAGAAGCGTTGAGAGGTCTAGACGCACTGACTCGTGCGAGCCGAGGTTCTGACCGTCAGGCCTTCGCTGATTTATTCGCGCGTTCATCCATCGTATTTCTTCAACTACCCCCAGGTCTCGAAGGTGGATTAGATCCGGATGTGACGCAAGACGAGCTGCTGGCGATGATCAGAGAATGTGCCCAGGATTTAGCCGGTCAGGAGCAATTCGTACCGTTGTGTGACACCCGTGAGGGCCGCACCCGGCTGGTTGTCTTCACTCGATGGTCTTTCGCTCAGGAATACGCTCACGCTTGCGTTCGGGAGAATCAGCGCATCATGCCCTTTCAGCTTCTGACGATTGAGGGCAGGCTGCTTGTCCGCTCTTTCAAAATTGCTGATTGCGTCGTGTTGAATGCCGGAAGCAAGTCCGAATACGAGCTTTCGACTGAGGATATAGCCCTCCTTAGCGTTGTATGCGGTGGCTGATCCTGATAGGCAGGAAGCGTCCTGCCTTGATGGTATGAATCCAAAACTCTACCGCGCAAAAAAAAATGCGGGCCGCAGCCCGCACTCTTGAAAACAAATCCCGTTGTTGCCGAATTGCGGCCCTTTGCCGCAGATCTCACAGTGTGCCATTTGAATCGCTCCGAATACCTGCTCCGGTCAAGCTGCTCAAAAGAAAGGCGCGCTACAGGAGGGAAGGAAGATTGCCTCTAAAGAGAAGATTATACGGGAGTTGTGGAACCGGAGCAAATAGTCGCGCCGCGCATGATAACTTATGCCGATGCTGGCCATTCCGCAGGGCTTTCTCATTCCCACCCTGCTGCTCAGCTGTCTTGCTGCGGGCAAGGAGATTCGAGCGACCTTAGTGTTTAAAAATGATTGCAATGCCGAGCCTTTCAACAACCCGGCTCGTTGATTCTTATACAACCAAACTCACCGGCGCGAGGCCGCGCTCGGCGTTACCGGGTGGAGCAAAAGAATTGCGGGTCATCAAGGGGTTCCAATCCGCACTCGTGAAGTTGCAAGTATGCCTCCTATAAAGACAGTTGTCGCGTTGGCCTTGGTTCTTATCTCGCTTAACGCTTCGCCTGGCCCAGCTCAGACGACGGACCAGGAATATGTCGTGGCACGGTCATTTGCCCTATTGCGCAAAGTCAACGGCATTGATGGGAACCTAAATTTGCTCATCGATAAGAGGCTGACCCCCTCGGTGCAAAAAAGACTGTGGGGAATTGGCGATTGGTCTTCCGTTCTGTCAATCAGCTCACCGGAATACAAGCAGTTCTCGGTGCTCCCCCCGGATGACGCGGTGCTTAAGGTCACCGATAGGAAAGGAAGATTGATAGCGAGACGACGATTAGAAAAGTCACTGGCAAAATTGGAACTTTTGACGCCCCTGACTAATGCAAATCAATACTTCCTGCTCACGCAAGACTATTCGATAGGCTTTGGCTCATATAACGGCCCGATCACAACTATATATTCAAATTTCTGAAGGAGTTTTTCGAGATGGAAAGTGCCTGGATGTAGCTTCGAACCAAGAAGCACCTGTCAGGCTATTGAAATCCTTGAAATCTGACTGGCGAATCAGGCGTCATGAGAACGCCTTTGAAATCCTGTCAATTTCTTCTCATCCAAATCCGGATGGCAGCTTTGTGCGTGATTTCAGCCGTTACGATCTTGATGCAACTCATTGCCGGAAATACACGCGGGAAAAGCCAGGCATTTGGGAATCCGACGAGGGCTTCCCTTCGAACTCGGCGTTTCCATTGAACAGATCCGCAACGTAAACAATCAGCTCCCGCCTAGCCCGCCACCGGTTTTGGGCGAGCTTATGCCGGGAAAGGGCTCCCTCAATCAACTGTGGCCGCCCCAAAATCGCCGCTTGACTTTCAGCGAATAAAGTGCGAACATACCCAATCTATTCCCCTCCGCTGAGGAATCAAAGGACTTAGGGGCAGACCGGCCCGAATGGCAGAACCAGCCAGACCTGCCAGACTTCTGACGCTAAGTCCTTTATTTTCAAAGACCACAGGGGAGGGGGAGGGGGTCTGCCGGATTCCCACACGGAACGGGCTTATAATCCCTTTTCACGGATAATTTCCAGCATCAATGGAGCGCATTTATGGCGGATGAGCGGGTAAAAGCAGTCGATCTGGCAATGTCCCAGATCGAGAAACAGTTTGGCAAGGGCTCCATCATGCGGC
>JAIVJG010000155.1:1504-3924 GCA_020200155.1 Acidobacteriota bacterium | reverse complement strand
CTCTTCGACCTCTCGCGCGGCGCGCGTGTCCGCCCAGCCGTAGACCGGCGTGAGCGCCCGCCCTTCGCCGTCAACTCCGACGAGACTGTGCCAGAAGCACGCGAACGCGATTGCCTCGACGCGCGTTGAGCTAGTGCGTGCCAGCACTTCGTCAATGACCGTCTCGACCTGCCCGACGATGTCTTCCGCGTTGTCCTCCGCGCCGCCGTCGCGCGTCGTGCGGAAGCTGCGCGCGACGCGCGCCTGTGTGCCCGCGACTTCACGACCGCGCCCGTCGTAGAGCGCCGCGCGCACGCTCGACGTGCCGACATCAATCCCAAGCACAAGCGGCGTGCGCGCTTCCGGTTCAGTTATTTCCCCCGCGCCTTCATGGGACACAGCAGCATCACCCCGCGCAGAGCGCGCTTCGTTTAAGGTTTCAGGCTGATCTCGACTTCCTCCCTCAGACGACCGGCACGCGAGCTTCTCTTAATCGTCACTTGGCTGACTGAAGATGCCACGTCGAGCAGGCTGCTGATGTTGCCGGAGAAGAACGCCTGAGACGCCGCGTCAGCATTGCTCTCATCGCTCACGCCTCGCGCCTTCATGTCGGCCTCAATTCGCACGGCATCGAGTTTGCCGACGACACTATCAAAAGCCTGCCGCCTGTGTGCGAATCGGATAATTGTCAGGTCGTCAATCGAAGAGACGCTGCTTGCTTCGTCGCGCGGCAACTGCCCTTCGCCGGCGAGCATCTCCGCGAGCAGACTCGCGTTGTTCGACACGATTAACTCACGGCCCCTGCGAGCGTAGCACACTCCCCAGCCGAGCATCGGCAACTCAAGCTCGCGCCACTGTCGAGCGCCCGCGTTCCTGCTCGTCCAGCCGAGACTCGCGCCGGAACCGGCCAGCATCAAGCGGCTGCGGACGAGACTCGAAAGCGCACTCTCGAACGCGCGCTCGTCGAGCGCCGTGGGACGACCGAGCGACAGGATAACGCCCCGCCTGAATTCCGCGAAGAGCGGCCCGTCCGCCCCTCGCGGGCTTTCCGCAGTCGCGGCGACGAGCGGGGACGCAGGCCGCAACGCCTGCCGGAGCGTCGCTTCCGCCTGCCTCTGTGTCTCCTCCCGCAGACCGCCCTCTTCCTGCCCTTCGCCCACGACTCCCGCGTCACGCGGATCGTCAACCGTCTTCTCGTAGTCGCCGTCCAGGCGTGAATAACGCGGCTCGCCCCACCAGTTGTCGTCATCATCCGCGCCGAAGTCGGAATCGTCATACGACTGCCGGTTCCAGTTCTTTGACCTTTTCGCCTGCACCCACGCCAGCCTGTCCAGCAAGGTGTTGCGGACGAGCGCAGCGGCCCCGCATCTCAAAGTCGAACATCCCTGCGCGCAGCGTCTTCAACTCCTCGACGTTCGGCATCGCCCAGTAGTGTTTGAAATACCAATCGCCGTTGAGCTTCGACTGGTCAACCCAGACGGTCATGTCGTGCGGCTGCGTTTCACTGCTCAACGCGCCGAACGAGGCGTCGTCCGAGAGATGATCTTTCGACGACTTGCCGTTGATGTTCGCCAGCGTGCGGAGCAGCAATTGCTCGCCCGTCGCGAGGACGAAACGCCCGCGCAACACAGCGAAGACGAACTTCTGTTTCTGCCTGCCACGGTCGGCCTCCACCTCGCGGCTGTAGTAGACGGTGCCGTCCGGCAGTTCCGTCTCTTCAAACTCATCCCTGCCCCGCATGAATCGGCTGGCGGCAGCCTTCTCGTCGCCGAGCGGCGCGATGAAGACCAGATCGAGGCGACCGATGTCGTAAACGGCGATGGCCGCGCCCTTCTCCGTCGCGCCCGTCAGGCTCTCGGTGTCGAGCGTGAAGCCGAGCGCGTCGTTGAACTCGCTCCAACGTTCGACGAGCTTGAGCGCGAGGTGATGTTTGCTGAAGCCCTTGAAGTTCGCGCTGTCTAGATATTGCTGCCTGAGCGCGGAATGCTCCCAACGCTCGACGAGCGCGGGCAAATCCGCGAACTGCGCGTAGACGAGCGCGCCGCGCGGCAAATCGTCTGCGAGTCCGAACGGCCCGCGCGCACGACGCATGGAACCGGCGTAGACAAATAGCCCCGCGCACGCGACCGACACGACGAGCGCGACGACGAGCAAACGAGGCTGCCTGCTTTTCATTGATGCCTTCCGCAAAGCCATAACGCCGCCTTTTCGTCAATCGTCAATCACGAAACGATTCGAGAGCGCGTGCTCACGATCCTCACTCCCGGACAAATTTTTGCTTCTGCTCGTCCCAGACAAAAACTTCTTTTCTGGTTTCGAGCGAACGGATGCGCTCGGAGGCTTTCGCGCGCCAGTGTTCGTACTCTGTATGCCATGCTCCGTCCAACTGACGCCAGAACGTGTAAGCCGGCGCATCGCCCGAATACTTCAAGACCTCGCCC
>JAIVJG010000155.1:0-1384 GCA_020200155.1 Acidobacteriota bacterium | reverse complement strand
CTCGACGAGTTCCAGCCAGTTGTCGTAAGGGTAATCCTCGAAACGCAGCCAGGAGCTGAGCGCCGCGAGCGTCTGCCAGCACTCCGCGTCGCGCTTCAGGACGAGCGCGACCGGGCTTTCGTATCGCACGAAGGTAATCAACGCTTCGGGGTCGGGCGAGTCGTCGAGATTGACGTACTGAACCTTGCCCTGCTCCGCGCGCTCCGGGTAATTCCAATCCCGCTCGTAGTCGTAGAAGGCGGTCGTCATGCCCGGCTGTAGAAACAGGCGGCGGTGCATCTCGCGCCGAGTGCTCACGTCCGTGCTTTGCAGCGCCGCAAGCACTTCGTCGGGACTCGCGAAATTCTTCGCGCAGCCGCAACCACCTGCCCTCGACGTTTGTTTCTGTGCCGGGGCGTTTGTCTTTGAGACGAACAGCCCTGCAATGTTGATGTAGACGAAGAAGGCAAGCAGGCCGATGAGAAAGCCGACCACCAGCGAAATCATTTTTGAACGCCAACGCGACATAAACTCTCCTTTCACTTCCGCTCTCTCCCGTTCACTTTCGCGCGATTAACTCACGGTCAATTATCAGCCCCGGCGACCGCCTGCTCGCCTTCGCTCTTTTCAACTCGCTCAAACGCTCGATACGCGTCGCGATGTCTGCGCGTCCCGTTTTGTCTCCGAGCAGATCGAGTTTCGCGTGCGCGTAATCGAGCGCGCGGGAGATGTCGCCCGTCCGCTCGGCTGCTTCCGAGAGAAGCCCCAGCAACTCGATGCGACTCTGAGAGCGTCGCTCGCGGGAGCGTTCCTGCAACGTCCGGTACTTCGCAGAGGGATGTTCGTCCCGGTTGCGAAGGTCGCTTGCGGCTTCCACGCCTTCGCCCGCGCCGGCGTGTCTCTCGTCAACGCCTTTCGTTTTCAACTCTGCGTCAGCGCCCGCGAGTTTCAACGCCGCGCGCGGCTGCCCCGTCGAGAGATACATCCTGATAAGCAGGCGCAGCGGCGCATCACCCGCGAAATCGAAAGCCGCCGCAGTGTTTGCTTCCGGGTCTGCGCTCAACACTTCGAGGAATCCATCGCGCGCCGCGTCCGTCTGCCCGCGCCTCTGATCGAGCAGCGCGCAAAATAATTTCAAATGTGGATTGGGGTCGCCGGCCTGCGCCGCCCCGGCGAGTTGCGCGGCCTCGCCCGCGCGCCCGTCGGCGACGAGCGCGAGCGCACTGATAGCCGCCGGCATCTCACTGTCCGCGCCATTCGACGCGCGCACGCGCTCCGCCAAAGTATCCCACAACTCACGCCTCTCGCCGATCAACTCCGGCGCGACAAGGACGGCCTGCCAGCGCGCGTGCCGCGTGGCGTCGCGGTCGGCGATGACCGACGCGAGTTGCGCGACCGCTTCGTC
>JAIVJG010000013.1:48741-69673 GCA_020200155.1 Acidobacteriota bacterium | reverse complement strand
TTCAATGCCGACAATCAAATTCGGGTCGTGTGGAATTTCCAGTCCGCCCAAAACTTGAGCGAGTATGCCCGGCGCGAGCTTAGAAGCTCAACCGGCGCACGAAACCATCTCTGTCAGACGCATCGCAACCTCCAGAATAAAGAATGATGAATGCGGAGTGGTGGATGAATTCCAACTGCTTTAAAGTCATCTCTCATCATTCCGCATTTTCTCCATCGTATCACGAATACTGTCGGAGCTTGCGTTTGGGAGATTGGGTACGAAGATGATTTTTCCGCCGGTCATTTGTTGGAGGTAATGTTGCAGGCCCTCGCGCGCTCGTTCGAGCGGCAGGCGTTCGCGAATCTCCGTCTTTAATTCGCCGCCCAGCAACTTCTGCACTTTTCTGGAAGTCGTGATTTTGCCGAAGAGACTTTGCGAACGCAGCCAGTCCGAAAGCCAGAAGCCTTCGACGCTCTTCTTCTCGAAAATAAAAGCGCGCGGCTCGATCAGACAACCTTCGAGCGAAAGCGCGCCGTAGACGATTACGCGCCCGCCCGCCTGCATCGAACCGAGAAGCCGTCCCGTCAATTCACCCGCCACCGCGTCGAAGCCGACGGTTACACGAAGCTGCGTGCAAAGTTCGCGCAGCCGCTCGTCAAAATCCTCTTCGCTGCTGTCGAGTACGTGATGCGCGCCCTCCTTCTGTAAAAGCTCGACCTGTTCACGGCGACGCACGACGTTGACGAGTGGGACGCCGCGCCGCGCCGCGAGTCTGACGATCATGCGACCGAGGGAGCTGGCCGCGGCGGTCTGGACGACGCCGGCGGCACGCGCGCTCCCGGCCTTCTCCAACAGCGCCCATGCCGTGAAAGGATTGACGATCAGCGAAGCAGCCTGTTCCGTGTCCGTCTGTTTGAGAAGAGGGACACAGAAGTTCGCCTGCGCAAGCATGTACTCCGCCCAGGTCCCGTCGCCGTCAACCGGCGCGGCGCACGCGACGCGCTTGCCCTTCAAATAATTCGCCAACAGGCCGCCGCCCGATGCCACTACTTCACCGCTCCCCTCAAAGCCTGCGACCACGGGAAGCTTCTTCTTAACGTAGAGTCCGCGCAGGAACATCAGATCGGAAGGATTCACCGGCGCGGCGGCGATACGCACCAGCACCTCGCCGTGGCCCACGCGCGGCAAAGCTTTTTCCACAAGCTTCAGCGAATCCGCCTCGCTGTCATAAGAATGAAGCTCAAGTGCGCGCATCGTCGCCGGGAGCGTTTGGTTCAGTCGGTCGCTCATCGTGTTGACCTTTCATTATGCCTGCGGGCGGATGCGGAGGGCCTCACGCCCTCAGAGCTGACGCGCATCGTGCCGGGAAAAAGCGCGGCGGAGATATATCCATAACGGCCCCGCGCGCGTCAGAGTCCATCCATGAGAAATGTTATGAACACGATAACTTTCATGCTCCACAAGAAGCAATGGAAGTCCGTCACATCGAGCGCGCGGAGCCATGCGACCCACGGTAGCTCAAGCCGGCACGAGAAACCGCCATTCATGCCCTCCGGCGATACGCATCCGACGCTGGAAGATGTGCTTCGCTTCCACTCATTTCCCAACTTTGGCGGGACGGCGGGCATACGTTTCGGCGTTGCTGAACATCCAAAGATTGTTCGGCGTCGGCCTCCGCGTCCCGTGCGGTTGACACTCTCTTAAACGGTACGTTAAGTTAGTTGTTACCGTTTTCCCGGTAGATAATGTCCCGTTCGTCTAGGGGCCTAGGACACCGCCCTTTCACGGCGGCGACACGGGTTCGAATCCCGTACGGGATGCCATACTTTACCGGGCCAGAGCGTCAGCGACGCTCCTTCGAGTAAGGACTAACGAGAGGCCGCCGACGCCGTGCCAATTGAGCCGCGCCGGGCGGCCTTTAGCATTTTCAGTTTTCGCAGGGAATGATCGAAATGTTCAAAAGATTCGCCGCTTTATTCGTCATCGCGCTTTCTCTTTTCGCCGCGCAGGCGGGTACGGTTCAGGCGCGCACGCCGCAGGTCGCCAACGACGTAGTGATCGTGCTGCCGTTCGAGAACACGGGCGGGCAGAGAGATTTTAACTGGGTTGGCGAGAGCTTCGCCGATTCGCTGACCGAACTGCTCGGCGCGCACGGCCTCATGTCCGTCACGAGCGACGCCAGAGAGATCGCCTACCAGCGCCTGCGTATTCCCCTGACCGTGATTCCTTCGCGCGCCACTGCCATCAAGATCGCACGCGAGGCCGGGGCGAGCATCGTCGTGCTCGGCACGTATGAAGTGTCACCCCAGCGGGACGAGAAGTCGGTCGCGGAGGTGCGCGGCTCGGCGCGCGTCATACGCGTCAACGAAGGCCGTCTGTCCGGCAAGGTGATGAACGACGGGCGCTGGGCCACGCACGAATTTTTCTTCGGCGACGCGCTCGTCAATTTGCAGAGCGTGCACGGCAAGGTCGCCTATCAGATTCTCTACGAGCAGGACGACAAGCTCCCATTCTCGCAAATCTCCATTGTCGAGCAGGCCACCAAGATTCCCATGAAGTCTTTCGAGAGTCTCGTCAAAGGGACGATGACGGAAGACCCTGAGAAGAAGTCGGCCTACCTGCGCAACGCCATGCGCGAGTACGCACGCGCCATCCCCGGCGGGGTCTACGCGCAGGCCGCGTTTGAACTCGGACACCTCTACTACTCGCAGAGAGACTACAAGCACGCGGCGGAGAATTTTTCCCTGCTGCAAAAGAAAGACCCGCATTATGCCGAAGCGGCTTTCTATACCGCGCTCAGCTATTCGCGCACGGGCGACACGCAGAGCGCCCTCGACGCACTGCTGCCGCTGACGATGGACATGCCGCTGACGAGCATTTTCAACAATGCCGGGGCGCTCGCCACGCAGGCCGCACGCGGCGAAAAAAATGCGGCGAAGCACGACAATCTCTTGAAGCAGGCGACCGCAGTTCTCAGCCGCGCCGCCGAATCCACGCCCGACGACCAGATGGTGCGCTACAACTACGCTTACGCACTGATGCTTTCGGGCAAGTACGCTGAGGCCGCGAAAGAATTGACTGAAGTCATCAAACAAAATCCGCGCGACGGCGAGGCACTCTTCCTGCTCGCCAAATCGCTGGAAAAGACGGGGCAGACTGAAGCCGCCACAGCCGACGACGATCAGGCGCGGCGATTCTTTCCCGGCTACGCCAGGGCGCAGGTCGAGTGGCAGAAGTCGCAGACCACAATGGAGGTTCCGCTGCGTCTGCGCGCGGACTTCAACCGCTCCGAAGTCATCAGCCTGATGAAAGATGAAGACGATAAGAAGCGCGCCACGGTCGAAGGCACGACGACGCAGAACCTGCTGACTAAAGCTTACGAGCTATACGGCGGGGGACGCGACGATGAAGCACTGACGGAACTGCGCGACGTGATCCGCGTCGAGCCGATGAACGCCGATGCCTACCTCCTGACGGGGCGCATCTACCAGCGGCGCGGCGAACTCGCCTCGGCCATCAACCAGTTGAAGACCTCGATCTTCTGGGACGCCAAGCTCATTGACGCGCACATCCTGCTGGGGCGCATCTTTCTGGAGAAGGGCGACCACAGCCAGGCCACAGCCTACGCGCGCAACGCCCTTCAGATTGACCCGAACAACCAGGAGGCCATCGCGCTCCAGCGTCAACTGCAAGTCGGAATCAAGTAGTCAGACCGGGGGCGGAAGGATCGCGGACGAGAGCAGTGCTTTTAACCCGTGATGCTTCCGCCCGTCTTTTCATCAGTCTTCCTTTCATCCGCTGGAGCATGATGACGGCGTTGCTCATACTCGCACTCTTGCTTTCCGCCGCAGTCGCCGCCGTGCTTTTCTCTCGTATCGCTTTCCTCTCAAGACGCAAAAAGTCCTCCGGCAAACCTTTCCAACTCGTCGGGCGCGCGGCCTCCGTCGTCCAGTCGCTCAACCCTGAAGGCGCGGTGCTCGTTGATGGTGAACTGTGGCGTGCGCGTGCCTCATCGGGCGAAAGCGTCCCGCGTGGCGAGAGCAACGCGCGTGTTGTCGGCGCTCGCGGGCACCTGTTGTTAGTCGAGCGAGCGCCTTGAAACATTGTGCGGTGGGGCTGGCTGCTCACGCTCCCTTAAGCCTAATCACGCGAACGTTCCAGAAATACTTTTCCTGTGGCACACGAACTGCAATATGAAGAATCGGCAAGCACGGAGGAAGTTAAACCGTGACCCCGCCGCCATCACTTCTCTGAGCGTGGCCTGCCGCTACGCCAGCCGCCCGCCGAGCGACCCTACAATTTTCTAACCTATCAGGAACCTGGCTCCCAGCCGGGTTCTCCCGCTTTTGGGGCAAAACATTTCCAGAACGCCACTTTCCAGACTTTTGCAGGCTCTCGGCTGTCAACCGCAGGCGACACGGAGTAAAACTCAGGCGACACTATCTTCGTCTTCGGCGCGTGATGTGAGGCGCGAAAGTGTGACATCACGACAAAATTTGTCACCAGCCGTGTGACGGTTTTTTGTCGTTTTACGTCAAAGCGGCAGACGATTTGGCACATGCGCCGGAAGGCATACGGATTCGACCGGCGCGCCTGAGTTCGATGACGAAAGCGACGAGCCTCTGTTAAACTCGCGCGCGTGCAGGAAGCAGTTTACCTCGATGCGCCCGCGCGCGACGCATGGCGTCTGAAACTTCTCGCCCGGCGTGCGAGGGCCGCGACGCCGACACTTGCCGAGACGAGTTTAGCTGCGTCGTCGGCTATCCTGCTCGTCCTCGCTTTCCCGGATTTCGGTTGGTGGCTGCTGGCGTGGGTCGGCCTTGTCCCGCTCTTACTCGCCGTCGCGCGCAGGCCGCGCGCACCTCAAGCGTTTCTCATGGGTTGGGCGACGGGCACGCTCTTCTTCTACGGCTCGTGCTACTGGCTGACCTACCCGATGATTCACTACGCAGGTATCCCTGCCTGGCTGGCCTACCCGCTCTTACTACCCGCGCCGCTCACCGCCGGACTCTTCCCCGCGCTCTGCACTCTCGCGCTGGCTCGACTGGTCTCGCGCCTCGGCGTGCGTGCACTGTGCTTCGCGCCGTTCCTGTGGGCCGCGCTGGAATGGACTAGACTCGGCGTGATCGGGCAACTGTGGAATGCCGTCGGGTACTCGCAGGCGTATGAACCATCGCTCATCCAGGCCGCGCGCTTCGGTGGAGTCTACGCCGTAGGCTTTCTCATCGTCGCCGTCAACGCCGCGCTGGCCTACGCGATTCTGAAGCGCAGCACGCATTCACTGTTGAAGGCTTCGCTGATTCTCGTCGGCATCGCGCTCGCCATTCTTCTCTTCGATGTGGCCGCGCGACCGCCAACGCCGCAGCAGCCGGGCGCGCTCGTCGTCGCCGTCCAGCCGAATGTCATCCCGGACTTCAATCGCCCGGCGAAAGAAATGTCCGCGCTTGCCGAGCGACACTTCGCGCTGAGCGAGAGTGCGCTCCGTGCGTTGGACGAAGCTCCGCACGGCAATGCCGGGAATGGACAAACTCCGCGCGAGGTGAGGCGCGATGACGACGTGATTGAAACTGAGGCGGCTTTGCCGCGCGTCGTCGTCTGGCCCGAATCGCCGATGAATTTCACTTACGCGCGCAACTCACAGTTTCGCGAAGCCGTCTCGCGCTTCGCACGCGAGCGCCACACTTCACTGCTCTTCAACTCTCTTGAGCCTGCGCCGGACGACGGCGCGTACAATGCCGCCGTCTTCGTAAATGAAGAGGGCCGGCTCGCCGTGCAGTATGATAAGATTCGCCTGATGCCATTTGGCGAGTACGTGCCGCTGCCGCGCTGGATGCCCGGCGCAGGGCTGGTGCGGGGAGTCGTCGGGGAGTTCACGCCGGGCACGCGCTTCACGCTGATGCCGCTCGGCGATGGCGAGAAGGCACCGCGCGCGGGCGTTTTCATTTGCCTTGAGTCGGCGTATCCGTACATCACGCGCCGCTTCGCCGAAGAGGGCGCGGACGTGCTCATTGAAATCACGAATGATGCTTATCAGGGCGACACCGCCGTTATCAGGCAGCATCTTGCCAACGCCGTCTTCCGTGCAGTTGAGACTGGCCGCCCGCTCCTGCGCGTCACGGACACAGGCGTCTCGGCGCGCATCACGCCGCGAGGCGAAGTCTTGGACGCGACCGGGAAATTCCAGACGGCGACGCGCACATGGACGGTCGCGCGCTCGGACGGCGAACAAACTTTTTACGTCCTGCACGGCGACATCTTCGTCGCGGGGTGTTCGTTAATCAGCCTCGTCGCGATAGGCGCGACGTTGAGAAGAGGCTGGCCGTCAAGCGCCTGACTTGGCAAAGTTTTTTTCCACACATTTCTGTTGATTGAATTTGGAGGCTGGATGTCAAAAGTTTTAGCGTCGAACGAGAATGAAGATCGTGATTTGCGTTCGCGTGCCGATGAGTTGCGCACGCGTATCGAACAGCTTGGGAGGTTTCTTTGATGTAGCCGCCAAGCGAGAAGAACTCTCGCGCACAGAGGCGCAGGCGTCGGCGGAGGATTTTTGGTCGGATCAGGAGGCGGCGCAACAACTCCTGCAACAGCGCAGTCGCATCGAGCGCGTCATCGCGCGGCAGGAACAGTTCGAGTCGGCCATCGCCGATGCCGAAGTGCTCTTTGAATTCGCGGAAGAGGATGAAGACAGCCTGCGTGAACTGCGCGCGGTCGTCGAGCGTCTGGCGCATGAGGTTGATCTGGCCGAGACGGAGATGCTCCTCTCCGGCGAGAACGACGCGCGCAACGCCATCTGCACGATTCATCCGGGCGCGGGCGGCACAGAGTCGCAGGACTGGGCCGAGATGCTTTTGCGTATGTATCTGAAGTGGGCCGAGCGGCGCGGCTTCAAGACCGAAGTGCTCGACCTCCAGCCGGGCGAGGAGGCGGGCATCAAGAACGTCACCTTCAAGGTCGAGGGCGAGTACGCCTACGGCCTGCTCTCTGCGGAGGCGGGCGTTCACAGGCTGGTTCGCATCTCGCCGTTCGACCAGGCGGCTCGGCGGCACACGTCTTTCGCCTCGCTCTTCGTCTCGCCGGAGATTGACGAGAACATCGAGGTCGAGATTAACGACAAGGACTTGCGCGTGGACACTTATCGCGCGACCGGCGCGGGCGGCCAGCATATCAACACGACGGACTCGGCTGTCCGCATCACGCATCTCCCGACGGGCATCGTCGTTGCGTGCCAGAACCAGCGCTCGCAGCATCAAAATCGCGCCGTCGCGATGCAGGTCTTGCGCTCGCGCCTCTACGAATTGGAACTTGAGAAGCGCCGCGCCGAATCGGCGGTGCTCGAAGCGAGCAAGGCTGAAATCTCGTTCGGCTCGCAAATCCGCAACTACGTGCTCGCGCCTTACCAGCTCGTCAAAGACGCGCGCACGAAGGTCGAGCGCGGCGATGTGGACTCCGTACTTGGCGGCGATCTGGACGATTTCATCCACGCTTACTTGCTCTCGCGCCGCGCGGCGTGAAAGAAATAAGGTTATAAGGTCGTCAGACCTCTGCTTCTGGAGTGGCTATGGCAACTTCCCAAACCGATGCGCGAATGAAGGCCCCGGGCGGCGCGGCCTTGCAACGTAACACGCGGACGAACGAGATTGTCGCGATTGTGCTTTTCGCGTTGAGCGCGCTGCTGGCGTTGTGTCTCGTCTCGTACAATCCGAGCGATGCGTCGTGGAACGCTTCGGGCGCGGCTGGAGCGCGCAACTGGATTGGCGCGGCTGGCGCGAACGTTGCCGCCGCACTCTATCAGACGTTCGGACTGGCGGCGATTCTCCTGCCGTTGCTGCTGGTCGCCGCGGCTTGGCGGCGCTTTCGCACGCGTCGCATTCACGCGCCGCTCTCACGCGTCGCCGGCCTCGTCACGCTGACACTCGCTGTTGCCTCTCTGTTCGCACTCTTCGTCACTGATCCACTGCTGGACAGGAGTTTCAAGGCGGGTGGATTGCTCGGTGTGCTTCTCGCAGAGGGACTGAAGAGCATGCTGAACACCGTCGGCGCGAGCGTGTTGCTCGTGGCGATGGCCGCCATCGGACTACTCCTCGCCACCAACTTCTCTTTCGCGCGCGGCTACGAACGTGTCGCCGCCGCGCTCGCCAACCCGTCCGGCTTCCTCCGCCGCACCCTCGCGCGCATCGAGACGTGGCGCGCGGCGAGACGCGCGCGGGCGCAAGAGCGCGCCGAGATGCGCCGTGAGGCACGCGCCGCGCGTGAGCAGGAAATTCTTGACGCGAATCAACAGTCCGCGCTGGCCGCAGGCGAATTAGCCGGCGATGTTGCGCGCACGAACGTCTCCATCAAAAAGGGGTCAAAGGAAGCGTCCGCCGCCACTGCCATCAAACGCTCCGCCGGCGCGGCCTCGACTTTAGACGACAAGCTTTCGCGCGAGGAAGAGATTCGCGCCAAACTCGCGCAGGCGGAAGCCGAACTGGCCGGCATCATCACGCAGCCTTCGATCACCGGCACCACGACGACGCGCAAAGGCGCGGCGGAAGAGAACGGCGAAGGAAATGCCGCGCAAATCTCGAAGCGTGTCACGGTGTCTTCGACTTCAGCTACCTCCAAAACCGTTTCCGGCGTGGACGAGTTTGACGAGGACGCGGCTGAAGTTGAAGAGATGCTGCGCGACGCTGCCGTCGTGCGCGCGGAGTTTGACGAGGACGAAGCCGTGCCTGCGCGCGGTCGTGCTGCTGCCCGCGCGGCACGCGGTGCGGAGAAGAGCGCCGTCCGGCCAGCCGCGCCCGCCGAGTTCATAATCCCCGGAATGGACTTCCTGAACGCCCCGCCGCCGCGCAAGGAGCAGGCCGACGAGGAACTGTTGGAGATAGCCACGCGTGTGGCCGAAAAATGCCGGGAATTCAACGTCATGGGCCGCATCGAGCACATCTGCCCCGGCCCCGTCGTGACGACCTACGAATTCAAGCCCGACCCCGGCGTCAAATACTCGCGCGTCACCGGCCTCGTTGACGATCTCTGCCTCGCGCTCAAGGCCGAGTCCATACGCATAGACCGCGTCCCCGGCAAGGCACACGTCGGCATCGAAGTCCCGAACCCGGCGCGCGAGACAATCTTCCTGCGCGAAGTCGTCGAGTCGCGACAGTACCGCGAGTCAACGTCGAAGCTGACGCTCGCACTGGGCAAGACGATTGACGGCATGAACTACGTCGCAGACCTGACGCGGATGCCGCACCTTCTCATCGCCGGCGCGACCGGCACGGGCAAGAGCGTCTGCCTCAACTCGCTCGTCGTCTCGATTCTCTACAAGGCGACCCCCGACGAAGTGCAGTTCATTATGATTGACCCGAAGCGACTTGAGTTGGGTCTCTACGCAGACATCCCGCACCTCGCAACGCCGATCATCACCGAGCCGAAGAAGGCCGCCAATGCCCTCAAGTGGGCGGTGGTGCAGATGGAGAAGCGCTACAAAGACCTCGCGCGCTGGGGCGTTCGCAACATTGACGGCTACAACGTCGAAGTGGAGCGGCGTAACGACGTGCTCGACTTTGACGAAGAAGGCCAGCCGCACAAACGTCTGCCCTACATCGTCATCATCATTGACGAACTCGCAGACCTGATGATGACCTGCGGCAACGACGTTGAAGAAGCCATCACGCGCCTCGCGCAGATGGCACGCGCCGTCGGCATCCACCTCGTGCTCGCCACGCAGCGTCCGAGCGTGGATGTCATCACCGGACTTATCAAGGCCAACTTCCCCTCGCGCATCGCCTTCCGCGTTTCGTCCAAAGTGGACTCGCGCACGATCATTGACGCGAACGGCGCGGAGCAACTGCTCGGTCGCGGCGACATGCTCTTCCTGCCGCCGGGCACGTCGCGGCTCGTGCGCGTCCACGGCGCGTTCTTGGACGAAGCGGAAGTCAGCCGCATCGTCGCGCACATCAAGGCACAGAGCGCGCCCGTCTACGACGAGACCATCACGCAGTCCGAAGAGGAAGCGGCGGGCGGCGACGGGATGGGCGGCGAGCGCGACGAGTTGTTCGATCAGGCGCTCCGCATCTGCTGCGAGATGAGGCGCGCCTCGACCTCCGTGCTCCAACGCCGCCTCCGCGTCGGCTACGGACGTGCCGCCGCGATCCTCGACGTGATGGAGCGCGAAGGCTTCATCGGGCAGGCTGACGGCTCACGCCCGCGCCCCGTCCTCAGCCGCGCCTTCGAGACCCTCGCACACTGGGACGAATTACAGGAGAACGGCGCGGAAGATTTCTGACCCGGCAGGCGAAACTGCGGACGTGATGAACATTGAGCGTCGAATGGCGGCCTGCCTTTCACTCATCGGCGAAAGTTTTCCACAAAAACTGTGGAAAACTCTGTGGATAAGTGGCGTTTTCAAGTTACAAGTTTCTGGAAAATTTAGACTTCTAGCATTTTGCACACAACTGCGGCAGTCTCGCCGAGGTTTTCGAGAAGCTGGTCTTTCAGGTGAAACGAGACTTCATCCAACCCCGCCTCTGTTTCCTCTTCTGTTGCTGCCTTATCACGGCGTTCACATCTTCCTGCGTCAAATTGCCCCGGCGCGCGTCCGTCGCGGGCGAGAAAGCTCCGGCACAAACAACGACCAACGAGAGCGCGACACCACCACGCATCTCTCTCAACCGCGCGACGCGTGAGGAGCTTGAGAAGTTGCCGGGCATCGGGCCGGCACTCGCCGCGCGCATCATCGAACAGCGCCAGCATTACGGCCCATTCCGGCGCGCGGAGCATTTAATCATGGTGCGCGGCATCAGCGACCGTCGCTTCCGGCAGATGCGTGCGCTCGTCACCGTGGAGTGAGGCGCACTTGAAAGACCCGGCGGCATTACGACGCGACGCGCACGAAATATTCCGGCGCACGCTCGACGCATTAGACGCCGGACGCGCTGTGCGTGAGACCGTTCATGTTCAGAATTCCACGTTGCGCGTGCTCGACACAGAGTTTGACCTGCGCGAACATCACTTAAAAATTTACTCCGTGGCTCTCGGCAAGGCAGCGGCGGTGATGGCCTACGCTCTTGACGAGGCGCTGGGCGATTGCCTGACTTCGGGAGTTATCTCGACGACGACAATCGCGCGCCTCACGTTGCCGGAACGTTGGCGCGTCTTCGCCGGAGGCCACCCCCTCCCGAATGGCGAGAGCGTCGAGGCCGCGCGCAACGCCTTCGAGTTGCTGCGAAACGCCGACTCCCCTTCCTCGCTGGTAATCTTTCTCGTCTCCGGCGGCGGCTCGGCCATGCTGGAACTGCCAAGCGATGCGCGCGTGTCGCTCGCAGACCTGCGCGAAGCCAACCGCGTGCTCGTCTCGTGCGGCGCGACCATCAAGGAGGTCAACGCCGTGCGCCGCGCTCTCTCGGCGGTGAAGGGCGGAGGCTTGAGCGCGTGCGCCCGCCGTGCGGCGCAAATCTCTCTGATCGTGTCGGACACACAGGCGGGACATGCGGCAGACGTGGCCTCCGGCCCGACTTTCGAGATTGAACACGACCGCGCGTCGGCGTCGAGTGTGCGCGCGAAGTACAACCTCACGCCGAGGTTGCCCGTGTCAATCCTGCGTGCGCTCGAAGAGTCTGTCGCGCAGCAGCGAGAGGGCTTGGCGGCGTCCGCGCTGCGAAGGCATTACGTGCTGCTCGACAACGTGCGCGCGTTGGAGATTGCGGCGGCTGAGGCACGCGAGTTGGGCTACGAGGTGGAGATAGCGCGCGAGCTTGTCGAGCAGCACGTCGAGGAGGGTTCCGCCGAGATGGTCTCAAGGCTCGTCAACCTTTATCGCCGCAAGGGGACGGAGCGGAGCGGCGTCAGTCTCATTTCCGGCGGCGAATTTTCGTGCCCCGTGCGAGGCCACGGCGTGGGCGGGCGCAATTCAGAGACGGCGCTGCGCTGCGCGATTGAGTTGGAGAGGCTTGCGCGCGGAGCGTCCGGTGATGAATGTCCTGAACACATCGTGGCGCTATGCGCGGGGACGGATGGGATTGACGGCAACAGCCCGGCGGCTGGCGCGCTGGCCGACCAGACAACGATCCGACGTGGCGTGGAGAAGGGATTGAATGCGAGACGCTATCTTGATGAAAGCGACGCTTACACATTCTTCGACGCGCTGGGCGACGCAATCTTGACCGGCCCGACGGGGACGAACGTGCGGGACTTGAGAATCATGCTCGCGGCCTGAGCGTCACCCGCCTGTGCGCCCGAAGTCGTCTTCCAATCGCACGATGTCGTCCTCGCCGAGATAGTCGCCGCGCTGTATCTCTATGAAGACCAGATTCTCCGTTCCGCGATTCTCGACGCGGTGGCGCGCTCCGACAGGGATGTCCACGATCTCCCCATCGCGCAAAGTGATTTCACGTTCGTTAAGCGTGACGACGGCGCAGCCCCCGACGATCATCCAATGTTCGGCGCGCCGCGCGTGCTTCTGATAGCTCAGACGCTTGCCCGGCAGCACCTCGATCCGCTTAACTTTATAACCCTGCCCCTCGTCCAGCACCGTGAACGTTCCCCAGGGGCGTCGGTCAAAGAGCGGCGACGTGTCGGATTCTTCCGGCTTATGCATGCGTGCTACCTTCCGTCTAACTCAGATTCCAGAACGAATATAAAGTGACGACCTGCGACTGACAAGAAAAAAGTGTTGCGTCGCGAGCCAGGGCGCGACGCTCTCGGCATCTCGCATTCGCGGCTTCCGGCTTTCTTTTCTACGGCCTCACATACGTCTCCACTTTTAAATCTTCGCCGTCCGTGCTGACGGTGATCGTGCCGCTGTTTCCCGTCGTGAGGATTTCGGCGTTGTGCGCGCGCCAGCGTGCGAGCACTTCGGCGTGCGGATGGCCGTATGGCGAATCAGTGCCGACCGAGATGACAGCCAGCGTCGGTTGTGTCGCGCCCACGAACGCCTCGGTCGAGGAAGTGCGGCTCCCGTGGTGCGCGACCTTAATCACATCGCAATGCAGATCGTCGCGGGCAGCGACGAGCGCCGATTCAGCACCGCTTTCGATGTCGCCCGTGAGCAGAAAAGTTTTAGCGCCGAAGCGCACACGCAGCACCAGCGAGTCGTTGTTCTGAGAGGGCGAAGCATCATCATCCGGGACGGGCGCGGGCCATAAGACCTCGACGACGGCCCCGCCGAAGCGAAGTTCGTCGCCCCTCCCGACGAGATAGACGTGTATGCCTTCGCGCCGTGCGGTCAAAGCGAAGCGCACGAATTCAGGGTCTCCGGCGGGCGCACGCGCAACGAGCGCGGCGTCAATCCTGAAGTTCTTCGCCACGTCGTTGAGGCCGTCTATGTGATCCGCGTCGGCGTGAGTCGCCAGAATGTAGTTGACGCGGTCAAGCCCGCGCCACCACAGGTATTCCGAGACGACCGCGTCGCCTACGCCGCGCGTGTCACGCTCGAAAGGCTCGACGCCTTCTTCGTCCTGCTCGCGCGTGCCGCGTGGGTTCGTCGTGTTCAGACGACCCCCGCCGTCTATCAACAATGTCTTCCCGTCGGGCATCGTGAGCAGAGCGGAGTCGCCCTGCCCCACGTCCAGAAAATCAATCCGCAGCCGCCCGTCAGGCCGCCCCGCGCTCAAAGGGTGCGCGACGATGACGACGAACAGGACTGCGAGTGCGGCGAAGGAGAGTCCGACGAAGTTACGTCGCGTCGTCTGCGCCTCCACGTCATCCGCGTCGGGCACGGGGCCGACGGGACGCCAGCGCGCGAGCGCGTAGACGAGCGCCGAGAGCGGTACGAAGTAGAGCGCGTAGACGACGGCGGCGTGGCCGGAGTATTCGGGAAGCCGCACGCTCGCCAGATGAACTTTCGCGAACGGGTCAACGCTGTGCGCCGTCAGCCAGTTGAGCATTTCGGCGAGCCGCACGAGAGGGACTGCAAGCTTCGCGCTCAACTGCGACAGGATGACCGCCGCCAGCGCGGCGAACGAGAGCGCAGCCATAAGCACGCCGACGACGATGTTGAGCAACAGCGAAGCGAGCGAGAGGCGATGAAAGTAAAGCACCAGCAGAGGCAGCAGCACGAGTTGCACGGTCGCCGAAACGAGCACGGCGGCGAAGGCGTGGCGCAACAGTCGTTGCAATCGCCAACTCTCAAGCCGCGCGGCGAGTGTTGATTTGAACGGGCGATAGCTGTGAGTGGCGCGCTCCATCTCGCGCTTCCAGCGTCGCTCGCTCCAGTAGAGCGTCTCGCCGAGGAAGCGCAGCCAGCGCGGGCACACGGGCGGGTACGGCGTCGCGCTCGTCGGACGCCACTCGCCGATGTCTTTGAGGTTTGTCAGCAGCGGCCAGGCGAGCGCGACGATTGCCAGCACGGCTAGAAACGTTAACTGGAAAGAAGGGTCGAAGAGGTCGCGCGGTCGCCACACGAGAAGCACTAGCGCCGCGCCGCCGAGCGCGTTCAGCGAACTCGCACGCCGCCCCAACACCGGCGCGAGCGCCACCACCGTAAACATCAAAGCCGCGCGCACGACAGAGGCTTCCGCCCCGACGGCGACCGCGTAGCCCCAGACGACTGCGGCGGTGAACGCCCATCGCCACGCGCGCCGCCGCGTCAACCATCCGGCCAGCGCCCAGACGATGCCGCCGATGAATGTGATGTGCAGGCCGCTGATGACGAGCACGTGAAAAGTGCCGCCCTCTCGAAAGCGTTCGGCGGTCGCGCGCGATAACCCGTAGCGATTGCCGAGCATCGCGGCCTTGAGGACGCCCGCCGTGTCGGATGAAAACATTCGGTCGAACCGCGAGGCCAGCCACCCGCGCCAATCTTCGAGCCACACGAGCGGCAGAAAGACGCGCTCGTCGTCCAGTCGCTCGACGAGCAGAGGACTCTTGATCGCGCCCCGCGCGTCCACGTCCCGCGCTTCCAGGTATTCCGTCAACGAAGAGACGCCGGGGTTGCGATACCTGTCCACGCGCGCGAGCGCCGACATCACGCGCACGCGCGCCCCGCGTCGCAATTCAAGCGCGTCGTATTCCGCGCGCGTTCGCGCATCACGCGCCGGCGCGAAAAGCTCGATGCGTCCCGAAGCCGCGCGCTCCTGTGTCCCGTGCCTGAAGCCCTCGACGCACAGCGAAAAAAGCAGTCCATCGGGCGCAGGCTCCGGCGCACGCTCCAACACTCCCGTCACTTCGACGGGTTCGCCAGAAGCAATGTCACCACGCTCGTAAAATCGCCGCATGCGCTTTTCGCTGACACTCTGGCTCTCTTCCAACGCGAGCGCCGCGCCCGCACACGCGAAAGCGATGATGAGAAACGAAGTGGCCGGGACTTGTTTCTTCAGTTTGAAGCATAGGAGGGAGAGGGTTGTGACTATTGCCCCGCTCGCGAGGCACAGCGAGAGCGGCGGAGCGACAAAGCGCGCGGCCAGCACGCCGCACGCGAACGAGGCCGCGAGCGAGATGAGCGGAAAGGCGCTGAATTCCGGTTGGTGAGCAACCGCGCGCATAATTTCACCCGGTGAGGCGCGAAGATTCCGACAATACCGCGAGCCTTAGCGAGCGGGTTCATACGCGGATGGGTGTCCGCTCGCGGCACTGTCCAGGTTGTCTTAACTTTACTGACCGCTTCCTTTCAACAACGCCGCCGCGCGGTCAATCTGTGCGGCGACTCCTTCGATGGTGCGCGCGACGAGGACGATTTGCTCGTCGGCCTCGCGCCAGTCGTGCTGCTCGATGGCCTCCCTGATGGCGGGCAGTGTCTTGACGCCGTAGCCTGTGTAGAAACCGGGCGCGTAAATCTGGTGCTTGAACCAGGCGCGGCGCGGCAGACCGGCTTCGCGCGTCATTGCGTGCTCTACCTGTCTGAGCGCGTCGTCAAGCGCCTTCTGCGTCTCGCGTGAACTCAGTCGGCTGCGCGCGGCGGGGTCGCGCATCGCCGTCTCGTATTTGCCCGTGCTCTCCTGCAAGCGTGCGAGGGCGTTCTGGAGCGGCGCGAAATTAAGAAAGGGCGCGGGCGCTTCCGGCTTCGGAGCGACGTGGGTTTCGGTCGGGTCGAAGACTGCCTCGAAGGATTTGTCGCTGACGCGGCGATTCTTTTCCCTGATGCCCTCGCGCTCGTCGTCCGCGAGCTTCGTCACTTCTTTAACGTATTGCGCGACCGTTTCGGTGAAGTTGCCGAAGTTCAAAGGCAGCGTGTCTGCGTTGGCGAAGCGCAGGACGATGCGCCCGCCCGTCTGCGCGAGCGCGATGCCGTAGTCGTAATTCGGATCAACGAAGCGCGTGTAGTGATCGAACGAGTCGTAGATCGAATGGTAGACGCCCGCGCTCTCGCCCTCGCCGCCGTAGCCGAGGTTGAGAGAGGGGATGCCGAGGTGCTGTAGGAACGGCGTGTAATCCGACCCGGAGCCGAGCGCGCCGATGCGCTGATCCGCACGCTCGCGCGCCTCTCGTCTCTCTTCGGGGCTGCCCTCGACGATCAGTCGCGCGCGGCTGCGCTCAAAGACGGAGATTTTCTTCTCCGGGTCGGACACGTCGCGCGCCACTTCGTTGATGAATTTTTCGAGCGTGTGCGAGCCGGCGACGCCGATAAATCCGCGCGCGTTCGAGTCGGAATTAACGTAGATGACGGCTTTCTTCTGCAACTCGTCGGCGTGCGTCTCGGCCCACTCGGTCGAGCCAAGCAGCCCCGGCTCCTCTCCGTCCCACGCGCAATAGACGATGGTGCGCCTTGGCTTCCAGCCGGTCTTCGCCAGTTCGCCGACGACGCGGGCTTCTTCCAGTTCCGCCACCATGCCGCTGATGGGGTCGTCCGCGCCGTTCACCCAGGCGTCGTGATGGTTGCCGCGAATGACCCACTCGTCGGGCCGCTCGCCGCCGCGCAGGCGCGCGATCACGTCGTAGGCGGGGACGATCTTGTAGTCGAACTCAAGTTTCATGTGGACGGTCGCGGGGCCGGGGCCGAGGTGATACGTGAGGGGCAACGCGCCGCGCCAATTTTCCGGCGCGACAGCGCCGTCGAGCGCACGCAGCAGCGGCAGCGCGTCGGAGTAAGAGACGGGCAGCACCGGAATCTTCGTCAACGTCGGTGCGTTTTTGATGTCGAGGCGTTTAGCGTTTTTCGTCGCGCCGACGCCGGGCGTCAGCGGGTCGCCCGGATACGTCGGCATGTCCGCGACCGAGCCGCGCTGCGCGCCATACTCGTTGCGCCAAGCGCCCTTCGGGTAAACGTCGCCTTGGTAGTAGCCGTCGTTGCGCGGGTCGGAATAGATGATGCACCCGACCGCGCCGTGCTCCGCCGCGACCTTCGGCTTGATGCCGCGCCAAGAGCCGCCGTAGCGCGCGATGACGATCTTGCCTTTGACATCAATGCCGCGCTCTTCCAGCACCTTGTAGTCGTTCGGCACGCCGTAGTTGACGTAGACGAGCGGCCCGGTCACGTCGCCGCCGATGGAATATGCATTGTAGACGGGCAATTGTTCCGCAGTCTGGCCCGATGTCGCGTTTCGCGGTCGAATCCCGTCAAGGGCCTGTTTTCGGCAGGCATGGTTTGCGCCGCCACGACGGCGAAAGTTAAAGCGAGAACGCAGAGCGTTGAGAACGGGCGAAGGTGCATGATGGCCTCCAAGGGCTTTGGCAAAGTTTGCAATAGCTTCGAGAAAGTGGCAATTCGGACGCGCCATGTTACCGCGTCGCGATTTCCGTAGCAAAAGAATTTTATCAAAGCGGGCGCGCCAGGCGCACGACTGTCTCGACGTGGTGTGTTTGCGGGAACATGTCGAAGGCGCTGGCGTGGGCGATTTTGTAGCCGCTCGCGTACAGGGCGCGTAGGTCGCGGGCGAGGGTCGCGGGGTCGCAGGAGACGTAGGATATTTGTCGTGGGCGGAGCGCCACGATGCCGGCGATGGCTTCCGGCTCGGCCCCTGCGCGTGGAGGGTCGAGCAAGACGAAGTCAACGGGCGCGTGCGCGGTGGCATGATCGGCCAGCCATGCGCCGACGCTCGCCGTCTCCACGCTCGCGTTCGTGAGTCCCGCGCCGGAGAGGTTCAGGCGCGCGAATGCGCAGGCCACCGCGTTGCCTTCCACACCCTTCACACGCGCGAAGCGGCGAGCCAGCGGCAACGTGAACAGCCCGACCCCGCAGTAGAGGTCAACCGCGCTTTCGCCTTCCGCGTCGCGCGTCGCTTCGCGGACGAGCGGCTCAAGGAGTTCGTGATTGATCTGGAAGAAGCACCCTGCGTCGAAGTTGTAGCGCTCACCCGCAATGACGCGAGCCTGCGTGTGCGCGTCCGACTCTTCAAGTGAAGGGGCGAGCGCAACCCCCTCGTCGCCCGCCACCGCCTCGAACTCGCTCGCCTCGTCCGGCAGTTCGCCCTCGCGCAGACGCACGCGCAAGTCGTTCAGCTTTTCCTGAAGCGCGGGCAGCGCGACCGGACACTCGACGACATCGCAGACGCGGTGCGTGCCGCGCTCGAAATATCCGAGAAGCCTGCGTTGCGCGTCGTGCTGCCAACGGAGGCGCGAGCGATAGCGCCAGGCGTCGGGCGAGGGCGTGATGGGAATTTCCGTGGGCGGCTCGACGCGCGCCACGCGGCGCAGGCAGTCGCGTATGATCTCGACCTTCGCAGCGAGTTGCGCCTCGTAGTTCAACTGTTGAAAGTCGCAGCCGCCGCAGCGACCGAAATACCGGCAGGGCGGCTCGACGCGCACGGGCGAGGCGTCGAGCACTTCCTTGATGGAGGCGAAAGCGAGCGATCCCTTGACACGCTCGACGCGCACGAGCAGGCGGTCGCCGGGCGCTGAGAGCGCGACGAACATGGTCTGGCCGCGCGCGTGCGCCAGCCCGACCCCGCCCGGCAGGATGCGCTCGATCTCGACCTCCAACTCCACGCCGGCACGCAGACGCTCAACACCTTCCGGCGCGGCTCCGCGCGACGATGAATCCTGCTGTCTCATCAAATCCCAAACGTGAACAGAATCAACCACAGGTGGACGAAGACACGGCTTACCTTTAAACGTGCCTCCGTCCCGCTGCGGTCAATCGCCGGCTCGCCAATCGAAGTTTAATAAGATTGAGACGAGCCTTGTTGATAGCCGGTGCCGGCTCCCCACTGCGGCGGCGGGGGCGTGGCATATCCGGTGTCGGCGTTCTCCATCTCCAGTTCGAGGCCGCCGATGAATCCGGAGGCGACGTTATAGATGAACGCGCTGAGCGCGCCGACGACGAAGCCGAGCACGCCGTAGAAAATCGGGATGAAGATAATGTATGCCACGCCCATCCCGACGCCGAGGCCGCCCGCGCTGCCGCTCCGTGTCATGGCCGCCGCGCCGATGACCATCATAATGAGGCCGAGCGGGACTCCGATCACCAGCCCGATGCCGGCCAACATCACCCCGTATATTTTCGCGACGGACAAGACGCCCATGCGCTTCACTACCATCTTCGCCATCAGTTTTCTCCTTTTCCTGTGCAGGGAACGTTAGAGGTAAAACAAGCTCAGGCGCGGGATGCCGCATTCTTCGCGCAGCAGTTTCGCCAGCAAATTCTCAAGCGTCTGTTCATAAGTGGCGCGCTCCATACGGCTGCGATAAGCGCGCAACTGTTCCACGGCGAGCGAGCGGCTGCGCTCGATTTGCTCCGGCGTCAGAGACGCGCGCAACGCTCGATCCAGAAGATTTTCGAGATCGGTCAAAGAGTTCTCAAGCTGCTCGGCGTTGGGTCGCGCGGCCAGCGCGAAATCCTTTTCCAAATCTTCGAGGCGCGAGGCCGCGCGCGTGAGTGCTTCGGACAATTCGTCCGCGCCGCTCTTCCCAGGCCTTTCCTCAAGGCTGCGTTGAAGCGCCGCGCGACTCTCCGCGAGGTGCGCCGTGATGACCGCGCGCGGGAACGGCAGTCCGCGAGCATCTGTCTCATCCTCTTGCGCCGCCGCGCCGCCCGCTTCGGCTGAACCTTCGACGTTCGCGCCGCGCTGCGATTCGAGCCATTCGGCGAACTGCGCCTCGACTTCTTCCTGGCAGTAGAAGAGCGTCTTGACGCTGCGCTTGCGCGGGCGCGCTTCGTAGGAATCGAAGGTCTTCTCGATGCCGCGCAGCACGACGTGGAGCGGGACGCCCATCTCTTTCCAACTCGACATCAAGGCCCAGTCGAGCGTGCCCAACAGCAGGTGCTTGCCGCGACGGCGAATAAAGATGTCTTCGATTTCCGTGAAGTAATTAAAGTAATTCAAACGAGTTCGCTCTGGCGACAACTCGCCCGCGCGCCCGCCCTCGACCGTGCCCATACGTTGTTCGTAACCTGATTTGAATTTGCGGGACTTCGGAAGTTCTAAACAAACTTTCGCCGGTGGTTCGGCGGACAGCATGAACAGGGTGCGCCGTTTAGTCAAGAGTTTTTTCGGCAATTTTCAAAGTTACATGAAGCGCCGAAAGATTTTGTAGGGGCAGGGCTTGTCCCTGCCCGGCTTACTTACTCATAAAGCATGACGGGCAGGGACAAGCTGCCCCTACAGTGTTATCAAACGCTCTTTATTTCATCAACGCCCCTACCATGTTCTTCATCCTTAGCCTGTAAAGTCCTGACATCCCGGTTCATCTCGTAGACCAGCCGCAGGCCGTCGAGCGTCAGCGTCGCGTCAACCACGTCAATCAACTCCGACCCCTTCGAGATCAGTGTGGCGAGGCCGCCGGTGGCGACGACGCGCGGGCGGTAGCCGAGTTCCTCGATCATGTGGCGCAGGATGCCGTCCACTAGCCCGGCATAGCCGTAGAAGAGGCCGGACTGAATCGCGCTCGCGGTCGAAGCGCCGATCACAGTGCGCGGGCGTTCGATGGCGACGCGCGGCAGGCGCGCGGCCTGCGCGAAAAGGGCGTCCGAAGAGATGGAGATGCCCGGCGTCAGCGCGCCGCCGAGGTATCTTTTCTCCGCGTCAATGACCTCGAAATTCGTCGCCGTGCCGAAATCCACGACGATGCAAGGCGCTCCGTACTTGTGCACGGCGGCGAC
>JAIVJG010000013.1:0-48686 GCA_020200155.1 Acidobacteriota bacterium | reverse complement strand
CCGACTTCGGTTGCCCTGTCAGCATAACTCTTATCACTCAAGAGCAAGCTTAACTCTTTCGTCGCGTTCGCCGCATTGTATTTCGGGCGGGCGAGCGTGCGGCTCGCGCCGAGACGTGCGGCGCGCTCGGCGTTGTCGAACTGGTCGAAGGCGTGCGGCACTATGAGCGTGGGTACGCCCGCGCGCAGAGCCTGTCCCGTCGTGCCGACGCCGCCCTGATGGACGACCGCAGAGGCGCGCGGCAGGACTTCGCCGTAAGGCGCGTACTCGAAAGCGGCGACGCCCTCCGGCAAAGGCCCTGCGGGACGATTTCGTTCGTCGCCGATAAGGAGCACCGCACGCTGGCCGAGCGTGCGCGCGGCCACGATTGAGTCGCGGTAAAAATCTTTCGCGACCCAGAAGGCCGACGAGCCGAGTGTGAAGACGACGGGCGGCGTGCCTGCGTCGAGAAATTCCGAAAGCTCCGGCGCGAGGCCAACCCCGTCGCCGGGGCGGTCGCGGCGGTCGTGGAAGGGGAAGCCCGTGATGTGCGTATTCGCCGGCCAGTCGGGCTGCGGCTCGCCGAGCACGCGAGAGTAGAGCGCGAGCACCAGCGCGGGCGAGTGCTGTCCCTCAACCAGAGGGTTCTCTCCGCGCGGCAATCCCAGTTCGGCTCGCAGTTTGTAGACAGGCTCAAACAGCGCGTCGAGCTTCCACCTGGCGAGCCGCATGACCCCTCGAACGACCCACGGGCTGAGCCTCATCACTTTGTGAAAGCCGGGCAACTGCGGCGGCACGGGCGGATCGTGGACGGAAAGAAAAGAGCCGGGCGCGAGTACGCTGGAGGCCCACTTGATGCCTGTCTGGTGCGCGACGACGGGGCCGACGAGCGGGAGCGGGTGCGTGAGCAGCATATCCGCGCCGCGCACAGCCGCGTGGAGGTCTTCGTACGTCTCGCGCAGGTGCGGCAGGATCATCATGTTGAGCAGACGCTCCGGCCCCTTCCTCGCGTCCACCACACTCTTGATCATCTCTGTGAGCTTGTCCGGCTCGTCGTAAGAAGGCATGTCCGGACGCACGCGGCGCAACTCGATGCCGAGCGGCTCAATCTTCTCTCGGTACATCTCTGTGGTGGCGACGACGGGATGATGCCCGCGCCTCTTCAATTCGAGCGCGATGGCGATGTATGGATGCACGTCGCCGAACGAGCCGAACGTCGAGATGACGATTCGCTTTCCTGTTGGGTTTTGACTCATCGGGATGTTTGGGTGCGCGAATGCCTTGAAGCATGGAGTTCATCACGGAGGACACGGAGGATAGCGGAGGAAAAACAAATCGCCCTGGTCTCTGTCTCTTCCCTGTTGAATTGCCGCCTGCCGGAGACTCAAGCGCCGGACTGCCTCAAGCCGTGTGCCCGCCGCGCACCGCCGCGACATCGCCCGCGCGAATGATTCTGATTTCCTTCGCGTCCGTTTCTACACGCAAAGCGCCGTCGGGTTCAAGCCCGCGCGTCCAACCTTCCAGCGTTTCGCCCGCGAGCGTAACGCGCACGCGCTTCCCTTCGTTGAAGGATGAACGCGCCGCCCACTCCTGAAGAGTCCGCTCCGCTCCGCCTTCGCCCTGAAGCGTCGCGTAGCGCGCGGAGAGTGCGTGGGTCAGCGAACGCAGGAGCGCCTCAACGTCGGGCGTGCGTCCGGTCTGTGCTTCGATGGAGGTCGCCGTCTCGCGCAACTCCGTGGGGAAGGCGCGGTCGTCGAGATTAATGCCGATGCCGACGACGCAGGCACGCCCCGCCGTCGTCTCCAACGTCTCGGCGAGGATGCCGCACAGCTTGCGCCCACCCGCGAGAATGTCGTTGGGCCACTTGATGTCCGCGTGTAGTTCGCACGCCTGCGCCAGCGCGTCGTGCACCGCCAGCGCGGCCATCAATGTGATGAGCGGCCAACTGCCCGCTTCGATGCGCGGGCGGAGAACGACGCTGAAGTAGAGGCCGGCGTCTTTCGGCGACGCCCAGACGCGCTGCTGCCGTCCACGCCCTGCCGTCTGCTCGCGCGCGACGACGCACAGACCTTCAGGCACGCCCGCCGCAGCCTGCCGCGCTGCCTCTGTGTTCGTCCGCCACGAACGGCATCAGCATGAAGAAATCTTCTTTGAAGAGCGTGAGCAGCACGACGAGGAGCGCCAGCGCGAACGCGCCGACCATCACAATCGCGCCCTTGCGCGTGCCCCTCTGCCTGGGCGTCAGTTCGCGCCCTCCCACCTCAGCCGATGCGACGGGAAGAACGCCGCCGCTTTCCAGCACCCTTGCGACCGCGCCGAGCGCGAAACCGCAGCGCGAACAGAAGCGCACGTCATTTGAAAGTTGCTGTTGACTGCATTGCGGGCAGAACATCCGTTTTTAGACCTCGACGGCTGAAAGAATGGAGCGGGGTGCATGATACACGCACGGCGCTGGCGTGACACTAATGCTTCGTTTACGTGTGGGGCGTGGGGAAAGTTCGCACGGCAAAACAAAGAGGCGCGGCTCATTGATGAGAGCCACGCCTCTTCCTATCTTGCCCGAACGAAAATCAGCCGAGCACCCTTCGGAATTTCGACGGGCCGGAGGCATAGCCGGGAAGCACCTTTCGCAAATCAACCGTGTCGAGATGCTTCGTCGCTACTTCGCCGAACACGTCGCGGAAGTCGGTCGTGAGCGTGACAGCCGCCGCCTCGCTTGTTTTATTGCTATTCCTGCCGTGATGTGCTACGTATGGTAAACTGATTCAGGCAAGTGAACAATCGCGCACTTTCGGCTTGGTCAGTCTTCCTCTTTGACTGCTTCCTTAAGCAAGGAGATCTCTCACATGAAACGCACCAGTATGATAGTCCTCGGCACAGTCCTCTTAGGCTTTCTGAGCCTCATCGCTTTGACAAGCAACACCACCTTAAGCGGACGGGCGCGGGCCCGCCAATACGAACACAGGAACCATCAGTTTCCTTTTTATCCTCGACAGTGCGACCGGCGCGGCCACAACCGCACCGACAACTGCCAACGCTACCATTTCGGTGCAGAGACAGATTGCGGGCGGTGGAGATGGCGGCGGCGGTTGCGAAAGCCAGATATGTTGTAGCGGCGCACAGGAGTGCTGCACATTCGATGACATCACCTGCTCCTGCAATTGTAGCCCAGTCTTGATTGACGTGAGCGGAAACGGGTTTAGCTTGATTGGCGCAGCCGAAGGCGTCAATTTCGATCTTAATAATGACGGACTGGCTGGGCGCATCGGGTGGACTGCCGCCGGGTCGGATGATGCGTTCCTCGTCTTCGACCGCAATGACAACGGCATAATTGATAATGGCTCCGAATTATTCGGCGGTTCCTCGCCGCAGCCATCGTCGGTGCATCCCAATGGCTTTGCTGCTCTGGCCGAGTTCGACAAACCGGAAAACGGCGGTAATGGCGATGGCGTCATAGATAACAGGGACTCCATCTTCTCCGCACTTCGGCTATGGCAGGACACGAACCATAACGGTGTCTCCGAGGCGGACGAACTCCACGCGTTGCCATCCTTCGGGGTAGACACGATTTCGCTTAACTATAAAGTGTCGAAGCGCACCGATAAGTACGGCAACCAGTTCAGGTATCGCGCGAAGGTGGAAGATGCTCAACATTCACACGTCGGACGATGGGCCTGGGATGTGTTTTTAGTCAAACAGTAGAGCGTGTAAATTTTCTTGAGCCGTAAAAATAAGAAGAGCGGCGCAGTCATCTCAACAGAACTTCGCCGAACACGTCGCGGAAGTCGGTCGTGAGCGCGAGGTCGCGCCCCTCGAACAGTTGGTCGTTCCTGAGTCCCGGCCACTGGCCGTGCACGCGGCCTCCGCGCACCGAGCCGCCGATGACGAACATCGCGTTGGCGTGGCCGTGATCCGTGCCCCCCGTGCCGTTCTGCTGCACCGTGCGACCGAACTCCGACATCGTGAGGATGACGACATCCTCCATGCGCTGCGCGCCGAGGTCTGCGACGAGCGCGCTGATGCCGCCTGCGAACTGCTGCAAGAGCGTCGCGAGTTGACCGCGCGAGCCGCCCTCGCCGCGATGCGTGTCCCATCCGCCCACGTCCGTGAAGGCGACTTCGAGTCCGACGCCCGCCTTAATCAACTGCGCGATTTGCAAAAGCGCGTTGCCGTAAGCCCCGCGCGGGTACTGCGCGCCGTTTTCAGGCTTGTACTGCGAGGGGTTGACCTTCTTCAGGAAGTTGATCGCCTCGAATGTCTCCTTGCCCGTCCCGCGCAGCACGTCGTTGACGCCCTGCTCGTAGATGTCCTCGAAGCCGCCCTGCACGACCTGCGTGTTCGCGCCGGCGCGGATCGTGAAGTCGTTCAGGTTCGAGATGGCGAGCGCGGGCGCGCGTCCCTGCAAGGTGCGCGGCAGATTCTGCGTCATCGAGACGGCGCGAAACGGCGAAGCCTTCGGGTCGGTCTGCGCTTGCAGAAAACGATTGAGCCAGCCGTCTTCGGTCGCCTTCAGCCCCGGCGTCGCGGACTCCATGTAATCCTGCGCGTCGAAGTGTGAGCGCGTGTTGTCGGGCGACCCCGTGGCGTGCACGATGGCGAGGCGCTTCTGATCCCACAGAGGCTTGAACGGCGCGAGCGAAGGGTGCAGCCCGAAGAAGCCGTCGAGGTCAATCGCAGACTCGCCCGACGCGCCCTTGCCGGGCTGCGGAATGGCGATGGTCGGGCGCAGATCGTAATAGTTGCGCTCGCCGTGCGGCACGACGACGTTCAGGCCGTCCACCGCGCCGCGCTGGAAAATCGTAATCAGAGTCCTGCGGCGACCGCTCGGCGCGACCGTCAACCCCTGCGCCAACGCCGTGCGTTGCAGGAAAGACGGAGCCGTCGCCGCCATCCCGACGCACGCCAGCGCGACACCACTCTGCTTGAGAAACAATCTGCGACTGTTATTCATGTTCACACCTCGATGAAGGGTGAATAGTAAATGGTGAATAGAGACCAGACGCGTTCTCCAAACCATTTACCATTTACTATTCACCATTTTCTAATTCACTGTCTCTGAAATTCCGGCGAGCCGATGACGAGCGCGGCGATGCGCGTCACTTCGGGATTGCCGACCGTCGCGCCCTCTTGCATCTTCTGTCGCGGCGCTGCGCTCACGTTGCGTATGTTCGCCGTCACGTCCGCAGGCGTCGCCGTGATCGGGGCGCTCGCCTGTGTGCTCAACTGCCGCAACAGCACAGCCTTGCTCTTCGGCGAGATGTCTCCCTGCAAGACGAGGTTGAGGAACTGATCCACGATTCGCTCCTGATTGACGGCGCGGCTCGAAGTCGCTTCCTCGCCGACGAAGCGAGAGAGATCAACGCGCGTGTTCGGGATGCGATTGCCGACGAGCGCGAGCGCGAAGTTCAGACGTTCGAGCAGAGCGCCGGTGCTGACCCAGTATTCGGCCTTGTCGGGATAGCCGGTCGGGGCTTGGTAGCCGTAGAGCGGCTCGCCCATGCGCGCGATCCACTGGTGCAGCGCCGGGCCGCCGTTTGTCTCCGCGCCGAGAATGCGTATGGCGCTGACGGCCAGCTCGAAAGGCGTCTTGATCTTGGCGCGACGCGCCTCCGTCGAGTTGAATTCGGGCGAACTGAAGACGGCGCGCAGTGTTGTCTTGATGTCGCCGTTGCTCTTCAGGAAGGCGTCGGCGATGCGCCCTATGAGTTGAGGCGTCGGGTTGTCCATGACGAACCGGCGCGAGAGCTTCGTCGCGATGAACTTCGCGGTCGAGGGGTGATGCAGGAGAATGTCGAGCACCATCTCGCCGTCCTTGATGCCGCCGCCCGGCGGAATCTTCTGGCCGAGCACGATTTTCTCGCCGTCGTCGTGCAGGCGCGGGTTGAAGACGAACGTGCCCGCACGCTCGCTGCCGCCCAGATAGCCGCGCGGGTCAATGATCGTCCAGCCTGTGAAGCAGCGCGCCACTTCCTGCACGTCCTTTTGCGTGTAGCCGCCGTCCACGCCGAGCGTGTGCAATTCCATCAACTCGCGCGCGTAGTTTTCGTTGATGCCGCGCTTCGGTCGTTTCTGCGGCGGGCGCTGTTGCTGCGCCGTCTGGCCCTGCGGCGCTTTCATCGCGTCCGGCTGCTGGCGCTGTTGCTGCGCCTGTCGCGCCTGTCGGTCGCGCATACGCCCTCTTCGACCGTCGCCAAAGAGGCCGCCGCGCCGAGCCTGTCCCATTGCGTCCGGGTTGTTCTGCATCATGCGCCGGAACGCTCCGCGCCCGGCTTGCGCGTTCGGGCTGACGCTCTGGAAGTTGTCGAGGTAAAAAAGCATCGCCGGACTCTTCGCGGTCTGTTCGAGGAGGTCGCGGAAATTGCCGAGCGCGTTCGGGCGAATCACGTCGCGGTCGTAGGAAGTCAGGAACCAGCGGTCGGCTCCCTTCTGCGCGTAGACGTTGAAGTGATTCGTCCAGAAGTCAACCATCTGCTCCTGCAACTGCCGCTCGCTGTAGACGGCGCGCAGGATGCGCGAAGCCTGTAGCTCCGCCATGATGCGCTGCGGCGGCTGGAGGCCGTTCTCCTGCATGTACGCCATGATGGCGCGGCGATACGCGCGTCGCTCCGGGTTATCGTCAACGCCGCCGGGTAGCCCCGGCTCGCCCGGCTGCGTCGCCGCCGCCTGATTTTTATTCGACTGCCGGCCCGCCGTCGGATTTGTCCTGACCGTGGCGCTCATCGCCTCCGACATGGTCTTCTCCGCGTCTGCGTCGTTCGCGCCCGCCTGCGTCTTCGCCGCAACGGCCTGTCCCTTCTGGCGTGCATTGACGAGCGCCGCGAGTTCGGGCGGCAGTTGGCCTCGACGCTGCAACTGCCGGAGCAACTGACCCGGATTCGGATACTTCGCAAGCAGTTCGCCGTTGCTCAACGTCAGCGTCGTCAGGTTCTTCAACTTCGCTTCGAGCGCCGGATCGTCGAGCTTGCCGGGATTGAGTTGCTGCTCGATGTAGCGCTCAAGCCCGGTCTGCCGGACGCGCTCCACGTCGCCGGGGCGCGGCCCGAAGCCGAGGCGATTCAGCACGTGCACGATGCGCTGCTCTTCCGAGATGCGATCAGACGGCTGGCTCTTTGCAGTCGTCTGCGCGACGGCCAGAAAACCGTTCGAGAGAAGCACGACGACAGACAAAAGCGCGCCGACACGTCGTCCCCCTCGATGGCGTTGGATGGTTTTGAAGACGTTCATAACAACTCCGCTTCGGAAAAACTCCCGGCTTCGTATTTCGTTAAATTTCGTGGCTGCGACGAGCGAAAAGCCTTCTCTAACAGTTGGTTTAGACGCGCAGGGGTAGCCGATAGTCGGAAAAAGTTGGAGGCGTGGCTCGACTGTCCTGCGGGTCACGCCCCTGCACGAGCCTGAGCGCTGCGAGAGTGTACGAGCAGGGTGGATAACAGGCAGAGTGCAAGAAGGGCGTGGGTTGTCGAGACGCTTCTAACCGTTTTGCGCTTCCCTGACGCGTGAAGTGTTCGCTTCTTCGGAGCTATTTGTCTCGCTCGCGCTGCACAAGTATGCGGCGCAGAATTTTTCCCGACGGCGATTTCGGAATCTGCTCGACGAACTCTACCTTCCGAACCTTCTTGTGCGGCGAGACGCGCGCGGCGACGAACTCCATGATCTCGTCTTCCGAAATATCCGCGCCTCGCACGACGAAGGCTTTCGGGACTTCACCCGCTTCGTCGTCCGGACTCGGTATGACCGCCGCGTCGGCGACTGCCGGGTGCGAAAGCAGTAGGGCTTCGAGTTCAGCCGGGGCGACCTGAAAGGCTTTGTACTTGATGAGTTCCTTGGCGCGATCCACGATGTAGAAAAAACCTTCGGCGTCCGCGTAGCCGATGTCGCCTGTGTGGAGCCAGCCGCCGTCGTCTATGGTCTGGGCAGTCGCGTCGGGGCGGTTCAGGTAGCCCTTCATCACCTGCGGGCCGCGCACGCAGATTTCGCCCTCCTCGCCGGGGCCGAGTTCCGCGCCCGTCGCGAGGTCAATCACCTTGCACTCCATGCTCGGCACGCAGACGCCGACCGAACCCGGCTTGTTCTTTTCCGGCTCCGGCGGAATCATGTGCGTCGCAGGGCTGGTCTCCGTCATGCCGTAACCCTGCTTGACGTAACAGCCGAGACGCTTGCCGCATTCGTGCGCGAGTTCCCTGCCGAGGGGCGCGGCGGCGGAGAAAAGCGTCTTGACGCTCGACAAATCGTAGTCGTCCACGACAGGGTTTTTCGCCAGCGCCAGCACGAGCGGCGGGACGACGTGCGCCATCGTCACCTTGTAATCCTGCATGAGCTTGAGCACCTGCTCGATGTCGAAGCGCGGGACGGTGACGATGGTCGCGCCCATGTAGAGGCCGAAGTTCATAATCACCTGCATGCCGTAGATGTGAAAGAGCGGCAGCACGCAGACCAGCGTGTCGTCGCCCCCTGCGTGCCCCGTCCCTTCGATCTGCAAAAGGTTGGCGACCATGTTGTGGTGCGTCAGCATGACGCCCTTCGCCACGCCCGTCGTGCCGCTCGAATAAGGCAGCGCAACCACGTCCTCGCGCGGGTTGATGTGGACGCTTGGCGGCGCGGCGTGCTCGCTTGAAAGCAGAGAGGCGAACGGCGTCGCGCCCGCCGCCTCGCCGAAGACGAAGATTTCTCGCACGCACGCCTGCGCGGCGGCCTCCCTCGCGTTGTCCAGCAACTGCGGGATGGTGACAAGATACTTGGCGCGCGAATCGTTCAACTGCTTCTCCACGTCTTCGGCGATGCAGAGCGGGTTGAGCGTCGTGACGGTTCCGCCGAGCGTGGCGACCGCGTGGAAGACGACGGCGTACTCCGGCACGTTCGGGCTGAAGATGGCGAGCACGTCGCCTTTCTCGAAGCCGCGAGAGGCGAGACCCGCCGCCGCTCGCCGCACGGATTCGATCAACTGCGCGTAGGTCAAGGCCCGCCCGCTTGTTCCGTCAACGAGCGCTGTCTTGCCCGGCCACTGCTCTGCCCGTTGGAAAACAAACTCTGTGAGAGTAATTTCAGGAATGGAAATGTCCGCGTAGGGGCCGCGAAAGATCATGGCGATCTCCTTAACTGACTTTGATTCGAGGTTGGATGCTGCTGAAGTGCTGTGTCAGGCCCGGTGCTCTTTTATCACAGGCAGGTTCGCACGCGACACTGCTTTGTCATCCGACAGGCAGCGCGTTAGGCGGCAATCAGCGGATGCGATAGGCGCGGCCTTTGACGACGACGATGATCTCGCCGCCGAGTTGCTCGGCGATGCGCCCCAGTTCGGGGATATCCGCGACAAGCGCGCGGTAGCCTTCGGTGTCGCGGCGGACGCCGGTCATCGCCATCGAGGAGTTGTAGTTGACATCCACCCACGCGCCGCGTTGCTGGCGAAAGCGATGGCCTGAGACTTTGCGCGTCGCCGCCTCATCTTTCACCGGAGAATCAACACTCTTATTGTCGCGCTCTGCTTCCGGCGCTCGGCTGCGTTTGGACGGCCTCGCCTCGCGCGTCACGGAGGTTGTTGCCGCGACACCACCGCCCGCGTTGGAGCAGGCGCAGGCTTCGCTTCCTGCTGGGCTTTGGCTAGTTCTGCCACTTCTTTTTCTTCCGCGCTCGCCCGCCCAGCAGATGGCGGCGGTGGAGGCGCGTCTGTGTTCACGCGTCCCGCGACGCCGGCTGGCGCGGTCGGAGCATTAGCGTTCGCACTTGCCGGTGAAGAGGAAGGCGCGGCGTTACCCGTTTGAGAATTCGCGGCGGCCTGCTCCGGCGACTGCGTGATGGTCGCGCTGGTGGACGACGCTGCCGGTGACTCTCCCTTTGAGATCGCTTCGCGGCTGTCTTCATTCGTCCGTGTTTGAAGCGTGGCTAGAGATTCGTCCCGGCGCGTGCGCACGGCGATGAAAGTAATCGCGCCGACGATGCAGAGCGCGACGAGCGGCACTGCGTAGCGCATCACGCCCGGCGCGAACAAAGCGCCCAGCCACGCACGCCACGTGGAGCCGTGCGGGGTTGCGACCGGCACAACGGCGGCTCGCTTCTCCAGTTTGCCCGCCGCGTCCGCCGTCACGGCCAGATTAATAACAATCTTCCTGCACTCGTCGCAGTCTGCCAGATGCGACGTGTAACGCGCGCGCGCGCCGGCGGGCAGCGCGTTCTCCGCGTAAGCATTCAACTCGTCGGCGTCCATGTGCTTGGATTCCACTGCGGAGGCACGCACACTTCCACCCTCCGGCCACAACGCCGCATAGGGGCTGCGTCGCAGCAACGAATCCATCTCTTTGTCGAGGTCTGGTTTCATTTAAACTTCAAGGTCGCACACTGCAATGCGGCACTTTCTGAACGAGCAAGAGGTGTCGAACTTGCGCCGGGCCGACGCTTCATCGTTCACGTCTCATTCAAAGGCCTCGTCCCGCTTCTCACGCTTTACAGTTCCACCGGCGAGCACCGCTTGCAGGTCTGTCTCCATGTGCGACCGCGCGACCTCTGAGAGCGTCCGCTCGGCTTCTTCGCGCGTCCACTTGTGCTCGGCGACGAGGATTGATTCCACGCGCTTTCGTATCTCCGCATGCAGGCGCGTCAGGCGGCGACTCGCCGTCGCCTCGTGGACGCCCAGCACCGCTCCCGCCTCTTTCAGACGCAGCCCGTCGAAGTAATAGAGCTTGACGAGCAGGCGGTCTTCGTCCGCGAGTTCGCCGATGCTTCGCGCCAGCGCGCCCTGCACGGCCCGCGCCGACTCGGCCTCGGCCAGAGCGCGTTCAGGGTCTGGCGGCGCGTTCGGCCTCCAACCGTCTTCGTGCGGCACTTCCGCACCCATGCGGTCGAAGTCAGACGCTTCTTCCGTCTGCACCAGCCGCGACGTGCGGCGATGACGATCTACCGCCAACTGCCCGACCACCGCGCGCAGCCACCCGCCCAAGCTACCGCAGCCTGAATAGTACGCCAGTTTGCCCGACGGGCTGCCGTCCGCGCGCACGCGCAGGCCGTAGAGTTCCGCCCACACCGACTGCGCCAGTTCTTCGGCCTCCGCCTCGCCCGCGCTCGCGCCGCGCGCCGCTGAAAGCACCGTGGACTTGAATTGCTCGATGAGATCGTTCCACGCCGACTCGTCGCCGCGCTCGCACGCGACGACCAGTATGAATTCATCCGCGCGTAACGCATCGAGAAACTGATTGACCTCCGGCGGCGATGCGTCGGGCTGGTGCCGCAAAAGGTGCTTTTCGAGCGTCGCGCGCACGCGCGGCATGAGCGCACCCGCGTCGAGCGAGCGCGACTCCCCGGCCCGCGCGATCAGCCGCGCCGTGCCTTCGCGTAACAGTTGTTCGACGTTCGACGGCATCTTCTTTGCTGGCTCGTCAACTCATGCAAGGCCCTGCTCGACGGGGCGCTATGCTATCACGAACCCACGCACGCGCAGCGGCGGATTCCCACCAACCGTGATTGCTCAGGGTTCGGCAACGAAGTACACAAGCTCCCTCCGCCAGCCCCTTGAGCACGGCATCCGGCCTCTTGCCCTCATTCGTTTCTTTGACACTGCTTTCGCGCGTGGGATAAAGTTCCGATTCAAAGGATGAGAGGCACCCTCTGAAGGATGCATAAGTGCTCTCGAAGGCCTTGAATTTACAACCGGGGCGGGTGCTCTCGCATCAAAATTCCGGCCTATCAATTTTGAGAGCGCCAGTGAGAACGCAGTAAATTGAAGCCATAATTTAAGACAGGAGACCACCGACCATGCCTATCAAGTTTTTCTTCCGCGCCGCCGCCGCCGTATCGCTCGTGGCGCTCTTCGCGGTTGCCGCCTCGGCCCAGGTTCAAACGGCCACCGGCAAAGTGACGTTGAAGCAGGCCGACGGCACAGTGATGCCTGTGAAAGACGCCGTCGTTGATTTTTTCCGCACAGATATTAATCAGAAATTCACGACGAAGACCAATGCCAAGGGCGAATACGTCCACGCCGGGCTTCCTTTCGTCGGTGTCTACACCATCGCTGTCAGCGCGCCGGGCGCGCATCCGGACTTTCTGGGCAGTGTCAAGATTTCACAACGGCCCTCAAACGATTTCACGCTCAATCCGGGCGACGGATCGCGTCTCACGTTAGAGCAGATCAAGAGTGCCGCAGTGGCGAAGCCCTCCAGTGGTGGGGCAGCAGCACCTGCGGCGGTCTCGGCTGAAGACAAGAAAAGGGCAGCGGAAGCCGCTAAAGAGGCTGAGCGCATCGCGGCGGAGAATCAAAAGATCACGGAGCTTAACACCAAGCTGCCGGACGTTATCAAAGCCGCCAATGCCGCCTATGACGCCAAGAAATATGACGAAGCCATCTCTCTGTATGACCAGGGCATTCAGCTTGATCCGAATCAGACAGTCTTCTACCGCAACAAGTCTCTGGCGTTACGGACGCGCGGCGTGGATAAGTACAACGCCGCGACGAAGGCGAAGGATGTGGCTGGCAAAGAAACTGCCAAGGCCGATTTCAAAGCCAGCGTCGAGGCGTCGGAAAAGGCCGTCAGCACTTACGCGGAGCATGCTAAAGGGGCCGCTGCTGGGGCAGCAACACCCGCTGTGCAGGTCGGCAATGAGCAAGCGCAACTGCTGTCTATTCGTGCGGAATCATACCGTGTTGCTTTGTCAACCGCGACGATGGTGGATACCGAAGCTGCAGCAAAGGCTTTCCAGGAGTACATCGCCGTCGAAACTGATACGACCAAAAAGATGAAGGCGCAGGCGGATCTCGGCCAGGCACTCTTTCAGGGCGGCAAGGTTGACGAGGCCATCGCGACCTATCGCCAAGTTCTCAGCACCAGCCCGGATAACCTTGATGCCATTTTCGGACTAGGCATCGCGCTCGCCTCCGATCCCGCTAAAACAGCCGAGGCGCGCGACATGCTCCAGCAATTCGCCAATAAGGCTCCGGCCACCGACCCGCGCAAACAGATGGCTGAAGAGGCCGCCGTCGGACTCGGCGAGGCTCTCAAACCCAAGCCTGCCGTCAAGGACACGACCACCAAGCGCCGCAAAGGCCAGTAATTCCTCATACAATTTTGTCGGTATCCGAGGCGACTCTGAATCAGAGTCGCCTCTTTTTTTGACGCCGCCTGTCGCTGATTTCCAGAGTTTTGACTCACGTTCGAGTAATTTCAACCAAACCCACACAGGTCAGCCTGACGTTTTTTGATAATCATCTTGACAGCCGCTGGATTAGACAGTAACATGCTGTTGGCAAACGATGTTGTTTATCGTTGGCTTATAGACAAACCAGATGTGCGGCTCATGGTTGTCACACGTCTTTCTCGGCTTCAACGCCTCCCGCCCCTGCTAAGAGTTCACAAATCGCGGAATTTCTCCAAACAATGTCAGCCAAACTAGGCGAAATCCTTGTTCGCGAAAACCTCCTGACCCCGCAGCAACTGCGCGAAGCCCTCGACTTCCAGCGCGAGAACGGCGGTCGTCTCGGCTTCAACCTCGTCAAGATGGGGATGGTCTCCGACGACATGATTACGGCTGTGCTTTCGCGCCAGTACGGAGTGCCTTCCGTTAATCTCGAACTCTTCGACATTGACGAAACGGTCATTCGTTTGATCCCGCGCGAGGTCGCAGATAAGTACTCGGTACTGCCTCTGAGCCGCGTCGGGGCGACGCTGACGCTGGCGATGGTAGACCCGACCAATGTTTTCGCCATGGACGACATCAAGTTCATGACGGGGCTGAACATCGAACCTGTAGTCGTCTCGGAAGCGAGCGTGCAGGACGCGATTACGCAGTATTACACGCAGTCGCGCGAGATCGAGCTGGCGCACACGGTCGAAGAAAACGGCAATGGGAACGGGAACGGCTATCATCTCCCGAAGAGCGACGCCATGACGCTCGACCAGTTGGATTTGGACGCGGATCAGTCGGCGGAGACGTTGGAGGTTCTCGAAGACGACGAGGAGATTGACCTCACCAACCTGACGCGCATGAGCGAGGATGCTCCCGTCGTGCGTCTGGTCAACGTGCTCTTGGGCGACGCGCTCCATCGCGGTGCTTCCGACATTCACATCGAGCCTTACGAGCGTGAGATGCGTATTCGCTTCCGCATTGACGGCGTGCTCTACGACGTGATGCATCCGCCCATGCGGCTGCGCGACGCGCTCATCTCACGCGTCAAGATCATGTCGAAGCTCGACATCGCCGAGAAGCGCCTGCCGCAGGACGGTCGCATCAAGATCAAGCTCAAGGCCAACGGTCGCTCGCGCGAATTGGACTTTCGCGTCTCGACCCTGCCCACACTCTTCGGCGAGAAAGTGGTGCTTCGCCTTCTCGACAAAGAGCGCCTGATGCTCGACATGACGAAGCTCGGCTTCGAGCCTGAGTCGCTCGTCAAATTCCAGCGCAACATCACGAAGCCCTACGGCATGGTGCTCGTCACAGGCCCGACCGGGTCGGGCAAGACCAACACGCTCTACTCCGCCCTCCAATCTCTGAACACGTCCGAGACGAACATTATGACGGCGGAAGACCCGGTCGAGTTCAACCTGCCCGGCGTCAATCAGGTGCAGATGAAGGAGCAGATCGGCCTCAACTTCGCCGCCGCCCTTCGTTCATTCCTGCGCCAAGACCCAAACATCATCCTCGTCGGTGAAGTCCGCGACTTCGAGACCGCCGAGATCGCCATCAAGGCCGCGCTCACCGGACACCTCGTCCTCTCGACCCTCCACACCAACGACGCACCCTCAACCATTTCCCGCCTGATGAACATGGGCATCGAGCCTTTCCTCGTCGCCACCAGCGTCAACCTCATACAGGCACAGCGCCTGATCCGCCGCGTCTGCAAAGACTGCAAGGTGGAGCACGCCGTCCCCCACGAAGCGCTCATCGAAGTCGGCTTCTCGCTCGCCGAGGCGAAAGAGCTGAAGAACTTCAAGGGAACCGGCTGCAAGAACTGCAATAACACGGGCTACAAGGGACGCGTCGGCCTGTACGAAGTCATGGAAGTGACCGAGGAGATACGCGAGTTGATCCTGATCGGCGCTTCTTCACTGGAACTGCGTAAGCGTGCGATTGAAGACGGTATGATCACGTTGCGCCAGTCGGGCCTGCACAAAATCAGGAACGGCATCACCACGCTCGAAGAAGTCGTGCGAGAAACGGTAGCGTAAAAGCAATGACCAAGCTACGCACTTTTATTTTGTCCATTCTCATCCTCGCGCTCGTCGCCAGCGGTCTGCCCATCACGGACACACTCGCACGATGGGCGCGCCGCTCTTCCGCCAGCAGCCACCAAAGACGACGCCACCATCATTCGCGCGCGTGGTGGCGACGCCATCGCGCACGCATGCGCGCACGTAGAGAGCGCGCAATGCTGCTCAGGTCGGTTCGGCCATCCGGCTCGACGGCGGACGCGCCTGTGCTCGCCAACTCTTTGCTCTCGCCGTCGGCTGCTCGCAAAGCATTCCTCCCCGTTGCGGCGCGCGGCCCGCAACTTCCTTTCGGCCTTGTCGCGCCGCACGCCTGGAGTGGCACTCGCGTCGCACAGTCGGGCGAGGTGCGATTCAACGTCAACGCGCCGGACGGACGTGCCGCCGGCGTAGCCGTCTTCGCCCCGGTTTCCGTGCAGCCGGCGGACGCCTCGACTTTGATATCCGCGCGCACGAAACTCATCGGCGGCACGTCCGTCTCGGCCCTGCGCCGCACGGTGATTGACCGGATGGTGGCCGAGGGAGGTTGGGTCGTCAACGACGCCGTGCGTGAAATACAGGGACGGAAAGTTCTCGTCGTCCTCGCGCAGACGGGCACGCCGGGCGCACCGAGTAAATCGCTGACGTTTTACTTCACGGAACTCGACGGTCGCATCTACAGCCTCGCGACCACGGCCCCGCTTGAATTCGCTGAACCCATCGCGGCTGGCTCCGAACAAGTGATGGCCTCGCTTCGTTCGACCGCCAGCCGGACAGTCGCCGCTCAGAAATGAAAACTTTCGGAGGAGTTTCTGAGACGAGCTTTCGTGTCCGTCAGCCTGCCGCCACCGGGCGCAAACGGCTCTCGTCGGAGACACCCTGAAGAAACCCAGCCCGACCAATGACAGGCCAGCATGCTTGTCCCACACGACGTTGCGTGCGCGATTTCATCACGACACAGGGAGACCATTTGAATGACAGGTCAAGAAACACCGCAGGAACAACTCTCACTCTCGGACTTGTTGAAGAAACTGATCGAGATGGGCGGCTCCGACCTCCACCTGACGACGAACACCGCGCCTCAGGTGCGCGTTGACGGCACGCTCCGACCGCTCGGAGACGTGCGCACCCTAACCTCCGCCGACACGAAGGCCCTCGCCTACAGCGTGCTCACCGACGCGCAAAAGCATCGCTTTGAAGAGAATCTCGAACTCGACTTCTCCTTCGGCGTGCGCGGCCTCTCCCGCTTTCGCGCCAACCTCTTCAACCAGCGCGGCGCGGTCGGCGCAGTCTTCCGCGCGATCCCCTATGAGATTAAATCCTTCGACAACCTCGGCCTGCCCGCCGTCGTGTCGCAGCTTTGCGACAAGCCGCGCGGGCTGATTCTCGTCACCGGCCCGACCGGGTCTGGGAAGTCAACGACGCTGGCGGCGATGCTCGACAAGGTTAACCGCGAGCGCCACGAGCACATCGTGACCATCGAAGACCCCATCGAGTTCCTTCACAGCCACAAGTCATGCATCGTCAACCAGCGCGAGGTCGGGGCCGACACCAAGGGCTTCGCCGAGGCGCTCCGCACGGCTCTGCGCCAAGACCCGGACGTGGTACTCATCGGCGAGATGCGCGACCTGGAAACCATCGAATCCGCGTTGCGTATCGCCGAGACGGGACACCTCACGTTCGCCACGCTGCACACGAACTCGGCGGCCTCTACCATCAACCGCATCATTGACGTGTTCCCTTCCGCGCAGCAAGCACAGATTCGCGCGCAGCTCTCGCTCGTCCTCGAAGGCATCCTCTGCCAGTCGCTGATTGCGCGCTCGGACGGTCGCGGTCGCGCGATGGCGCTCGAAATCCTCGTCCCCAACTCGGCCATTCGCAACCTGATCCGCGAGGACAAGGTGCACCAGATTTACTCGATGATGCAGACGGGTCAGGGCAAGCACGGCATGCAGACCTTTAACCAGGCGCTCGCCACGCTCTATCACAAGCGACTCATCTCGCTCGACACGGCAATGCAGCGGTCGTCGAATGCGGACGAGTTAAGAGAATTGATCGAGCACGGCGCGGGCATCAACACCGGCGGCCCCGGCGGCCCACAGGCAAAGCCCGCCGCACATCCATCACCCTACGCGCAACCGCGCCCGGTCGGCGTGCGCCCCACAGCCAGATAGCAGCCGTCAATCGTGAATCGTCAATAGAATTCGCTTTTCACGATTTACGAATCAGGAGTCTCGAGACATGCCTACATACGTTTTCAAAGGCCGTAACCGTGTTGGTGAAGTGATCGTCGGCGAGCGACTGGCGGACAGTCGCGATTTGCTGCGACAGCTCCTGCGGCGCGAGCAAGTCATTCTCACTTCCGTCAAGGAGAAGGGCCGTGAGGTCGCCGTGCCCAAGATAGGCGGGCGCAAGAAAATCAAGTCCAAGGAACTCGCTATCTTCACGCGCCAGTTTTCCGTGATGATTGACGCAGGCTTGCCGCTCGTCCAGTGCCTCGAAATTCTTTCGCAACAGCAGGACAATAAATTTTTTCAGCACGTATTGCTACAGGTCAGGCAGGATGTGGAAGAAGGCTCGACGCTGGCGGCGGCGATGTCGCGCCACCAGAAAGTTTTCGACCAGCTGTTCGTCAACATGGTCGAGGCGGGCGAGGCGGGCGGCATCCTCGATCTTATTCTCCAGCGCCTCGCCACCTACATCGAGAAGGACGTGAAACTGAAACGCGATGTGATCTCGGCATTGATCTATCCGTCGGCGGTCATCGTTATCGCCGTTGCGGTGGTTGCCGTCATCATGGTTTTCGTCATCCCATCCTTCCAGAGCATCTTCGTCGGACTGCTCGGCCCCGGCGAGCAACTTCCTCTTCCGACCAGAATCGTTGTCGGCTTCAGTGAATTCCTCGCGGGCATCGGCGGCCTCGTGATCCTCGTCGCCATCCTCGCTTCCGTCATCGGGCTGCGCTCTTACTACAAAACGCCGCGCGGTCGCCACCAGCTTGACGCGCTCTTGCTGAAGATTCCGATTATCGGCACTATCCTGCGCAAGATTTCCATCGCGCGCTTCTCGCGCACGCTCGCCACGCTTCTCTCTTCGGGCGTGCCCATCCTCCAGTCGCTCGACATCACGGCGCGCACCTCCGGCAACGTCATCATTGAAGAAGCGATCACGAAGATTCGCGTCGGCGTCGAGCGCGGCGAGAGCGTCATTACACCCTTGCGCGCGACGGACGTGTTCCCCAACATGGTCGCGCAGATGATCGGCATCGGCGAGCAGACCGGCGCGCTCGACACCATGCTCGGCAAGATCGCCGACTTCTACGAGCAGGAAGTGGATTCGGCCATCGCCAGTCTCCTGACCCTCATCGAGCCGGTCATGATCGGATTCCTCGGCGTCACCATCGGCTCCATCGTCATCGCAATGTACCTGCCGCTCTTCTCACTCATCGGTAAAATGGCGGAAAGCCACTGACCCCCTAACTAACGCCCGCATCTTGCGCGATGTAGGAATTGATTCTTGCGTCCTGCGGATTTGATTCGTGCGCGGTACACAGTAAAGCCTACACCAGCCTGGTTGGCCTGTGTGGGCTTCACTGTTGCCGTCAGTGTTCGTTTCGATGGTCTGGACTGCACGCCATAAATGAGACGGGTAGTTAGGGTGGTATCCTTGCCAAAGGAGAGCACCCATGTCCCTCAAGCGGCGTCGGTTCACCAGAGAGTTCAAACTCAAAGTCGTGCGCGAAGTCGAAGCGGGCAAATCAGCGGCGCAAGCCGCCCGTCAACATCAGCTTCATCCCAACACGATTATCAAGTGGCGTAAACTCCACCAGCAGTATGCCGAGCGCGCCTTCCTGTGGGTCTCAGACATCACCTTATGACAACGCCCAGGCGGAGAGTTTTATGAAAACGCTCAAGTACGAAGAGGTGTACCTGCGGGAGGACGAGACGATGGTTGAGGCGCACCCGCATCGGTCATTTTCTCGAAGCGGTCTATAATCAGAAGCGGCTGCACTCTGCCCTCGGCTATCTGCCGCCGGTCGAGTTCGAGCAGCAAAACATTCAACCGGGTATCACCTTAACTGGTTGTCTCATTTTAGGGGTGCAGTCCAGTGACTGTCTAAATTTCGTGTGAAGCAATGACCCATAGTGCGCTCAGGCGGTTCATCAATAACAGTCCTTTCCTCAAACAAATCTTTCAAGAGAGAGATCATCTGAGGCTCGAACTGCGCGAGGCTACGCTCGCACGGGAGATGCTCGCAAGTGAGAAATCATCTCTGGAAACAGAAAGGAGCGCCCTCCTCGCCGGGAGAGACTCGTTGAATGCTGCGGTCAAGGTGCTGGAGGAAGCCGTCCGGGTATTGGAAGCCGAGATGAAAGCCTCCCGCGTGGAGATTAGTGCTATGAGAGAGAGGAACGACTCGCTCGTCTCGGAGAACAACTCGTTAATCGCCGTAAAGCATGAGTTGGAGGCGGAAGCCGCGCGCCTCAGAACGTGGGTGCCGCGCGGCCACTTCTACTCTCCCTTCCCGTCCCTCGAAGAGATTTTGCTCAAGGAACACGAGACTTCGAGAACGAAAACTATTCTTACTCCGACGCCATTTTTCTTTACTGCATGCTCAGACACTTGCGCCCACGCAGGCTGGTCGAGGTCGGGTCTGGCTTTTCCTCCTGTGTCACGCTGGACACCAACGAATTCTTTCTGGACAACACAGTGTCCTGCACTTTCATTGACCCACGGCCCGAACTGCTGCTCTCCCTGATTAAGGAGGGCGACTTCCTTCAGATCAAAGTCATCGGGGAGAAAATTCAGGACGTGGACATGAGCGTGTTTTCGGAACTGGGTGAAGGCGACGTGCTGTTCATTGATTCGACGCATGTGGCAAAGGCGCTCAGCGACGTGAATCACATCTTCTTTGAAATCCTGCCGCGTCTCAGGCGCGGAGTGCTGATTCACATACACGATATTTTCTACCCCTTCGTCTATCCCAGAGATTGGGAGCTGGAGGGGCGTGGCTGGAACGAGGCATACGTCCTGCGCGCGTTTCTGCAATTCAACAGCTCGTTCAGGATTTACTTTTGCAACACGTTTCTCGAATATTTCCACGACACGCAGTTCAAAAAGGAGATGCCTCTCTGCATGAAGAACACGGGCGGCAGCATCTGGCTTGAGAAGTTTCAATAAGCAGGCTCCCGTGTGTCAGAGCGAGATGTCGTGCGCGATACTCACGAGTGAAGAGTTGGAAGGAACGTTCAGCGTATGAAAGATAAGCTGCCGGTCAGGCGAAAGACTCTCCGAGGCGCAGGCGGCGCTGATGGATGGGAGTTCGATGCGCGCGAGGCGATGCGTTATCTCTCTGCGGCTGATTCCAGAATGGCCGAATTGATCGAAGCCGCAGGGCCTTTCAAGATGCAACTGCGGACGATGCACAATCCGTTCGAGACGCTCGCCAGAAATATTATCTACCAGCAACTCCACGGCAACGCCGCCGCCGCCATCCATGATCGCGTCAGGGCGCTCTTCAAGGGGCAGCGGCTTCGTCCTCAGGATGTGCTCGCCGCGCCAGAAGACGAACTGCGAGGCGCGGGTCTATCGCGCGCCAAAACCGCGTCGCTCAAAGACCTCGCGGCGAAGACGCTCGACGGCACCGTGCCGACGCTCGCGCGTCTGAAGCGCATGGAAGATGAGGAGATCATCGAACGGCTGACGGCTGTGCGCGGCATCGGGCGCTGGACGGCGGAGATGCTCCTGATGTCGCGGCTCGGCAGGCCCGACGTGCTGCCGGTCGGGGATTACGCCGTGAGAAAAGGATATGCGCTCGTTTACGGTCTGGCAGAGTCGCCGACGCAGAAAGAGTTAACGATTCTCGCCGAACCGTGGCGGCCCTTTCGCACCGTCGCGAGTTGGTACATGTGGCGTGCGCTCGAACTGCCGCCGGACTCATTGCCGCGCGGGGAGGCCAAGCGACTGAATTGAACGGACGCGCCTTCACAGTCGAACTCATTCACTGAAGTCCTCGATTTTTTTGCTGTGGCTCAGGCGGTACGCGCCGCACCTGTGCCCGTCTCTCTCCACGCGCGAGAAGTCTTCGATGAGATAGCCGGCGGCCAGTGCGTCCACGAAGGCTTCGCGCGTGGCCTCGCGCCAGAGCACGGCCAGTTCCGTGTCGTGTTGCTGCAACGCGCCGATGTCGTGCGGGATTTCGAGCGCGAGAGTCTCGCGTTCGTTTAGGCCGCTCAGGGAATTTCTTTCCGGCGAGCCGTCACGCAGCATACGAACCAGCCGCGCAAGGCTTTCAAAGTTGGGGGCAGGAGTTTCGGAAGCCGGATCGTTGTTGAGCCGCCGCTCTACACGCACGCTGTCGAGAAGCCACGTCACCCAGAGGCGGTCTGTGCCGACGCCGCGATGGAGAAAGCTCGTGGTCTCTTCGCCGTAGTAATTGACCTTGTAAGAATCGGAGAGGACGCCGAGCTTCGCGAAGTTGAGATAAGCGTTGCGGCTCTGAAGCGGGTCGAACGTCCACGTCATGCGCGTGATGCCGTGCGCGAGCGCCCTCTCGCGTTGCGCGAGTTTGAGTTGATAGCCGAGTCGGCGGTCGCGGTACTCTGGCCTGACGGCGAGCATGTCCGAGTGCAGGTGGACGCGCCCGCGCTCGTGCCCGACGAAGGCATAGACGAACCCGACCAACTCGCCGCCGTCGAACGCGCCGACGAGAATCCCGCCCACGTCCCGCGTCGGCTTGAGCGTGTAGACGGGCACGACCTCACGGTCGCCGAATCCCCACACTTCTTTCTGCAACTCTTCCACCTCGCGCATCTCGGCGATGGTTTCGATGTCGCGGATAACGACGTGTGGGCGATTTTCGGCGGGCATAGGTTGACGCTCAGGCAGTTAATCGTCGTCCCGAAAGATTTCGCAAGAGAAGAAAAACCGGATAACTCACGGCCAGCAGGATGAGCGCGACGAGGCTGCTCCGCGTGTCGCCCGCGAGGTCGCTCGCGACGGCTCCGCAGAGGAACGCGACGGAGCTTATGAGCGCCAGCCCGGTCGTCCACGGGTAGCCCCACGCGCGGTACGGGCGCGGCAGTTCCGGCTCGCGCCGACGAAGGATGAAAACGGAGATGAAAGACATCGCGTAGTTGGCGACGAAGAAGAAGGCGAGCGCGTCTATGATCTTCGCGAAAGTACCGCTCTGAAGAATGAAGAGGACGGAGACGGCGGCGCTGACGAACAGCGAGACGGTCGGCGTCCCGCCGCTGTTGACGCGCACCGCGCGCTCCCAGAAGAGTCCGTCGCGGCTCATCGCGAAGAGCACGCGCGTCGCCATCAAATGATAGGCGTTGATGCCGCTCAGCATCGAGACGACGGTGAGCGCGCGGATAATCGTGTCGCCGTAGCCGCCGAAGACGGCCTGCGCCGCCGCGCCGACGGCGAGTCCCTCGCCCGCCAGTTGCGAGGTGGGCAGGACGTAGAGCAGCGCGAGATTGACGAGCAAGTAGATGGCGATGATGGCGAGCACGCCGCCGAAGAGCGAGCGCGGGATGTCGCGCGCGGGGTCGCGCACCTCTTCGGAAAAGTAGACGACGCCTGCCCAGCCGTCGTAAGTGTAAATCACAGCCTGAAGCGCCTTCATCAACGCGAGCAGGAACAGCAGCCCGGTCGGCGTCACGAGTTGCGGAGCGGCGGCGGCGTTTCCCTTTCCGCCGCCGCCGAGCACGAAACACGCGACGACCAGCGCGACGAAGGCCAGCGCCTTCAGCAAGCTCGTCAAATTCTGTATACGGCTGCCCCAATCAATGCCATGCCATTGCAGCGCGGCGAAGAGTACGGCGACGGCCAGCGCGATGGGCACGGTCTGCCCGGCGAGCGCAGGGAACAGTACGCCGAGGTATTCGCCGATGACGAGCGAGACGGCGGCGGTCGTGCCGCACGTCGAGAGCCAGTCGCTCCAGCCGACGACGAAGCCCGCGTAGTCGCCCAGCGCGCGGCGAGCGTACACGTACTGCCCGCCGGAGCGCGGAATCATCGTGCCCAATTCCGCCAGCGAAATCGCGCCGAGCAGCGCGTAGAGTCCGCCCACGATCCACACGCCGATGAAGAGCCATGCGTTCGGCAGTTTACCGGCCACGTCGCCGGGCGTTCGTAAAATTCCCGCGCCGATGGTGTTGCCGATGATGACGGCGAGGCCGAACGTGACGCCGAGCACGCGCAGCAGTTGGCCGCGCGATTGTCTGGCGGCCACGCCGGTCTCTTTGTTGGAGGGCAAGCGGATTACTCTCCCGTTTTTCTCCCCGCGTTCAGGTTGTCGAAGTTCAGTATGGCGTTGAAGACGAGGAAGTAGCTGCCCTTCGTCTCGCCGCGCCAGACAGGGTTGTTCGAGAAGAGCAGGACGTGTCCCTGCTCGACAGGCACGTCTATGACTGCGGCGTGCTGCGCGATCTCGCCGCCGCCTTCGAGGAGGCCGGAGACGAGCAAGTCCTTGTTGTCGCCGTAGCGCAGGACGACGCGCGGGCGCGACTGCGCGGGGATGACGTTGATGCCGTTGCGCCGCTGTTCGTCCGTGACGGGCATGGCCTCCCACGTTTCGGCGCGCAGTTCTTCGGGCGCTTCGACGGGCTGGCGGCCCTGCACAACGTCAGGGTCTTCAACCGTGCCGCGCCCCGTCGCCCTCTCGCTTTCGCCCGGTGGGCGGCGACCGCCGCGCCCTCCGGCGAAGTTGCTGAGATTGAAGATGGGGCCGTCGAAGGAATAGATGGAGAGCGCGTCGCCGTAGCCATAGGCGATGGGACTCGCCGGGTCAACGAACTTCGAGCGCAGGATGCTGCCCGTCACTTTCAGCTTGTTCGCACGCGCGACCGAGACGCCCGGCGCGAAGCCGTAGTTGACCGCGAGTTCCGCCGTATCCATCACGCTGACGAAGAGGCCGCCCTGCCGCACAAACTTTTGCAGATTGCCGAGGCCCGACCAGCCGAGGCCGGGTCGCATATCGTCCGTCGCGTCAATCTTGCCGAGGTTCGGCGTGAGCGTCGTCGTCTTCCACGGCAGAGGGTTTCCCCACATCGGCATGCCGGCGATGATGGACTGCGCGCTCGTGCCCACCGGCGCGAACAGAATCGCGTCGTACTTCGCGCGCAGGTTGTCGTCGCGGCTCACGTCCTGCGTACTGATGTAATCGTAGGGAATCTTCAGGTCGTCGAAGGCGAGTCGCCACCAGCCTTCATCCTGTGTGCTCTGCCATGTGTGCATGATGGCGATGCGCGCGGCTTTGACCGGATGAGTCTTGACCGTGGGCGCAGACGCGAGGGCTTGAACCTGCAAGCCGAGTTCCGAGGCCGCGCGCTCAAGCTCCGTCTTCTGCGCCTGGCGGATGATGAAGGAGCCGCGATTGAACTTCTGCTTGCCCGCCTCGAACGGTTCTTCTGCGACTTCCACCGGCGTATCTTTCAGACGGTAGCGCAACGTCATCAGCGCGTTGTCCGTGTTGTGGTTGATGACGAAGACGGAGCCGCCGCCACGGACGCCGCCGAGCGCGCGGACTTCGCCCGCGACTCTCTCAACGGGCGCGTCCAGAACCTTCACGTCGGTGATGCGCGCGACGCGCACGTTGCCGAGTTCGCCGAGCGTCCATGCCGTGTCGTCGTAAGGCTGTTTCTGCGGGTCGTTCGGACTCCAGTATTGATAATCGAGCAGCATGTCGGCGATGCGGCTGTAGGGTTGATCCATGCGGACAACGTAGCTGCCCGCAGGGAATTGCCGCGTCTCGCTCTGTTCGTCGGGCTTGTTGCCGGACTTGCCCACCGCCGTTTTCTGTCCGCCGGGTTGCGCCGCGCCCTTGCCGTCGGCGCTCGCAGGCTTGTCCGCTTTCTTCCTGCTCACAGTGACGTTGAAGGGCGCGACGGCGCGGCTGATCTCGACGCCTTGCAGTTGCAGCGTGCGGAGCAACTCGGCCTGCGCGCCGGGGCGCGGGTCGTCCGCCGGGAAGACGTAAGCCGCCGGGCCTTCCTTCTTCGGCTTCTCGACGGAACGCTTGCTCTTGAGATAGAAGTTTCGCAGAAAGAGCTTGCCGTTGTCTGCAAAGTAAGAGAGCGCCGTCAGGAGTCCGGTCTGCTGGTAGTTGTTGTTGTTGCGCTGCGACCACTTCGCGCGCGGGAGCGGCGGATTCTGCCTGTACCATGTGCGCGAATAGTCGTCGGGCGAGAGCGTGCGTTCGACCGTGTCCGCGCCCGCGTTGCCGAATGTTTCGTAGAGGCGGCTGATGCCGTTGTGCGTCGCGGCGAGGAACATCAGGTAGCCGGGCGACCAGGTGTCGAACGTGCCGTGCGTGAAGACGCCGGGCATCCCGAACTTCGTCATCTCCGAGACGTTGTTCCAGCCAAGCATCTGCCATTCGTCCGTCAGGATCGGGTCGAGCCATGCGTTGTACGGCCCGTCGCCGATGGTGTTGTCGTAGAGATACGGCACGGACTCGTGCAGGTCATGCAAGACCTGCGCCTTCCAGCCTGTATAGGTGTTGAGGACGTTGCGCGTCAGCTTCAACGTCAGATTCATCGCGTCGCGATTGTTGTCGTGCGCGACGTAGTGGCCCCAGTAGACGAGCGGCGGCCAGTTCTCTTTCGGGTGCGCGAGATGCCAGTTATAAACGTCCACCATGCGGTCGCGCCCGTCCACTTCGACGACGGGCGTAATCAACGTGACGACGCCGTCGCGGATGGCCTTGACGTAAGGGCTTTCGTCCACAGCGAGGCGATAAGCGAGTTCCATCAAGGCCGTGGGCGAGCCGGTTTCCGGCGAATGAATCGCGCCGGTGATGTAGTAGACGGGCACGGAGGCAGCGACGAGTCGTTCCGCTTCATTGTCGTCCATCCTGATCGTGCGCGGGTCTGCGAGTTTGGCGAGTCGCGCGCGGTTCTCGTCGAGGCGCGCGAGATTCGCTTCCGAAGAGACGGCGACGGCGATCATCTCGCGCCCCTCTTCCGTCGTCCCGATGGAATAAACCTTGACGCGCGGGCTGGCCTGCTCCAACAACCGCATGTAGCGATAGACCTCCGCCGAGTACGGCAGCTTGCCGGGCGCTCCAGCCACGTCGCCGAGCACGGCCATCGGCGTCGGCACCTTGCTCGACGCGGGCAGGTAGTCCGTCAGCGGAGAGTTGAAGTAGGGCGCGGTCGTGTACTCGCGTATGCGCCGCGTGTACTCTTCATCCACGGGTTGCTGCGGGTCGCGTCCCGGCTTCGGCTGGTCGGCGAGCGCGGACGACGTGGATATGAACAGTGATGCAATCAGGATGAAAAACCGGAAGCGAATGTTGCGCGGCATGTGACTCCTCGTTGGCAATGCGGGCCGGGCGGCTCGCGGGAATGAGAAAAGCGAACGCTGCTTTTGTGCCTGCCGGCGTGTGGCCGCAGAGGCCACCCCGGTACGGGCGGACAACGGTAGAACTGTGAAAGCTTATTCAGGTCGAAAGAATGCGCGCGTGATTATGCCCGAAAGTGCCGTGGTAAAATCAAGTTTAATTTTGCCGGGAGAGAATTTTGAGGAAAAGGAAGGGCGGAGGGCTGTATAAATCAGTCTCTTTAACTTTTCGCCCTGCCCTCCGCGCTCTCCCTCGCGGTCGGGACTGCGGCAAGGAGAATTATGATTCGTAAAGCGATAGTGGCGGTGCTGCTGTGCGCGCTCGTCGTCTGTGCGAGCGCGGCGAACGTCCCTTTCTCTCAGGCGAGAAAGAAGTCCGGTGTTGCCCCCAAGCTGCAAGTTGACTTGCTGATTCGCGGAGGCAAGGTCGTTGACGGGTCGGGGTCGAAGCCTCTGGCGGAGGACGTAGGGATTCGCGGCGACAGAATTGTCTTCATCGGCAACGCCGCGAAGTCTGGCGTCCGCGCGGCGCGCACGATTGATGCGGCGGGGCTGTTGGTCGCGCCCGGCTTCATAGACCCGCACACGCACACCATCGAAGACCTTTCCGACGCGCGGCGAAAGAGTAACGAGAATTATCTGATGCAGGGCGTCACGACCGTCATCACCGGCAACGACGGCGCGAGCGTCCTGTCCGTCGCCGGCACGCTCGAAAAGTGGGAGCGGCAAGGCATCGGCACTAACGCCGCGCTGCTGACGGGACACGGAACGATTCGCGGGCAGGTGTTGGGGAGCAGCGACGCGCAGCCGACAGCGGAACAACTGGAGAGCATGAAGTCGTTCGTCGCGCGTGCGATGGACGAGGGCGCGTTCGGGATTTCCACGGGGCTGTACTACGCGCCGGGCAGCTACGCGAAAACAGAGGAAGTGATCGAACTGTCGAAGGTCGCGGCGGCGAGGGGCGGAGTCTACGACACGCACATGCGCGACGAAAATTCTTACAACATCGGACTGCTCGGCTCGATCAAAGAGACGATTCGCATCGGGCGCGAGGCGCGCATTCCCGTTCACATCTCACACATCAAGGCGCTCGGCACAGAAGTCTGGGGACAGAGCGCGGAGGCCATCCGTCTCATCAAACAGGCGCGCGACGAAGGGGTCGAGGTGACGGCGAACCAGTATCCTTACGATGCGTCGGGGACGAGCCTCGTCTCCACGCTCATCCCACGCTGGGCGGAGGTCGGAGGGCGCGCGGAACTGCTCAAGCGGATTGACGACACAGCGATTCGCACGCGCCTCTTGGCCGAGATGGAAGTTAATCTGAAGCGGCGCAACGGCGCGGAGGCGCTGCTCTTCACGTCCACACGGAACAAAGAGCTATGGGGGAAGACGCTCGGAGCCGTCGCCAGAGAGAGAAACAAGCCGCCGGTCGAGGCCGCGCTCGACATCATCAAGATCGGCGACGTGAGCGTGGCCTCTTTCAACATGAGCGAGCCGGACATCGAGAATTTCATGGTGCAGTCGTTCGTGATGACCGGGTCGGACGGCTCAAGCGGTCATCCACGAAAATACGGCACGTTCCCGCGAAAGCTGCGCGAATACGTCTACAAACGAAAACTCATCACGCTGCCCTTCGCGATTCGCGCCTCAAGCGCGTTGACGGCGGCGACGTTTCGCATACCGGAGCGCGGGCTGCTGCGCGTGGGCTACTTCGCGGACGTGATCGTGTTCGACGAGCAGACGATAGCCGACCGTGCGACGTACAGGGAACCGGAGTTGCTCTCGACAGGGATGCGATACGTCTTCGTCAACGGAAAGCCGGCGGTCGAGGATGGTAAATACAACGGCGCGCTTGCCGGGCGCGCACTGCGGAAAAATCAGCCGCCGTCGCCTGCCCACTGAAGTTCCGTCAAACGCCCCGGCTGAGTTCAATCCAACATCCGTGAAGCGTGCCGGACTCGGCCCTGACGGACGCCGTAGCATTCACACGACGCGCGGTCATAGGCCCTGCGAGGCTTGCTCGCGTTTCTGCTTGAGCCGCAGCCACGCTTCCTGATCCAGAGGCTTTACCCAGTCCCAGCCGATACGCTCCCAGTCCGGGTCGTCGGGATTCAACCCCAGGATTCTGATTCCCTCCGGCTCGCAGATAAAGAACTGCCGGTCGAATGGAAGCAGGAATCCGCCGTGCTGTTCGAGCGACGCACGCGCGTCCTCGTAGCTGGCGAACCAGCGATTCAGGAGGACATCAAGCCCGCGCGCGTACATCTCACGGCCCGGTGCCGGAGTTGACGCACGAAGCGGCGGCTGTCCAACTGTCTCTGAGAATTCCTTGAGCGCTCGCCACGAAGTGTGCCCGTGCTCGAAGGCAATCACGGCCAGCGCGTGCTTGAGTTTTACCTGTTCACGAATCTCAAGAATCTGCTGAACGCTTCTGGATGCGAAGGAACGAATCTGGCGGAATCGTGCGGCGGACAGGACGGCGTCGTCGCTCGAATCGGAACGCAGTTGTTTGAATAATCGTCGTGCTTCAATGCGGTATGCAAGCACAGGTGGCGGGAATTCCCTGGTCTTCATGCGTACTCCTCCGTGTCTTCTGCCTTAAGCCCGACGATTGGCAGCACGTTTGAGATCGCAGTGTAGCCCCGGGAAAAATGAGGGTGAAATTATATCTCTCTCGGGCGTAGGCACCCCTCAGCACCTTGCGCACACGATAGATGAACGTGGGTCTGACAGTCAAGCGCACGGACTAACTTCCACCACCTGCTCTATAGCGACATGCAACCAGCGGGCTAAATGCCGCGTGGTCTGATCTAGTTGTTGACGATCCAGCCGTCTTCCAGCTTGACGATCCGGCTGCCGTAGGTCGCGTTCTGTTCCGAGTGCGTCACCTGAATGATGGTCGTGCCCTCGTCGTTGAGCCGCTTGAACAGTTCCATGATTTCTTTCCCCTGGCTCGAATGGAGATTGCCGGTCGGCTCGTCTGCGAGGAGCAGTTTCGGGCTGGCGATGAGGGCGCGTGCGACGCCGACGAGTTGCTGCTGCCCGCCGGAGAGTTGTGTCGGGTAGAGGTCTTTTTTGCCGACGATGTGAAAGCGGTCGAGCGCGTCGGCGACGACGCTCTGCCGCTCGCGCTTGGCTGTGTCGCGGTAAGAGAGAGGGATTTCGAGATTCTCGTAGACGGTCAGGTGGTCGAGCAGGTGGTAGCTCTGAAAGACGAAGCCGATGGTTTTGTTGCGCAACTCCGCGCGCTCTTTCTTTCCCAGCTTATGCACGGGCTGGCCGTCTAAAAAATACTCGCCGCCCCACGCTGTGTCGTGCATCCCTATGACGTGCAGCAGCGTTGACTTGCCAGACCCCGAAGGCCCCATCACGGAAATAAACTCGCCCTCCGCCACATCCAGATTGATACGCCGCAGGACGTAATTCTTCGTCGCGCCGGCCTCGTAAAACTTCTCCACGTTTCTCAAAGAGATCATCTTTTTCTCCGGGTGATGTGTGATGAGTGCATAAGAGAAAAGCTGTTCGTCTGTTCTTATTACTTATCGCTTATCACTTATCATTCCTATTCGTATCTGAGCGCCACCATCGGATCAACCTTCGCGGCGCGGCGCGCGGGGATATAGCAGGCGAGCAGCGCGATGACGGCGAGCAGCACGGAGACGCAGGCGAACGTCGCCGGGTCTGTGGCCGAGACGCCGAAGAGCAGGCTCGACATCGTGTGCATGACGGCGAGGCTCGCCCCAATGCCGAGCAGGAGTCCGACGCACACCAGAATCATTCCCTGCCCCACGACCAGCCGCAGCACGTCGCGTCCTTGCGCGCCGAGCGCCATCCGCACGCCGATCTCGTGCGTGCGCTGCGCCACCGAGTAAGAGACGACGCCGTAAATCCCCACCGCCGCCAAAACGAGCGCCAACGCCGCGAAGACGGCGAGCAGCACCACCGACAAGCGGCGCGTGGCGATAGACTCCGAGAGCAGTTGGCTCATCGTCTCGATGTCGTAGACGGGTTGCTCCGCATCAACCGCACGCACCTCGCGGCGGACGGCGGCGGTCATGCCCGACGGGTTGGAAGCCGCGCGCACGACGAGCGCCATCTCGGTGCCCGGCTGCTGGCGGTATGGGAAATAAATCTCCGGCTTGAGTTTCTCGTCCAAACCGAAGCGATGCACGTCCCCGACGACGCCCACGATGGTCATCCACGGGTGTTCGTCCGCACCACCCTTACCTTGCTCCTGTTCCTCATCCCCGGCATTGTTCTTGTCCTTATTCTCGCCCTTACCCTCAGCCTTCGCCTCGCCGCCTTCCTCATCACCGTCGCCCGTTTTGATGCGCCTGCCGACGGGGTCTTCGTCGCCGAAATACGCGCGGGCCAGCGTCTCGCTGATGATAACGACGGGCGCGGACTTCTCCGTGTCCTGCTCGTTGAAGGCGCGTCCCCTGATGACGGGGATTCGCAACGCGCGGAAATAGTCTGTGCTGATGGAGCTGTAAGCCCCTATTTGATCCTCCACATCTTCCTGCCGCAGATGGCCCTCGACGACGAAGTCCGTCATCGAAGTGTCGGACAGTGGGAGGCTGGTCGTGATGGCGGCGGAGGCGACGCCAGACATCGTCATCACGCGCTGGAGAAGCTGTTCGGAGAAGGCCGTCTGCCTGCTCGCGTCCTCATATTTTTGCGCCGGCAGCGTGAGCTTCATCGTCAGGACGTTTTCCGGGTCGAGGCCCAGACTGACTTCGCGCAATTGCCAGAAGCTGCGAAGCATCAGCCCCGCGCCCGTTAGCAGCATCAGTGCCAGCGCCACCTCCGCGATGACGAGCGCGGCGCGCACACGGTTGCGTCGCAGGCCGCCCGCGACCGACTGGCTTCCTTCCTTGAGCACCTCCGCCACGTCCGGTCTGGTTCTTTGCAGCGCGGGCGCGAGGCCGAGGAGCACGCCGACACTGAGCGAGACGAGCAGCGTAAAGCCGAGCGCAGAGGCGTCAACGCCGATCTCTTCGAGGCGCGGCACGTCCGAAGGGAGCACGGCCTTGAGCGCGTCCACGCCCCAGACGGCGAGCAGCAGGCCGAGCACGCCGCCCACGCCGGCGAGCAGGACGCTCTCTGTCAGAAACTGCCTGACGAGACGCAGGCGGCTTGCGCCGAGCGCGACACGCACGGCGACCTCTTTGTGCCGCGTGGCCGCGCGCACGAGGTGCAGGTTGGCGACGTTGGCGCACGCTACAGCCAACACGAAGCCGACCGCCGCGAACAGTATGAGGAGCGCGGGACGTTGATCTTCCGTGATGGCTTCGGTGAGCGGTTGAACCTGTATGCCCCAGTCGGCGTTCGTCGCGGGGTACTCCTCGGCCATGCGCTTGGCGAGCAGGTTCATCCCGACTCCAGCCTGCTCACGCGTCACGCCCGGCTTGAGGCTCGCCGCGACGATCAAACTACGACTACCGCGCTGGCTCATCTCTTTGGGGTCGAACGAGAGCGGAACCCACAGGTCAATCTTCGTGTCGCCTTCGGGGAAGTTGAAGTTGGGCGGCAGCACGCCGACGACCGTGTAACTCTCGCCATTGAGCGCGACCTGCTGGCCGACGAGGCCGGGGTTCGCGCCGAAGCGACGCTGCCACAGACCGTCGCTCACAAGGGCGACCTTCTCGTGGCCGGGCTGCTCTTCTTCGTCGGCGAAGGCGCGACCGAGGCGCGGCTGGACGCCGAGCATCGGGAAGAGATCGGCGGAGACGGCGGCGCTCTGGACGCGCTCCGGCTCGTTCCCGCCCGTCAGGTTGAAGCTCGCCCCCTTGAAGGCCGCGACGCGTTCAAAGACGCCGCTCCGTGTTTTCCAGTCAACAAAGTCCGGCGCGGAGGCCGGGAACTGATCGAGGCTGAGTTTAGGCGCGCTCCACCACACCAGCGTGAGCCGTTCAGGGTCACGGTAAGGCAGCGGCCTCAAGAGCACGGCGTTGACGACCGAGAAGATCGCCGTGTTCGCACCGATGCCCAGCGCCAGCGCCAACAGCGCCACCGTCGTGAAGCCCGGCGACTTCCACAGCATCCGAAATCCGTACCGCAAGTCTTGCCAGATAGTTCCCATCACATCATCTCCAAAAGCAGTGACAAGTAACGAGTGACGGGTGACAAGTTAAAACAAGTTCTTGCTTGTCACTAGTCACCTGTCACTTATCACTCCTATTCGTATCTGAGCGCCACCATCGGATCAACCTTCGTCGCGCGGCGCGCGGGGACGAGACAGGCGAGCAACGCGACGCCGACGAGCAGCAGCGAGACGCTTGTGAAAGTCAGAGGGTCGCCGGGGCTGATGCCGTAGAGAAAGCTTGAGAGCAGACGCGTGACGGCGAACGCCCCGGCGAGTCCGAGCGCCACGCCGACGGCGACAATCAACATGCCTTCTTTTAAGACCAGTCCGAGGATGTCGCCCGCTTGCGCGCCGAGCGCGACGCGGATGCCGAACTCGCGTGTGCGCTGGCCGACGTAGAAAGCGACGACGCCGTAGATGCCGATGCTTGCGAGGACGAGCGCGACGAGACCGAAGACGCCGAGCACGCTGCCCGCCACGCGCGCAGGCAAGAGGGCGAGGCCCATGTGCTCCGTCATCGTCTTGGCGCTGTCAACGAGGACGTTCTGATCGAGCGTGCGAATCTCTCCGCGCACAGGGCTGACAAGGCTCTGCGGGTCGCCTTCGGTGCGTATCATCAGCGTCGCCGCGCCCTCGTAGTTTTGCAGCAGCGGGAACGTCATAAACGGGCGGGCTTCTTCGCCGAGCGTCCAGTATTTGCCGTCGCGCGCGATGCCGACGATTTCGAGGAACGGGCCTTTGGGGCCGCTGATGCTGAGGTGTCTGCCGAGCGCGTCCTGACCGGGGAAGTACCTGCGCGCGAGCGCCTCGTTGATGACGACGACGCCGGGCGCGCCCGCCGTGTCTCGCTCGCTGAAGTCGCGACCGCGCAGGAGCGTGATGCCCATCGTCCGAAAATACTCCGGGCCAGCCGAGCTGAAGGCGACCTCCATGTCCTCGCCGGGCTGCGGCTGGTAGCCCTCGAAGCGGACGCCGCGTCGAGAGCCTTGAAGTTGGAGCGGCAACTCGCCCGACCAACTCGCCGCGCTCACGCCGGGCAGCGCGCGGACTCGCTCAAGGAGCTGCTGGTAAAAGCTGACGCCCTGCGCTTCCTTGTAGTCGCGCAGTTCCACGTCCACGAGCAGCATGTTCTGCGGGTTGAAGCCGGGGTCAATCGCGTTGGCGTTCATCAGGCTGCGAAGGAAAAGACCCGACCCGATGAGGAGCAGCAACGAGACGGCCACCTGCGCGACGACGAGCAGGCTCCGCAGACGCGAGCGACGATAGCCGCCCGCCGCGCCCTCGTCCTTGAGCGCGGGCACGAGTTCCGGCTTCGTCGCCTGCACCGCCGGGGCGAGTCCGAAGGCGAGGCCGGTGATGATCGCCGTAAGCAGTGTGAAGCCGAGCACGCGCGCGTCTAATCCGAGGTCGAGCGCCAGCGTCACGCCGAAAGGCGGCCTGAACTTCAACAGCAGGTCTGTCGCCCACAGCGCCACCAGTATGCCGAGCGCGCCGCCCACGAGCGAGAGCAGCAGGCTCTCCGTCAGCAGTTGCCGCATCAGACGCGCGCGGCTCGCGCCCAACGCGAGGCGGATCGCAATCTCTCGGCGGCGCGAGGTGGCGCGTGCCAGCAAAAGCCCCGCGATGTTGGCGCAGGCGACCGCCAGCACCAGCCCGACGACGGCCATCAAAAGTCCCATGAAGCCCAGCACAGCCCCGCGCAACTGCGGCATAATGCGCGTCTCGCTCTCCGGCAGGAGCGTAATCGTGCGCCCCTCGTTTCGCACGTTCGACCACTGCTGCGTGTAAGCCTCTCGCTGCTGCCCGGCGATGACGTTGAACTCCGCACGCGCCTGCTCAAGCGTCACGCCGGGCCGGAGACGCCCCATGATGAAAAGCCCGCGCGAGCCGCGACTCGTGAGCATCTCGGAGCCGGGGTTGATGATTGGCTCCATTGCCATCGGCATCCAGAAATCAACGCCGAGGCCGCGCACCATCCCTCTCCACTGCGGCGGCGCGACGCCGATGACAGTGAAGCTCTGGTTGCTCAAGACGATCTGCTTGCCGATCAGGTCTGGCGCGGAGTCGAACCGTTTCTGCCAGAAGCGTTGGCTTAAGACGACGACCGGATGCGCGCCCGCCTCTCGGTCTTCCTCCGCGTTGAAGGTGCGCCCCTGCGCCGCGCGCACGCCGAACACGTCGAAATAATTTCCGCTGACGTACTCGCCCTGCAAACGCTCCGGCTGCGCGCCGTTCGTCGTCATCACGACGGAGTGCGGCGCGTAGGCCACTAGGCCGTCGAAGGATTGCGCGCGTGCGCGGAAGTCCAGGTAGTCCGGGTAAGACGAAGTGCCGTAGAGCGGGCCGCTGTAGTCGCTCGTATAGACGGCGGCCAACTCCTGCGGGCGCGCGGCGGCGAGCGGACGCAGGAGCAGCGCGTTGACGATGGTGAAGATCGAGACGTTCGCGCCGATCCCTAATGCCAGAGAAAACACCACCACGGCGCTAAAGCCCGGACTCTTCCCCAACATGCGAATGCCGTAACGCAGGTCTCGCCACAAGGTGCTCATCTCGTCTCCTCCAGATGTCTTCAAGGTCGCCCGCCCCGTTCGTGACGGAAGCTTTAGTTTCCGGGGTAACTAATGAAAGCGCCGTGCCAGTGGACTCGACGGGGTTAAGTGCTGAAAAAGTTTAGTATCAGGCGGGCGACGGGGATTGAAGGGCGCGTTGGCTGCGCGTTTGTGGGATGGCGCAATCCCAAAATCGAAATGCCTGCGGGCGCTGCCGCGTGTCGGAGATTCAAAGCGGCAAACGAAGTCTGGCCGTGCAGCCGTGTCCGGTCTGCCGGTTCTCAAGCGTGAGCGTGCCGCCGTGCGCCTCCGCGATCTGTCGGCTAAGCACGAGGCCGACGCCCGTGCCGCCCGGCTTCGTCGTGAAGAACGGCACGAAGAGATTCGCCGTATCGGATAAGCCCGGCCCCTCGTCTTTCACCCACACGTCCAACTGCGTGCCGTTTTTATTCCAGCCGACCTCGACGCCGCCGCCCGTCTCCAACGATGCGTCCACGCCGTTGTGCAGAAGGTTGATGAGGAGTTGTTCCAACTGATCGCCGTCGGCCTGCACGACGACCGCAGGGCCGGTTGCGACACCAACCTTGAGGCGCGATTCCAGATTCGCCACGCGCTGCACCAGCGAGCCGACATCCACCGGCTGAAAACGCGGCGGCGGCAGGCGCGCGAGGCGCGCGTAAGAAGCCATGAAGCGGCTCAGGGCTTCGGCGCGCGTCGCGATCACGTCGAGGCCGCGCTGCGCGTCCTGCTGCCAGTCGTCCGGGCGTTGCGGTTTGGAGATGAGACTCGCCAGACTCCCGGCAATTGACTTGATCGGCGCGAGCGAGTTGTTCAACTCGTGGCCGAGCACACGCACGATGCGCTGCCACGCCTTCAACTCTTCTTCACGAAGCGCGCGGCTCAAGTCCGTCAGCACGAGCAACCGGTGCGGCGAGCCGCGCTGTCGAAACGTGCTGCGGCTCACGCTCCATCGGCCCGCGCCGCCGGGGAAGGTCATCTGCGTGGTGCGCGGCTCGCCATTGCCGTCCGCGCGCAAAGATTGGAGCAGGCCGAGTTCTTCGGCGCGTCGTCCGAGCAGGCGCGCGGCGGGCTGCGCGAACAGGCGTTCGCCGGCACGATTGACCAGACGCAGGCGCTCGTCGCCGTCGAAGGCGAAGACCGCCACGTCAATCTCCTCCATCACCGCGCGCAGCAGCGCCGTCGCCTCCATCGCGCCGAGCCGCTGCTCACGCAGAGTCTCGCCGAGCGCATTGACTTCCAACAACACTTCGCCCAACGCATCGTAGTGGTTCGCGCCGCGCGCACGAATCGAATAGTCGCCCTCGCGCAACGCCGCGAGCAGGTTCGAGAGCGTTTGCAGGGGGCGCACCACGCGCTCGCGCATCGCCAGTGCGAAGGCCAGCCAGCAGCAGAGGATCAACGCGCCGAGCGTCCACTGAACTTTGGGCGTGTAATCCCCGCCGAGCAACAGGACGAGCGAGACCAGCACGCCGGGGAACCCCGCGGCGAGCGCCATCAACGTGACCCGCGTGCCGTGGCTGAACCGTTCGCGGCGTGCCTGCACGGCGACGGAAGCTTTGACGGCGGGCCGAGCCTTCGAGTTTGCGGCCTCTCTACGCACGACGCCATCATATAGCTCTTCGCTCTTGCTTGAAACGCTCATCCGGCTTTTAGCTACGATCAAACATTCGCGGACGCCGACACACTGTAAGCGAGAGGGCAGTTGAGGAAGGCCGGGAATTCGCTGTGAAGAAGGAACTGGAAAGTCTCGGCCTCGACAATCCAGCCGTCTTTCGTGAAGCGTAGCGGCAAGTCAACATTCATCGCCGCCGGATATTCTTCAGCCCACATGCCGTCTTCAATGACCGTGCATTTCAGCCCCCAGTGCTGGACGCCCGAAAAGACGCTCTGCCAGTAGACGCCGTAGAGAACTTTGTAAGTCGTCCCGCACACGCGCAGGTATACGCAGTTGCCTTGCAGGATTTTGTAGTTGATCTGGCCGAGCAGGTCGAAGACGCGGCTCTGCTCCGTCGCGCGGGGTACAAGGTACACACTCAGAGCCGGCTGGGGCGTCAACAACATAATCGCGTTTGAAGAATCAGGGTCGCCCTTGCCTCCGCTAGAGGCCATACTTCTGGATGCGGCGGTAGAGCGCGCTGCGGCTTAGTCCGAGCGCTTCGGCGGCTCGATTGGCATTGCCCTCGTAGCGCGCGAGCGTCTTCTGGATAAGCAGTCGCTCGACATCTTCGAGGCTCATCTCTTCGAGACGAAGCGCGCCGCCCGCGCGTTCCATCCTCAAGCCGAGGTCTGAAGCCGTCACCGCGTCGGTGCGCGCCATCAAGACCGCGCGCTCGACGACGTGGTCGAGTTCGCGCACGTTGCCGGGCCACGAGTGCTCTTGCAGTGCCTGTTGCGCGGACTTATCGAACGAGCCTATCTGGCGGCGATAGCGTTGCGCGTACTGGCGCAGGAAGTGTTCGGCGAGGAGTTGAATGTCGCTGTCGCGCTCGCGCAGAGGGGGCAAGTGAATCTCGACCGTGTTGAGACGGAAGAGCAGGTCTTGACGAAAGCGCCCGGCGGCGACCTCGGCGCGCGGGTCGGCGTTGGTGGCGGAGAGGAGGCGCACGTTGACGCGCTTCGTCTTTGAAGAGCCGACGCGCTCGAACTCGCCCGCTTCCAGCACGCGCAGGAGTTTCGCCTGAAGGTTCGGGTGCGCGTTGGCGATCTCGTCGAGGAAGAGCGTCCCGCCGTACGGGACGCATCGCCTCAGACTCGGCGATCAGGCGCGGCGCGTCCGTCCCGTCGCGAAGGACGCGGTTCTCGGCTTCGAGCCGCTGCCCGCGACGAAGCGCGCGGCTCAACTCGGTCTGCGTCCGCAAGACCGTCAGCAGGCGCGCGTTGTCCCAGGGCTTCTGGATGAAGTCGCGTGCGCCGCGACGCATCGCCTCGACGGCAAGTTCGACGCTGCCCCATGCCGTCATCACAATCACGGGAAGCGCGCTGTCGAGCGACTGGATGCGCGTCAGCAGGTCGAGGCCCTCCTGCCCCGAAGTGGTATCGCGCGCGTAGTTGAGATCAATCAGGACGGCATCGAAGTCGCGCGTCTCTAAGGCGCGCAGGGCGGCAGCCGGCGAACTGACCGTCTCAGTCTCGTAGCTCTCGCCCTTGAGCAGCAAGCGCAGCGCTTCCAGCACGTCGGGTTGATCGTCGGCAATCAGGATTCGCGGCATAGGCAAAGGGGACACGAAAGAATTCTAAACGGCCAACCTCGGAATCTGAAATCTCAAAGCCAAGAGTTCAAATCGTCATTGCTTCTTTGTCCTGCCCGTCCCGTCCATCCCTGCTAATTTTTCGACGATTCGATTCACCGTTCTCCGGCTGCCCTCTCGACCGTCACGTTGTTGGCTTTGAGCGTGGTTGACGTGGCGCGCTGCAAGACGGCGAGCGCTTTGTTGTAGTCGGTCACGGCGCGCAACTGTTGGTTGAGCGTGCCGGCCAACTGATTCTGGCGCTGGAAAAGCAGGAAGGTCGTCGAGTGGCCGAACTCGTAGAGCCGCCGCTCGCCTTGCAGTTGCAGTTCGGCGCTTTCGCGCGCGGAGCGGGCCGCGAGCACGCGCTGGCGCGCGATCTCGACCGTCTGCGCGGCGTTGCGAACTTCGGCCTCTATGGCTTGATCCTGCCCACGCACGGTGGTTTCGAGTTGCGTGCGCCGAATCTGCGCGCCCGCCAGTTGCTCTTTCGCGGCGCGGTTGTGCAGGGGCAGTTCGAGGCGCACGCCGACGACGATGTTGCGCGTTTTTAAGGTGCTGAGGTTACGCAGCGTCTGGAAGTAGCCGCCGGCCAGCCGCGCGGGAACGCCGCCCGCCTGCGAAGTGATCTGCGGCACCGTTGCGGCGGGAAGTCCCTGCCTCTGTCGCAGGTCGTTGATTTGTTGCAGGAGAAACGCGCTGGGGTTCGTATTTGCGTTGCCGCCGATGAGAGGCCCCGTCTGCGCCTGCCCGCCCGGCACTGTGCCGGTTGCGACGATGGGGCTGCCCGCGAGTCCCGTCGTCGCGACGACCGCCTCGATGTCCAGGCGCGGGCGTGCCTGGCTTTTGAAGTATTGAAGGTCAATATCGTTGATTTCTTTTTGCAGGCCCAGACGCTTGAGTTCGGGCCGGTTGGCGCGAGCTTCCGTCAAGGCATCGGCGAGGCTGACTGGCGTCTCGTCAAAGACCGGCTCGTCGGTCGGCGTCAGTTGTGCAGACCATTCGGGCGCGAGCGAATCGTGCAGGATCAACTGCTTCAGATTGTTCTCGGCGATGGTGACGTTCTGAGAAGATTCAAGCAGTTCGCTCTCGCGGTTGGCGAGTTCGGTCTGCACCTCCGCGCGCTCGAACGGCGCGACCGAGCCGGCGGCGATGCGCGCCTCGTTCTGGCGATGCAGCTCGCGCGTCAGCTTCAGATTGGCGAGCCGGTTTTGCTGGTCGCGCAGGGCGAGCACCAAATCCCAGTAAGCCACCTGCACAGACGTGATGACATCAATGGTGCGGCGGCGGAAGTCTGCGTCGGTTTGCGCGACGAGTCGCTGCTGGATGCGTATGGTGCGGCGGCTCAAATCAATCTCGCGGTTACGCATGAGCGGTTGCGTGAAGCGAACGCCGAGGCTCGACGAATAGAAAGGATTAAGGCTGCTGAAGGTCGAACTGGTCGTCTCGCGCGTGTTGTTGAAGAAGAACTCGTACTGCCCGCCGCCCTTCTTGAACTGGCGCGTGAGCGACGAGTCGTAGTTGATATCTGTGGTGTTCACAGTGCCGGAACTTCCCGATCCGCCGAGCGTGCTCGCAACCGGCGTGACGCGGCTGTTGAACTGCGGCGTGGCCACAAAGACGGGATCATAGACGCCTTCGAGCGAGCGCAGTACGGTTTCGGCGAAGCGCACTTCTTCGCGCGCCACTTCGATGTCCGTGTTGTTCTCAAGCGCGCGGCGCACAGCCTCGTTCAGAGAGAGTGCGAGCGTTTGGTCGGCGGAGACGCCGAGCCGGGTCATGGAGGGCAGCGGCGGCAAAGGCCGCGCCTGCAAGAGCGGGTTGGGCGTGCCCTCGTCGGGCTGCTGTGTGGCCGTGCCCGGCGGCGAGCCTTGGACGGGCGCGGCGTTGGCGTGAGTTGACGGCTGAAGAATCGCGGGCGCGGGAGTTGACGGCTGCGCGGGCGCTGTGCCCGGCGGGATTTGCGGGGTGGGACGCTCGACAGAGGGCGGGCGCGTGGGGTCTGTCTGCGGCGACGAAGGCGTGCGTGGCGTGGGCGTCTGCGCCGAAACCGTCGCGGCGACCAGCAAAACGGACGCGAGGACGCTGGAGGCGCGTGACGCTCTACTTCTCGAACTCCATCTCTTCACGCTCAGGCGTGCCTCGAAAATTAAACTCATCGTACTCCCCTTAACTTTCAGCATGATGCTCACCAAGTCGTCGTGCCCTCGCCACGGCGAGCACGGAGAGACGCAGCCCGAAGGCATTTAACTGTGTCTCTCCGTGCCTGCCGTGGCTAAAATTTATTGCTCACTCGTATCTCAGCGCGACCATCGGATCAACCTTCAACGCGCGCCGCGCGGGGACGTAACAGGCGAGGAGCGCCACCGCGAGCAGCAGCAAGGGAATGCCTGCGAACGTCAACGGGTCGGTCGCGCTGACGCCGAACAGCAGGCTCGACATGACGCGCGTCAACGCGAAGGCCGCGACGAGGCCGATGCCGACTCCCAACAGCGTGAGCATCATGCCGTGCCCCAGCACGAGCCGGAGCACGTCGCGTGCCTGCGCGCCCAGAGCCATACGCAGCCCGATCTCGTGCGTGCGCTGCGCGACCGTGTAGCTCATCACTCCGTAGATGCCGACCGCCGCGAGCACGAGCGCCACGCACGCGAAGACGCTCAGGAGCATCATCGAGAGTCGCTGCGTGGCGACGGAATCGGAGAGCACCTGTTCCATCGTGTTGACGTTATAGACCGGCTGGTTCGGGTCAATCGTCTGCACTTCGCGCCGAATAGCAGCGGTCATCCCCGAAGGGTCGGACGTAGTGCGGACGACCAGGCTGATGCGACCAGCGATGAGCGGCAGGAACTTGTCGGGCACTTGAGTCAGCGCGTGGTAGTACTCGATCTGCACCGGCCCCGGCGCGTCGAGGCCATAGTTCTTGACGTGCGCGACGACCCCGATGATCTCCGCGTGCGGAATGTTCTGTTCCTTATTACCTTCCAAATATTTCCCGATGGGGTCTTCGTCTGGAAACTGCTGCCGCGCGAAGTCTTCATCAATGACAGTGACGAGCGGTGACGACTGCGTGTCGTGCTCGTTGAAGAACCGGCCCTTGACGAGACGTATGCCCATCGCTTTCAGATAATCGGGCGTCGTCCAGTAGGCGACGGTCATCGGCCTCTTGCCCGGCTCGGCGGGCGGGCGTCCTTCCACCTGAAAGGAAGTCTCGGTTGCGCCGAGGAACGGCACTCCGTTCGACAGTGCGACCGACTCGACGCCGGGCAGCGCTCTAATTTTCCGTTCCACTTGATCGAGGAAGCCGGCGACCTTGCGCCCCTCGTCTTTCTTCGCCTTGAAGGAGAGCTGCATGGTCAGAAGGTTCTGCGCGTTAAAGCCCGTCTCAGTCTCGCGCAAACGCAGGAAGCTGCGGATCAGAAGTCCCGACCCGATGAGCAGCATCAGCGATAGTGCGACTTCGGCGACAACCAGCACGCCTCGCATGCGACTGCGCGCGGAGCCTGCGGTGCCGCTGCGCCCGCCCTCTTTGAGCGCCTCGTTGAGATTAGGATTGGAGGCTTGCAATGCCGGAGCCAGCCCGAAGATCACACCCGTCAGGAGCGAGACGAGCAGCGTAAAGCCCAGCACGCTGCGGTCGAGGCCGATGTCTGCGGTCGTAGGGATGATGTCGAGGCTTGCTTTGCGTAAAACGTCCGTGCCCCAGAGCGCCAGCAGCAGCCCCACCATCCCACTCAGGATAGCCAGCACGACGCTTTCAGTCAGCAGGAGGCGGACGACGCGCAGCCGCCCCGCGCCGAGCGCCGTGCGAATCGCGATTTCCCGCGTGCGCGAAGCGGCGCGCGCGAGCAATAGATTGGCGACGTTGGCGCACGCGATCAGCAGCACGAAGCCAACCGCGCCGAGAAGGATAAGCAGAGAGGTGCGGATGTCGCCCACGAAATATTCACGCAACGGAACGAGCGTGACGCCGTTGCCGCCGTTCTCCTTCGGATGCGCCTGCACGAGTTGCTGCGCGATGCCTTTCATTTCCGCCTCGGCCTGCTCGAAGCTGACGCCGGGCTTGAGGCGCGCCACCGCATAGATGCCGGGATGACTGCCGCGCTGCTGGAACGTCTCGGTAGAATCCTGCAAGCCGATGGGCACGAACACGTCCGTCGCCGTGCCGTAGCGATAGTCCTGCGGCAGCACGCCGACGACCGTGTAGCCCTCGCCGTTGAGCGTCAGTTGCCTGCCCAGAATCTTCGCGTCCGCGCCGAAGCGGCGTTGCCACAGGCCGTGGCTGACGACGCAGACGCGGTTCGCGCCGGCGTGATCCTCGTCGGGTGAAAACGCGCGTCCCTGCGAGGGCTTGACGCCGAGCACGTCGAAGAAATTGGCCGAGACGTTTCTCCCTTGCAGTCGCTCCGGCTCGTCCACGCCTGTCAGGTTGTAGCTACTGAACTGCGTCGCGGCCAGCCCCTCGAAGACGTGGTTTTGCTCGCGCCAGTCAACGAAGTTCGGGTACGAAATAGACATCCCCGGCACCTGCTGGCTCCACTCCGAAAGACGCACGAGCCGATCAGGGTCTTGATACGGCAGAGGACGGAGCAGCACGCCGTTGACGACGGAGAAGATTGCCGTGTTCGCGCCGATGCCGAGCGCCAGCGCCAGCACCGCGATGGCCGTCACGCCCGGCGACTTCCACAACATGCGAATCCCGTAACGAAAATCCTGCCACAGTGTTTCCATCACAAACCTCCCAGTGATAAGCGACAAGTGATAAGTGATAAGAAAGACGCATAGCTATCTCTCATCTCTTATCACTCATCACTTCATTCGTATCTGAGCGCGACCATCGGGTCTACTTTCGTCGCGCGGCGCGCGGGGATGAAGCAGGCCAGCAGCGCCACGAGAATTAACACGAGGGCGACGCCGCCGAAGGTCAGCGGGTCGGTTGCGCTGACGCCGTAGAGCAGCCCTCGCATGACGCGCGTGAGTGCGAAGGAAGCGGCAAGGCCGAGCGCGACGCCGATCATAATCAGAGTCATGCCCTGCCCGACCACCATTCCCAGCACGTCGCCTCTTTGCGCGCCGAGCGCCATGCGCAGGCCGATCTCGTGCGTCCGCTGCGTCACCGAGTAACTCATCACGCCGTAGATGCCGACTGCCGCAAGCAGCAGCGCCACGGCGGAGAAGATGCCGAGCAGGACCGTGTTGAAGCGCCTGCGCGCGACTGAATCGGCAACCCACTGCTCCATCGTCTTCACGCCGTAGAGCGGTTGATCCTTGTCCACCTGCTGCACCGCCCCGCGCAAAGAGCCGGTGAGGCTGGCCGGATCAACCGACGTGCGCGCGACGAGCGTCATGTAAGGCATGGGAGCCTGTAGGTACGAGACGTATGTCTCCGGCCCCGGTTCGGCCTCAAGGTTTCGGTGCTTCACGTCGCCGACCACGCCGACGATCTCGCCCTTCATGCCCGGCGCGACCGTCACTTCAATCTCTTTCCCGACCGCTTCTTCTCCGGGGAAGTATTTGCGTGCGAGGCTCTCGTTGACGAGGAAGACTTTCGGCGCGTCTTTGTCGTCGCGCTCGGTGAAGGCGCGGCCCCTAATGAGTGGAATGCCCATCGCACGCAGGTAGCCCGGCGTGATGACGCGCGAGTTGGTCGTCAGCTTCTCGCCGGGAGCAAGCGCGGGACGCCCCTCGATTGTCAGGATGTTCTGCATGCCGTTGCCGTTCAGCGGGAGCGGCATGACCGCGCCCGCCGCCTCGACGCCGGGCAGCGCGGCGATGCGCCCGACGGCCTGCTGGTAAAACGCCGCCTGCTGCTGTTCCTTTTCGTACTTGGCCGTGGGCAGCCCGACATCCGCCGTCAGCACGTGGTCGGGTTTGAAGCCGGGGTTCACGTCGTGCAGGTAGATAAAACTCTTGACGAGCAGGCCCGCGCCGACGAGGAGCACGAGCGAGAGCGCGACTTCCGAGACGACGAGCAGCGAGCGCACGCGGTTGCGCTTCAGCCCCTCGGTCGAGCCGCGCCCGCCTTCCTTGAGCGCCTCCGTCAGTTCCGTCTTCGACGCTTGCAGCGCGGGCGCGAGTCCGAAGACGAGGCCGGTCAGCAGAGAGATGGCCGTGGTGAAGCCGAACACGCGCGCGTCGAGGCCCGACTCGCTGAGACGCGGGATGTCTGCGGGGACAGCTGCGAGCAGCAGGTCAACGCCCCACAACGCGAGCAGCAGTCCGAGCGTCCCGCCCACCAGCGCGAGCAACGCACTCTCCGTCATCAACTGGCGAACGATTCTCCAGCGGCTCGCGCCGAGCGCCGTCCTCACGGCGATCTCGCGCGTGCGCGAAGAAGCGCGTGCGAGCAAAAGGTTAGCGACGTTGGCGCACGCGATTAAAAGGACGAAGCCGACTGCTCCGAAAAGGATGAGCAGCGCGGGACGGAGGTCGCCGACGATGTCTTCGTGCAGCGGGACGAGGTTGATGCCGCGCCCCGTGTTCTTTTCCGGGTACTGCTGTTCGAGGCGGCCCGCGACGGTGCTCATCTCGGCCTGCGCCTGCTCGCGCGCGATGCCTGGCTTCAGTCGCCCGATCACCAGCAGGTAGTTCGCGCCGCGCTCCGCGTTGCCCTCCTCCTTCGGGTTCAGCAGCGACCAGAAGACGGGTGCGGTAGCCGTGTCAGGCGGGAAACTGAAGGCCGCCGGCATGATGCCGATGACTGTAGTGGCCTGTCCGTCGAGCATGACCTGCTGGCCGACGATGCCGGGGTCTGCGGCGAAGCGACTACGCCACACGCCGTCGCTGAGGACGATGACGTGCGTGTCGCCCTGCTCGTCCTGCGTCGTAAAGCCGCGCCCGATGGCGGGCTTCGCGCCGAGCACCTCGAAGAAGTCTGCGGAAGCAACGATGCCGTTCAACTGCTCCGGCGCGTCGTGCCCCGTGAGGATTGCGCCCGCGTCGCTGTAGGCCGCGACGTGCTCGAACACTCCGTTCTGGTCGCGCCAGTCTGTGAAGTTCGGGTACGAGACGGGATACTTGGAGACGCCGCGCTTCTGGTTCGTCCCCCAGACCTTGACGAGCCGTTCGGGACTGTCGAAGGGCAGCGGCCTCAAAAGCACCGTGTTGATGACCGAGAAGATGGCCGTGTTCGCACCGATGCCCAGAGCCAGGGCAACGACCGCGATGGCCGTGAAGCCGGGATTCTTCGCCAGCACGCGCAACGCATATCGCAAATCCTGCAAAAATGTTCCCATCACATCACCTCCAGGCGAAATGATGAATGCGGAATGATAAATGATGAATTATTAACAGCAATGCTTCTGTCTTTCATTCATCACTCCGCATTCATCGCTCATCATTTCATTCATATCTAAGCGAAATCGCCGGGTCTACTCTGGCCGCGCGGCGCGCGGGGATAAAACTCGCGACCAGTGCGGTGGCGGCGAGGGCGACGGTGACACCCGCGAAGGTCGCAGGGTCGCTCGTGCTGACGCCGTAGAGGAATCCCGCCAGCATTCGCGTCGCGGCGAAAGCGACGGCCACGCCGAGCACGACGCCTATGCCGACGAGCGTCATGCCTTCGCGCAGCACGAGTCCCAGAACATCTCCGCTCCGCGCGCCGAGTGCCATCCGTATGCCGATCTCGCGCGTGCGGCGCGCGACCGAGTAGGCCATCACTCCGTAGAGTCCGACGGAAGCCAGCAGCAGCGCCAGCAATCCAAAGACGCCGAGCAGGACGGCACCCATCCGCGCCGGGAAGAGAGAAGTGTTGAGCATCTCCGTCATCAACCTGAAATTCGTGACCGGCAGATTCCTCTCCAGCGCCTGCGTCTCGCGCCTGATCCCCGTCACGAGATTCGACGGGTCGCCGCCGGCTCGCACGAGCAAGACCATACCGCTCTCGTGGCGCTGCATGAGCGGCTGGTAGACGAACGGCGCGGGCATTTCGCCGAGCGTGATGTACTTGCCGTCGCGTGCAAGGCCGACGACTTCGAGCCACGGGCCTTTCGCGCCGCTCAGACTGAGCCGCTTGCCGAGCGGGTCTTCGCTTGGAAAGTACCGCCGCGCGAAAGTCTCGTTGATGATGACGACGCCGGGCGCGCCTTCGCGGTCGCGTTCGTCGAAGTCGCGCCCGCGCAGAAGCGGGATGCTCAGGGTCTGAAAATATTTGAGGGCGACGGAACTGGCGAGCGTGATGTTCGGGTTCTCGGAGGGCAATCCACCGCCTTCGCTGTTGCTGGCGGCGGCAGGGCCTTGTCCGCCCTCGACCAGCACGGTGCTCTGGCGGCTCGCGCCACTGAGCGGCGGCGTCCGCGTCAGCGTCGCCGATTCGACGCCGGGCAGCGCCTCGACGCGTTCGATCACGCGCCGGTAAAACTCCTGTGCCTGCGGCTTCGTGTAGTGCAGCAGATTGACGTTGAGCGGCATGGACAGCACGTGCGACGGGTCGAAGCCGGGGTCTATGCTCTGCGCCTGTCGCAGGCTGCGCAAAAACAGACCGGCGCACACGAGCAGCACGAGCGAGAGCGCCACCTGCGCGACGACCAGCACGTTGCGCAGACTGAAGCGGCGCACTCCCCTGCCGGGGAGCACCATCGTTTCATCTTTGAGCGCGGGCACGAGGTTGGGGTTTGAAGCCTGAAGCGCGGGCGCGACGCCGAAGATGACGCCGGTCAGGAGGGAGATGAGCAGCGCGAAGCCGAGCACGCGCGTGTCCAGACTGAAATCGAAGGCGACGGGAAAGAAGTTGCCCGGCGGCGTGTAAGACTGCAAGGCGTCAACCAGCCAGACTGCGAGGAGGAGTCCGACCACTCCGCTCACGAGCGCGAGCAGCACGCTCTCAGTCATTAGTTGGCGGATGAGCCGACCGCGACTCGCACCGAGCGCCAGACGAATGCTGATCTCCCTGCGTCTGCCCGAAGCACGGGCCAGCAGCAAATTCGCCACGTTGGCGCACGCGATCAAAAGGACGAGTCCGACCACCGCCGTCAACAGCCCGGCCACGGACAGCAGCGTGCCGCGTTGCGTCGGGTCGCCCTTGCTGGCCGGCGAGAGCGTCGCGAGTTGATCCTTGTTCGTCTGCGGGTAAGCCTGCTCCATCCCCTTCGCCAGCGTCGTCATCGCGGCCTGCGCCTGCGCGATGGTCACGCCGGGTTTGAGACGACCGATGATTTCCAGCCAGCTACTCCCTCGCACCGCAAGCAGGTCGGGATTCATCTCGCCGGAGTAGCCGCCGCGCGGCGGGCGCACCACCGCCTGCATCATCATCGGCACGTAGATGTCGTTCGCACGCCCCACGTCCGTACCGTCGAAGTTCTTCGGCGCGACGCCTACAATCGTGAAGCTCTGCCCGTTGAGAAGCATCTGCTTGCCGACGATAGACGGGTCGCCCATGAAGCGGCCCTGCCACAGGGCGTGGCCGATGACAGCGACCGGGCGCGCGCCGGGCGTGCGGTCTTCATCCGGCAGAAAGGTGCGGCCAAGTGCGGCGCGCACGCCGAGCGCGTCGAAGTAGTTGCCCGTGACGATGAGGCCGGAAATCTGTTCCGGCTGATCGTCCGTGTTCAGACTCACGTTGATGCCGGAGTATGCGACCAGATCGCTCAAGACTTCGTTCTTGTCCCGGTAGTCAACGTAGTCCGGGTAGGATGAGACGTTGTATGGGTCACTCCGGCTGCCGCTGTAGACGAAAGCGAGACGCTCCGGCTCGGCGACGGGCAAGGGCCTCAGCAGGATGGCGTTGACGAAGCTGAAGATCGAAGTGTTAGCGCCGATGCCGAGCGCCAGTGAGATGACGGCGACCGCCGTGAAGCCCGGATTTTTCAGCAGCATCCGCACCGCATAACGCAAGTCTTGCCATAAGTTTCTCATCACAACTCCTCAACGGAAACGGTGAATGCGGAATGATGAACAATGCATGAAAAGTAAAGCACCGGCCTTTCACATCACCCCGTATTCATCATTCGTGTTCATCATTCGTCATTTCTTTTCATTCGTACCTGAGCGCCACCATCGGGTCTACTTTCGTCGCGCGGCGCGCGGGGATGAAACTGGCGACGAGGGCCACTGCGGAGAGCAGCAGGGGGATAAACACAAAGGTCAGCGGGTCTGTGGCCGACACGCCGATCAGAATCTCCGACATCACGCGCGACAGCGCGAACGCTCCGACGAGTCCGAGACAGACGCCGATGACGATGAGCACCAGCCCCTGCCCCACCACCATCCTGAGCACGTCGCGCGGCTGCGCGCCGAGCGCCATGCGGATGCCGAGTTCGTGCGTCCGCTGCGTCACCGTGTAGCTCATCACGGCGTAGATGCCGACCGCCGCGAGGAC
>JAIVJG010000311.1 GCA_020200155.1 Acidobacteriota bacterium | reverse complement strand
CGCGATTTCACAAACGCATCGCCGCACCAATTATCTTGCGAAACACGCTCCCGCCGCTCGCGTCCAACGATGTGTTAGACCGGCGCCGAAGAAGCAAGCCAGCCGCGATGTCTGTAGCAGATTATTGCCGGGCTTCAATCCTTCTAGCAGCCTCCATGAAGCTGTGCAGGTATTCTGGCCTGCCGCTGGGACCAGGTACGAGAACAAACTCTGCCGGCGCGGTTTCCCCTGGCGGAGTGAACGCGAATCGATTCATTCCGACCTTCGTGACCGGCGCTTCGAAATCGCGACCAGGCCCGCCCTCGATCGTAGTCGGGTATAACTCCTTGCGGAATAATTTCCCATTCCTGACGAGGAGTTCGATTTTGAGAGCGCCATTTACATAAGTGCCCGCATAATTATCCATCTCCGCTAACGTCATCGGCATCAACTGCTTTCGCGGTTCTTTTAGCTTAGGCTTTAACGGCAGTGACAACTCCAAAGCTTTTTCCAGAGACTTGCTCAAAATAGCACCCGTCCTATTGGCGAAGATGATGACGGCGAATCGATGCTCGGGCACGATCACCACGAAGGCACCGAACCCGTTGATGGTGCCGCCATGGTGGAGCAAGTGCACGCCGCGATGCTCCTGAATGAAAAACCCGTGGCCGTACCTTGCACGCTCGAAGAATCCCGGAGGCACATCCCAACTGAACGGCACGTCGACATAAGCTGTAGAAAGGGTGGCGATGACCGAGGGCGAAAGCACTTGCTTCCCGTCGATGCGGCCACCGTTCATGAAGGCAATGGCGAAGCGCGCCAGATCAGAGACATTGGTGTACACATAGCCGGAGGGCCAGTCACCGACATTATTGACGAAGGGCCTGACGATTGTCGGCTTTGCTGTACCCGCCGCGTCGTGCCCCTGCGACAAGGGGAAGGTCATCGCCACCGTAGGCCGGTAAGTGGTGCGCGTCATTCCCAGCGGCCTGAAAAGTCTCTCGTCCATCGCGTCTGCATAGGGTTTGCCGGTAAGCTCCTGAATGATGTACCCAGCGATGTGGTAGCTGGGGTTGGAGTACGAAAAGATTCTGCCCGGCTCGGTAAAGAAGTAATCGGCATCCTTATAGGCGCGGACTTGCGTCGCGAGCGCCGACTCATCCTGGGCGCAGCAGGTATGCGCGTAATCAATTATCCCGGCCGAGTGGCTCAGCAGTTGGTGCGCGGTGAGTCGCGACAGCCGTGTGTCGAATCCTTCGACGAAATCGCCCACCGGCGCGTCGAGCGCGATCTTCCCCTCTTCTGATAAGGAGACGAGAACCGTCGCTGTCAGCATCTTCGTTATTGAGCCGACGCGAAAAAGCATGTTAGGAGTGACGGGGGACCGGGTTTCCACGTTGGAGATGCCGAACCCTTTGGTGTAGATGACGCGGCCACCGCGGACGATGGCGATTGCCGCGCCGGGTGTGTTGGTCTCTCTCAGTTCACGCAACACTACGTTCTGAAGATCGCGGTAATCAGTTCGCGGCCGCTGTGCGAGAGACGGCTCGGCTATCAGCACCAGCATGAGCAGGGGAGCAATGGAGAGCTGAAACCCTTTTGGCATGTGAGCTTTTATAATTTCGCCTCGTTTTGCAGCATAACTTGAGCGGTCTAACGCCC
>JAIVJG010000258.1 GCA_020200155.1 Acidobacteriota bacterium | reverse complement strand
CACTCGTCGGTGCACGCGGCGGGCGTCGTCATCTCGCCGCAGCCGCTCGAAGAGTTGATCCCCGTCGCCGTCAGCCACAAACAGGAACTGACGACGCAGTTCGAGATGTCCGACTTAGAGAAGACCGGGATGCTCAAGATGGACTTCCTCGGACTAACCACGCTCTCCATCGTCAATCAATGCTGCAAGACGATTAAAGAAGTGCACGACCGCGACATCGTCTGGTCTGAAATCACGCTCGACGACCCAAAGACCTACGAGCTATTCGCGCAGGGACATACGGAAGCGATTTTTCAATTCGAGTCGCAAGGGATGAGGGAGATTTGCCGGAAGCTGAAACCGAAATCCATCGAAGACCTCTCGGCCTTGAACGCTCTGTACCGCCCGGGGCCGCTCGACGGCGGCATGGTGGACGACTTCATTGATCGCTATCACGGCAAGAAGCCTGTGGAATACATCGTCCCCGAAATGGAAGAGATTCTCTCGAACACCTACGGCATCCTCGTCTATCAGGAACAGATCATGCAGCTCGCGCAGCGTTTGGGGAACTACTCGCTCGGCGAGGCCGATTTGATGCGGCGCGCGATGGGCAAAAAGAACCGCGAGGAGATGGCCGTCCACGAAGAGAAGTTCATGGGCCGGTCGAGGGCGCGATTCGTTACGGGCTGTCGGCGATTAAGGGCATCGGCCAGTCAGCCGTCAGCGGCATCATAGACGGGCGCAAAAGCCGTCCCTACACTTCGATCTTCGATTTTACGGAGCGTGTTGGCGTAAAGGGCGCGGGCAAGCGTGTGCTCGAAAGTCTGATCTGCGCCGGCGCGTTCGATTCGATGAAAGCGGACGGCGCGGCACTTCACAACTGGCGCGCATCGCTGCATGCGACCGTTGACCGCGCACTCGAATGCGGAGCCAGACAGAAGCGCGAACAGAGCAGCGGCCAGTTCGGGATGTTCGGCATGGCGAGTGATGATGCGTCGGACGCCGAGGACTCGCACCAGACGCTTGAGTTTGCCACTGCTTGGACGCGCAAAGAATTACTCACGTTTGAGAAATCCGCCATCGGCTTTTACGTCTCCGGCCATCCGCTGGATGACTTCATTGAGAAGATCGGACAGCTCAACTGCAAAACAGTCGCCGATTTGACTACTGCCGAGCCGCAGTCGCACGTCCGCCTCGCCGGTGTGGTCTCGGATTTTACGGTGCGGAATACGAAGAAGGGAGACCGCTATGCTTTCTTCAGGCTGGAAGATTTGTCGGGCGCGGGCGTGAAGTGCGTGCTCTGGCCGGAAGCGTTCAAGTCGAAGGGTAAGGAGGCTGCGAACGACGCGCTCCTGCTCGTGACGGGCAAGCTCGACGGGGGGCAAGATAGCCTGCCGACCATAGTGTGCGACGAAATCTATTCGCTGGAGAAGGCCAGAATCCGCAACAGCCACTTCGGCGTTTCGTATGCCGTCAGTCAAGACTCCACGCAAACTCTCCTGATCGAGTTTCCCGCACACGACGACGCACCCGCGATGTACGAGAAGGTTTCTCAAACGCTTCTTTCTCATCCCGGCGACTGTGATGTTCTATTCGACATTCACCTGCGCGAGGACGGCGTGCGCGTGCGCCTGCGACCCGCGAGGGCATTCAGGGTCGCGTCGGGCCAGCCGCTTGAGGACGCTTTGAATGCGGCGGGCGTCAGCTCCACGTGGGTTGACCCAAACCCGGCGCAGACGGCGGCGCAGGGGTCTTAACTCTCGAACAATAATTCGACTTAACGCTCGGACGCTCTCCGTTGCATCAACGTTTCCGTGAAATTGCCGTGGAAACGTAGCCGCCGCGTCTCGCCGATCCCGCGCGCCGCGTTTGAGGTTTGCCCTCCGTCTGTCGTAGTGTGTCTATAACCGTTTCACATAATCTGAAAAATTTTCCGCGAAGGTAAAGCAGGGATGAGCACTCAGCCTAACAAAATCATCTACTCGATGATCGGCGTCAGCAAAAACTACGACAAGAAAGCTGTCCTCAAAGACATCTACCTCTCTTACTTCTACGGCGCGAAGATCGGCGTCATCGGCCTCAACGGTTCGGGCAAGAGTTCGCTGTTGAAAATTCTGGCGGGCGTGGACAAAAGTTTTACGGGCGAGACCGTCATTTCGCCCGGCCACACCGTCGGCTTTCTCGAACAGGAGCCGCGACTCGACGAGTCGAAGACCGTGCGCGAGATAGTCGAGCAGGCCGTGCAGGGGACGATTGACCTGCTCAAGGAGTACGACGAGATCAACACGCGCTTCGGCGAGGAGATGCCGGACGAAGAAATGTCGAAGCTGCTCGAACGACAGGGCGCGGTGCAGGAAAAACTCGACGCGGCGGACGCATGGGATTTGGACTCGCGCCTTGAGATGGCGATGGACGCCCTGCGCTGCCCGCCGGGCGAGACATCCGTGAAGATTTTATCGGGCGGCGAGAAGAGGCGCGTCGCGCTGTGCCGCCTGCTCCTGCTAAAGCCAGACATTCTCCTGCTCGACGAGCCGACGAACCACTTGGACGCGGAGTCGGTCGCGTGGCTCGAACAGCATTTGCAGAAGTCCCCCGGCACGGTCATCGCCGTCACGCACGATAGATATTTTCTCGACAACGTCGCCGGGTGGATTCTCGAACTGGATCGAGGGCAGGGCATCCCCTGGCAGGGTAACTACTCTTCGTGGCTCGAACAAAAGCAGGGTCGCTTGCGACAGGAGGAAAAGCAGGAGAGCGAGCGGCAGAAAACTTTGCAGCGCGAACTCGAATGGATACGCATGTCGCCCAAAGGCCGACAGGCCAAAGGCAAGGCGCGCATCAACTCTTACGAGGCGCTCTTGCAGGAGCAGTCGGAAAAGGTCACGAAGGATTTGGAGATTTACATCCCGCCGGGGCCGCGCCTCGGCAACGTCGTGATCGAAGCCGACAAGGTGTCGAAGGCTTACGGAGACAACCTGCTCGTCGAAGGGATGACGTTCAATTTGCCGCCGGGCGGCATCGTCGGCATCATCGGGCCGAACGGCGCGGGGAAAACGACGCTCTTTCGCATGGTGACGGGGCAGGAGCAGGCGGACGCCGGGACGATTCGCGTGGGCGAGACAGTCCGGCTCGCCTACGTTGACCAGAGCCGCGACGCGCTCGATCCAAACAAGAACGTCTGGGAAGTCATCTCCGACAGCCTCGACGTGGTGCAGCTTGGGTCACGTCAGGTCAACTCGCGCGCCTACGTCGGGCGCTTCAACTTCTCCGGCTCAGACCAGCAGAAAAAAGTCAGCGCGCTCTCAGGCGGCGAGCGCAATCGCGTGCACCTTGCGAAGATGCTCAAGTCGGGCGCGAACGTTCTTTTACTCGACGAGCCGACCAACGACCTCGACGTGAACACGATGCGTGCGCTCGAAGAGGCGCTGGAAACGTTCGCGGGCTGCGCCGTCGTCATCAGCCACGACCGCTGGTTCCTCGACCGCATCGCCACGCACATCCTCGCTTTTGAAGGAGACAGCAAAGTCGTCTGGTTCGAGGGCAACTACTCCGCCTACGAAGAAGACCGCCACACGCGCCTCGGCACCGCCGCCGACCAGCCGCACCGCATCAAGTACAGGCAGTTAACTCGCGGCTGATTGAGAATGAGAAATTCAAACACGGATGGACAAGATAGACAGGATAGAGAAGAAGCGATGAATGCGGAGTGATGAATGAAAGACAAGCAGCTCCGCCTGATATTCATCATTTCCCATTCATCATTTGTCTTTCATCCTGTTTATCCTGTCCATCCGTGTAAATTTTCTGAAAAGGGATGACACAATGAAAGCGACATGGAACGGCGCGACTCTCGCGGAGAGCGATGAGACGGTGGTGATCGAGGGCAATCAATATTTCCCGGCTGAGTCAATCAAGCGTGAGCATTTTCAGCCGAGCGAGACGCAGACACATTGCCCTTGGAAGGGCGAGGCGAGTTATTACAATGAAGGACACGTCGCTTTCTGGCGCGGCGTGAAGGTCGAATAGGGAATCGGGAAATGAATCAGAGAAAACGTCTGACCGGCAGGCTGGCAACAGTCGCGCTCATCTTCGCTTTTTGCGCCTCCGCATTGGGCGCGAATTTTTTTGTCCCGCAGACGCCCGCGAATGTTTCCACGCGGAAAGCCACACTGACGGCGGACGAAAGCGCGGCGCTCGGACGCATCTCCGCAGACAGTTTGCGCGGGCATCTTTCTTTCATCGCCTCGGACGCGCTCGAAGGCCGCGACACACCTTCGCGCGGCCTCGACCTTGCCGCCGAATACATCGCCGCGCAGTTCCGGCGCGCAGGGTTGGAGCCTGTGGGCGACGACAATTATTTCCAGGCGGCCAACTGGTCGCGGGTCGAGCGCAATCTGGGGAGCTTCAAAATGGAGCTTGACGCGCCGCCCCGTGCTCTACGGGTTGAGCGGAGCAAGGTGAGTCTCGCGTCGAGCGTGAGCGGGTTCACGGTGTGGTCAGCCGACGGGCCGCTCACGCTTGAGCGCGCGGGCGTCTTGGCGATTGATTACAAGGACGCGTCGCTCACGCGCGAACAGGTCGAAGGAAAGGTTGTGCTGACGGAACTGCCCGACCTGCGACGCCAAGAGCGCGAGCGCCTTTTTGAGTCGTATCAGGCGCAGAAAAAGTTCCTCGACCGCCTGAGCGAACTCAAGGCGGCGCTCGTCGTCACGGTTGACCGGAATAATCCGAAGGGCGTCGGGGCCGGCGTGGAGCGACTGCTTGATCCCGAAAATCGTCAGCCGTCGGCACGCGCGCGTGCGATGTCCGTGAGCATCCCCGTCATCGCCGTGCACGACACGGAGTTCGCAACAGAGTTCGACGCGCTCAAGTCCTTGAAACCGGAGGCATCGAAGGCCACGCTCACGCTCCATCTGGACGCACCCATCGAGCACCCCGTCAGTGTGCGTAACGTCGCGGGCGTGCTGCGCGGCTCCGACCCTTTGCTCAAAGACACTTACGTCATTGTCTCTGCCCACTACGACCATCTCGGCGTGCGCGACGGAGACGGCGGCGACCGCGTCTTCAACGGCGCGAACGACGACGGCAGCGGCACGGTCTCAGTCGTCGAACTGGCCGCCGCGCTCTCGACGCTCAAACAGCGACCGAAGCGCAGCATCGTCTTCATGGCCTTCTTCGGCGAAGAGAAAGGCTTGCTCGGTTCGCGCTACTACGGGCGTCATCCGCTCGTGCCGCTCGCGCGGACGGTGGCGCAGGTCAATCTCGAACAGGTCGGGCGCACGGACGACAGCGAGGGGCCGCAGGTCGGCAGCGCCGCCGTGACGGGCTTCGACTATTCCGACGTGGGCGCGGTGCTGCGAGAGGCGGGCGAGCTGACGGGCGTCAAGGTCTACAAGCACCCGACGAAGTCGGACGCCTTCTTCGGTCGCAGCGACAATCAGGCGCTCGCCGATACGGGCGTCCCGGCGCACACACTGAGCGTGGCTTTCGAGTACCCCGATTACCACGCCGTCGGCGACGAGTGGCAGAAGGTTGATTACAACAACATGACAAAGGTGCTCCGCATGGTCGGCGCGGGCGTGCTGCTCATCGCGGGCAATCCGCAGGAGCCGAAGTGGAACGAGTCCAACCCGAAGGCCGCGCGCTACGCGCAGGCATGGAAGGAACTACACAGGCAATGAGGCGAAGAGCGAATGTTTTGTCCTCACTCACGTTTTTCGCCCTTCGCCTTTCACCTTCCTTTCCGTCCTGCTCATCCTGTGAATCCCGCCATTCGTCACAATTAAATTGCCTGCGCGCCGACGCCGGTTAAGCTGGAGCGGTTTGTTAAGCTTCGGGAGGCCAACGGGCATCTCCGGTAAAATCGTCTGAAGTCCGCTTCACGTCGGCGCGCGAGGGCAACGCGGAGGGGGGCGTGGGAAACTAAACTCCTCGTTCCCCGTAGTAACATCAATCCAGATTCTCACGCGATTTGCGATTGCCTGAAAGTCGGTAACTCTAACTTTGTAAGGAGTGTTTTCTGTATGAGTTTTTTTAACTTTAGAACAATCGGGGCCGCGCTGATGGCGCTTGGCCTGGCCTTCGCGGCGCTGGCGCAGGGCGGCGGCGGCACAGGCCACGGCTTCGACCCGTCGAGGATGAACAAGAGCGCCTCGGCATGCCAGGACTTTTACGAGTACGCCAACGGCACCTGGCTCAAGAACACCGAAATCCCCGCCGCTTATTCGAGCTGGGGCAGCTTCAATATTTTAGCCGAGAATAACCGCAAAACTCTGCACGACATTTTGGAAGAGTCGGCCAAAAACACCGCCGCCAAAAAGGGCAGCACCGAGCAGAAGATCGGCGACTTCTACGCGAGTTGCGTTGACGAGTCGAAACGCGAGGCCGAGGGCATGAAGCCGCTCGTGCCCGAACTCGCGCGCATTGAAAAGATTAAAAACGTGAACGACGCGCAGGCGCAGATCGCCTACATGCATCGTCGCGGCATCTCCGTCCTCTTTAACTTCGGCTCGCTTCCGGACTTGATGAACAGCTCGATGGTCATGGGCTACGCCGCTCAGGGCGGACTTTCCCTGCCCAACCGCGACTACTACACCAAGACGGACGAGAAGTCCGTCAAGCTGCGCGAGGACTTCGTCAGTCACGTCGCGCGTATGTTCGAGTTGGTCGGCGACGACCCCGACCGAGCGTCGAAGAACGCCAAGACCGTGCTGGCGATTCAGACGCGCCTCGCCGAAAACTCCCGCACGCCCGTCGAACTGCGCGACCCGACGAAGCAGTACCATATGATGAATCCGGCGCAGTTGAAGGAACTGACGCCGAACTTCGATTGGGCTGGATATCGCAAGAGCGTCGGCACGCCCTTGGCCGGAGACATCAACGTCGCGCACCCGGAGTTTTTTCAGGCCGTCAATAAGATGCTGGCTGAAGTCCCGGTCGCCGATTGGAAGACCTACCTGCGCTGGCACTTGATTACAGAGGCCGCGCCGGCGCTATCTTCCAAATTTGAAACCGAGAACTTCAACTTCTTCGGCAAGACTTTGCAGGGACGCAAAGAGCAATACCCGCTCTGGCGTCGCTGCGTCGCCGCGACCGACAGCAACGTCGGCGAAGCGCTCGGACAGCTTTACGTCGCCAGGACTTTCACGCCCGCCTCCAAGGCGCGCATGCAGACGATGGTCAACAATCTCATCGCGGCCTTCGGCGCACGCCTCTCGAAGCTCGACTGGATGAGCGACGAGACGCGCAAACAGGCGGTCGCCAAACTCGATGCCTTCAAACAGAAGATCGGCTACCCGGACAAGTGGATTGACTATTCGTCGCTCAACATTTCGCGCGATTCGTACCTCGCGAACGTCCTGCGCGCCAGCGAGTTCGCGCAGGTGCGCGACTTCAATAAGATCAACAAGCCGATTGATCCAATCGAGTGGGGCATGACGCCTCCCACGGTCAACGCCTACAACTCTTCGCTCCGAAACGAAATCGTCTTCCCGGCGGGCATCCTGCAAGCGCCGTTCTTCAACCCCGACGCCGACGACGCGATCAACTACGGAGCCATCGGCGCGGTCATCGGCCACGAGATCACGCACGGCTACGACGATTCGGGGAGCAACTTCGACCTCCACGGCAACCTCAAAAACTGGTGGACGGAGGCCGACAAGAAGAACTTCGACACGCGCGCCTCCTGCGTCATCAACCAGTTCAGCGGCTACGAAGTGGAGAAGGGCTTGAACATGCAGGGCAAGCTCGTGTCGGGTGAGTCCATCGCAGACCTCGGCGGACTTTTCGTCGCCTACGACGCTTACCAGAAGTCTTTGCAGGGCAAGCCGCGTCCGGCGGACGTTGACGGCTTCACGCCGGAGCAGCGTTTCTTCCTCGGCTGGGCGCAGGTCTGGTCGCAGAAGTACACGCCCGAAGCGGCGCGACTGCAAGCGCAGTCAGACCCGCACCCGATCTCGCGCTTCCGCGTCAACGGGCCGCTCTCGAACATCCCCGCCTTCGCGCAGGCCTTCCAGTGCAAGGACGGCGATCCGATGGTGCGCCCGGCGGCAGACCGCTGCCAGATTTGGTAGGGAGTTTCTGAAAGCAGAATAAGCCGAAAGAAAAGCACGGCGCGTGAGCGATAATTCACGCGCCGTGCTTTTATCTTTCGTCGAGAACACACGACAGGAAAGCCGCGACCCTTTTTCGAGGTCGTAGTTGGGGGAGAGCAAACCTTGAGGGTTGGCTTTAGTGGCCGACGGCGGCCCCGGCGGCGCGTGTGCGCGCGGGACGGCGCTCGTGCTTGGCGCAGGCACGCGAGAGCGCCTGTTCGACGCGCGTCTCGACGTTGCATTCAGGCTGGCGGCAGACGGCGGCCAGTTCGGAGACGACGAGATAGCGCGCCCGCTCAAGCATCCGCTGCTCGCGGAACGAGAGCGGCTTGAGGTGGCTCAGGTACGACAGGTTCTTGAGGACTTCGGCGACCTCGAAGATGTCGCCAGTACGCATCCTCTCGGAAAACTCTTTGAAGCGGTCTTTCCAGTCGCTGGCCGCGCCGGAAAAATCATCTGCGAGATTCTTCAGCAGAAGCTCGCACGCGGCGGAAGAGATTGGGGAACGAAGGCCGACTTCGTTGGCGTTAGCGACGGGGACGAGCACGACTGAGTTGGTAGCGGCGAGGCGGAGCGTGTAGAAGGGAAGCGAGGTTGCTCCGATCTCTTTCTGCTCAATCTGTTCGATGGTTCCGATGCCGTGATTGGGGTAAACGACTTTCTGGCCGACTTTAAAACCCACCACTCACCTCCTGTGATTGCAAAAAACAAAGCCGCAGTCGCACGTCGGGTATTGGGAGTGCCCTGGGGATCGTTGCGACGCTGCTTGCGCCGATTGTCTAATTCTCACAAAAGTGTAACAAGCCCTTCACCGGGGCGTCAAGCATCATTCCCCGACGCGGCGAAACTAACGCGAACACACGTCAAAATCACGGCGGACGGGTGATTTTCAGAAGCGCAGGATGGCGTCGAATTGCAGGCGCGTGAGCGTGCGATTGAGAGAGCCGGGGGGCGTGATGTTGAATGCGCCGAGCAGCCCGTTCGTGCGATGCGTGAAGAAGCCCGTCGCGGAGAGCGAGACGCGCGGGTCAACCGCGTAGGCGATGATGAAGCGGTTGACGCGCATGTCGGACTGCTGGCCGAGGTCGCTGCCGTTGAAGGGCGTCAGCACGGCGTCCTTTTCGACGCGTATGAAAGTGTAGTTGAAGACGAAGTCGCCGCGATTGATGTCTTTCGGCGCGAGTCTTAAAACGTCCCTGCCGATCTGAAACTCGGCCCAGTAACCGTTGTTTTCGTGATTGGGCTGCGTGAAGCCCGCGCCTCTGGAATCGTTCGAGAGCACATTGCGCGCCTGAGTGTTGCGGACGTAGTTGAGAAGCAGCATGACGGGCCACTGCTTGCTGCGCGAAAGGTCGAGCCGACCGATCAGGTCAACGAGGTTGTAGCCGGAGGCGAGCCGCCCGTCACGGTTGACGGCGTTGTTCGTCGCGGAGGAGAAGCCGAGGTTGGCGTTGCCTGTGACGAGCAGTTCGCGCGGGATCGAGACCTGCGTCGTGACGGTCTGCGCTGGCGTCGTCGCCGTCGCGGGGATCGTGACGGTGACGGGGAACTGTATGTTGGAGCCGAAGACCTGCGCCGGGCTGATGAACTGCGTGCCGGAGAAATAGAGGTCTGCGGCGGAGAGCGTGAGCGA
>JAIVJG010000257.1 GCA_020200155.1 Acidobacteriota bacterium | reverse complement strand
TGGCGTCTTTATGACGCGGGCTGGCGATGGCGACGAGTTGGTCGTGGCTGAGAATTTCCGTCTCGACGTTGCGCGCCTGGACGGGCAGCGAAACGAAAGCCAGGTCGAGTTCTCCCGACAGGATGTGCCTGACCAACCCCTCGCTCGTGCCCGACGAGACGGAAATCTCCGCGTGTGTGTGTCGCTTCTTGAGTTCCTTGAGGATGGCCGGCAAGGGGTCTGCGCTGACCATCCCCGACGCCGTCCCGACGCGCAGGCGACCGTGCTCCGCTCCCGCCAGTTCGGCCAACTCTTCGAGCGCCGCATCGTGCTCGCGCAGGATCAGGTGCGCGCGACCGAGCAGGTGCTCGCCGGCCTCCGTCAGGACGACGCGGCGTGGCGTGCGGATGAAAAGCGGAGAGCCTATCTCCAACTCAAGTTGCCTGATCTGCATGCTGATCGCCGCCTGCGTGACGTGCACGCGATGCGCGGCGGCGGTGAAGGTGCGTGTCTCGGCGATGGCCGCGAAAGCCCTCAGTTGACGTATCTCCATCGTTCGCTCCGGTATCAAGATGCGTTATCGCAGAAATAAAATCTTTTAGTTTTCATTATAAGCAGAGCGTCGCTACAATTGCACCATTAAATTTCCTGTGCGGGCGAAACCACAACACTTGTGGCCGCCGGAGTCCCCCAGATGAAGGCCAGACGCGCGCCAGTCAAACTTTCAGTCCCCGCCAAAAAATCTTCACCGCTGCGAGCCAAAGACCTCGTCCTCGGAGTTGACGGCGGGGGCACGAAGACGCGCGCGGTGGTTGTTGACGGCAAAGGGAAAGTGCTGGGCGAGGGGACGGCGGGGCCTTCAAACCCCCTGCGCGTGGGAGCGGGCGAGGCCGTGCTCGCCATCCGGGAGGCGACGGAGCGTGCCTGCGCAGCCGCGCGCGTGCGTCGAGGCGACATCGTCGCCGCAGAGATTGGACTCGCGGGCGTCAAGCGCACGGACATACGCGAGCGCATGCGCGCGGCGCTCGTCGAACTCGACATTGAAACGCTTGAAGTGGTGACGGATGCGGACATCGCTCTCTACGGCGCGACGGAGGGCGAGCGCGGTCTGGTTATCATCGCCGGGACGGGGTCAATCTGTTGCGGCGTCAGCGCGCAGGGCAAACACTTCTGCGCGGGCGGCTGGGGGCCCGTGGCGGGCGACGAGGGCAGCGGCTCATGGATCGCGCGGCGTGCTTTGCAGGCGGTCGCGAGGGCGACGGACGGGCGCGGCGACAAGACCGCGCTCGCCGCAGCGGCCTGCGAATACTTTAACGTGGCTTCGCCGCAAGACCTCTCGACCGCAATCTACGCGGCGAGCATCACCAACAATCACATCGCCGCTTTTGGAAAGTTGGTGATCGAAGCGGCGAAGGATAAAGACGAAGTGGCGCGCGAGATCGTCTGCGAGGCGGGACGCGAGTTGGGTTGCGCCGCCGTCGCCGTGATTCGCAAACTCAAAATGGAGCGCGAGCGTTTTCACATCGGCTACGTCGGCGGCGTCTTCCACGCGGGCGAGTTGATTCTCAAATCGCTACGCGAGGAAGTTGTGCGCGTCGCGCCCAGAGCGCTTCTCGTGCAGCCGCAACTCTCGCCCGCAGAGGCCGCCGCGAGGATGGCTCGCGAGCACGTGCGACTGGCGCTCGCCGGATGAGTTTTCCGCTCCGTGAGTAGAATTCGCATGAGTGCAGATCATTCCGAAGAGATTCCCGTCACCGAACAGGAGAACCCGCGCACGAGGGAAATCGGTTCGCTCCCGACCGCAGGGGTCTTGCGTTTGATGAATGAGGAGGACGCGCGCGTGGCGGATGCGGTCGGGCGCGTGTTGCCGGAGGTGGCGAGGGCCGTTGACGGGATCGTCGAGCGCCTGCGCGCGGGCGGGCGTCTCTTCTACGTCGGGACGGGCACGTCCGGGCGTCTCGGCGTGCTCGACGCCTCGGAATGCCCGCCGACTTTCGGCGTCTCGCCTGAGTTGGTGCAGGCAGTCATCGCGGGCGGTTACGAGGCTTGCTATCGCGCGGTCGAAGCTTCGGAGGACGACGCGGGCGCGGGCGCGCACGACCTGGAAACGCGGCGACGGAGAGGGGGCGCGAATTGCCATCGAAGCAGCGGGCGGAGATTTGCGTACCGCGCTCGTGATGTTCAGGACGGGCGGCACGCGCGTGCAAGCCGAAGCAGCGCTCGCGGCGGCGAAAGGAGTGGTGAATCAGGCAATCGAAACTCTCAAGGGAGAAAGACGTTGAGCCATGCGCGAGCGTTTCTTTATTAACTGATTCATCAAGCCACGAAGGGACTGTGTGTGACGCCGCCGGAAGCATTGGTGTAAGATTCGGACACCGCGCCGCGTTTGTGTGTGTAGAGCGACCGCTCCCCGTGACGGTCGAGGAAGCCGGCGCTGATTCTTCGTCACTGAAGTTCTACCAGACTGCCTTTGCTCCTCTGGCGTGCCGCGCGTGTTAGTTCTGCGACCCGCCGCGCCGGAGGGGGTTTGTGAGCGCGCATGAAAGCACTCGACCTGGTTATCATCTTCGGCTACCTGATCGGCATCACTCTGTTTGGCGTCCTGTTCTCAGGCAAGCAGGAAACGACGCGCGACTATTTTCTGGGCGACCGCACAGTGCCCTGGTGGGCTATTGCGGCCTCCATCGTCGCCACGGAAACCTCGACCATCACGTTCATCTCCGTGCCGGGCATCGCGTTCGCGAGGGCGGGGAATTTCCAGTTCCTGCAACTCGTGCTGGGCTACATGCTCGGTCGCATCGTCATCTCGCTGCTCTTCATCCCGTCGTACTTCCGTGGCGAGTTGCTGACCGTCTATCAATTACTCGAAAGGCGTTTCGGAGGCCGCATCAAGATGCTCGCCGCCGCGCTCTTCGTCGTCATGCGTAACATCGCCGACGGGATTCGACTGCTGTTGACGGCCATCGTGCTCGCAGCCGTCTACAAAGCCTTCCAGCCGGACGCAAGCGCCGAAGTCATCATCGTCGGTTCCATCGTCCTGCTCGGCGTGGTGATGATCGTCTTCACGTACTTCGGCGGCATGGAGGCTGTCATCTGGGTCGAGGTGGTGCAACTCGGAATCTACCTTGCAGGGGCGCTGGCGGCGGCGCTCGTGATTATCGCAGGGATTTCAGGAGGGGTCGGCTCCGCGATTGCCGCCGGCACGCAGTTCGACAAGTTCAGCCTGATTGACTGGGGCATCCGGCAGACGAATTACGTCTTCAATCTACCTTTCGGGTTCGACGCTTTCAGGTTCAGCCTGCCCTTTGACCTGACCAAAGCTTACACGTTCTGGGCCGGACTCATCGGCGGCTGCTTCCTGACGATGAGCACGCACGGCACGGATCAATATCTCGTGCAGCGTTACCTGTGCACGGATCGCCCGCGCCGCGCGTCGGCTGCGCTCCTGACGAGCGGGCTGGTGGTGCTGGCGCAATTCATCGGCTTTCTCTTCATCGGCGTGCTGCTCTTCGCCTTCTATCATCCTTACACGGACGCCGCCTACAACACGCTCGCGCCGGGCGCGGCGACGCTTCCCGCCGGCGGAGCTTTCGAGGTGGTCGGCAGCGACCGCGTGTTCCCGGATTTCATCACGAAGCACATGCCGACTGGCCTGTCGGGTCTGGTGGTCGCGGCCATCTTCGCGGCGGCGCTCTCGTCTTCTCTGAACTCAATCGCGGCGACCGCCGTCAACGACCTCTACAAACCTTTCGCGCCGCGCCGCGACGACAAACACTACCTGCGCGTATCTCCATCGGCCTCAACGCGAAATTTATGAACCGGGCGAGCGACGAATACCGCGCGCTGCTCCGGCAGGTCGCGGAGAATCACGTCGGCGGCATCATCCTGTTTCGCGGCCCCGTCTACGAATCCGTCCAACTGATGAACCGCATGCAGCACGAGGCGCGCATCCCTCTGCTCGTCTCGTCCGATCTGGAAGCCGGCGCGGGGATGCGTTTCGACGACACGATCAACTTTCCGTGGAACATGGCCGTCGGCGCGACCGGCAATCCAGACTACGCTCGTCGGCAGGGTGAGGTGACTGCGCGAGAGGCTCGTGCGCTCGGCGTGCAGCAAATCTTCGCGCCCGTCGTGGACGTGAACAACAACGCCGCGAACCCCGTCATCAACGTGCGCTCATACGGCGAAGACCCCGCAGCGGTCGCGAAGTTCGCCTCCGCCTTCGTCGAGGGAGCGCAACGCGGCGGAGTGATCGCCACCGCCAAGCATTTCCCCGGCCACGGCGACACGGCGACCGACTCGCATCGCGGGTTGCCCGTCATTAAGGTTAAGCGCGAGCGACTTGAACAGGTCGAACTCGTCCCGTTCCGCGCCGTCATCGGCGCAGGCATCGGCGCGGTCATGTCCGCGCACATCGGTTTACCGGAGATAGACCCGACGACCGTCAAGCCCCTGCCGCGCGAGCAGATGATCCGACCCGTCTACATGGAAGAGGGCGACGAAGTCGTCAGCGAGAACGCCGTCCTGCCGGGCACGCTCTCGCCCGTCATCCTCAACGGTATGCTGCGCCGCGACCTCGGATTCGACGGCATCGTCGTCACGGACGCGCTCGACATGAGCGGCCTGACGATCTATTTCAAACAGGATGAAGCGGCTGTGCGCGCCGTGCTCGCGGGCGCGGACATGCTGCTCAAGCCCGCAGACCCCGACGCGGTCGTGCGCGGATTGCGCGAGGCTGTCAAAAGCGGACGTTTGACCGAGAAGCGCATCGAGGATTCGGCGCGACGGCTGCTCGCAGCGAAATACGACCTCGGCCTCGTCAAAGAACGCATCACCTCGCTCGAACAAATTGACGCGATGGTCTCCGCGCCCGACGCCATGAAGCTCGCCGACGAAATCGCCGAGCACGCCATCACGCTCGTGCGCGACGAAGGCAAGCTTCTTCAATCCGGCGCAGGTGCGGGACTGCGTCCCGGCGCGCGTGTCTTCAACCTCGCCATCACGAACGGCGACGACCGCTTCTTCATCGCCAATCCTTTCATCAACGCGATGGCTCGCGGCGGGCGACGCGTGGACACAATGGTGCTCGACGCTCGCTCGACGGACGAGGAGGCCAGTTGGACGTGACAGGTAAACTCCCAATCTCGCTGCCGGGCCTGTACCCTCGCGGCACGGGCATCCAGTTGAAAGCTTCAACGGCGGTGCGCGCGGCAGTGTCGAGTAATTGAAAGCAAATGTGAACGGAAAATATTCCAATGACCTATAAGCGCAAATGTCCGAAATGTTCTGTCCGGCCCAAATTTCAAACTATTTGCATGTTGGCAAATAAACCGCGCCTTTTTCGCCGCGCTTCGTTATGGCGTCGCGCGCCTGTAATTCTCCTGGCGCTTGTGCTTGCCGGGCAGAACGCGCTCGCCTCTTTGCCCGCCGCCGTGCCCCCGACGGTCGGGATGTCGGCGGAGCGTCTGGCATTCATTGACCGCGCCGTCGCGGAATCCATTGAGCGCAAGGAGACGCCGGGCGCGGTGGTGCTTGTCGCGCGGCGTGGGCGCGTCGTGTGGCGGAAGGCTTACGGGGCACGTGCGCTCGTGCCGCAACGCGAGACGATGACGGCGGACACGATTTTCGATCTGGCAAGCCTGACTAAAATCGTGGCGACGACGACGAGCGTGATGATGCTCGTCGAGCGCGGGCAGTTGCGTTTGAGCGACCCCGTGTCGCGCTACATCCCGGAGTTGAAGGGAGAGGGCAGGGAAAAGATCACCATCGAACTCCTGCTCACGCACCGCTCCGGCTACGCGCCGGACTTCGACCTGCGCGAGCAGTGGTCGGGCTACGAAGAGATGTTGAAGCGCCTGTACAGGGAGCCTCTGCGAAACGCGCCGGGCGCTAAATTCGTCTACAGCGACATCGGCATGATTACGCTGGCCGAAGTCGTGCACCGCGTCTCCGGTCAGATGCTCGACGAGTTTGCGCGCAGGAATATTTTCGAGCCGTTGAAGATGCGCGACACGGGATTCCGCCCGCGCGCCGGGTTGATTCCGCGCGTCGCGCCGACCGAGAGCGTGCGCGGGATGAAAAGCTATCTCGGCGGAACCGGAGACGCGGGCGCATCGGGCGAGCGCATGCTGCGCGGCGAGGTGCACGACCCGACATCGAATCGCATGGGCGGCGTCGCAGGGCACGCCGGACTCTTCTCGACGGCGGACGATCTGGCAATCTTCTGCCAGATGATTATGCAGGGCGGCGAGTACGGGGGCGTGCGCGTCTTGAGTCCGCTGACCGTCGCGGAGATGACGCGGCCCCGGCGGGTGACGGAAGACGGTGGTGCGCGCGGCCTCGGTTGGGACATCAACACGAGCTTCTCGACCAATCGCGGTGACCTCTTTCCTGCCGGCTCCTTCGGCCACACGGGATTTACGGGTACGTCCATCTGGATTGACCCTGCGAGCGAAACGTTCGTTATCTTTCTGAGCAACCGCGTGCACCCGGACGGCAAGGGCGACGTGGCGGCGGTGCGCGGGCGCGTCGCTTCCATCGTCGCGTCGTCGGTGATGGACGTGGGCGTTGTCGCGCGTGCGCGGGTCGAGTCCGAACGCTACATGCAGGAGATGCTGGCGGGACTCTCGCGCTTCATGTTTTCGGTATCCGAGGCAAGGAAGGCGGAAGAGGGCGGCGCGCTCGCAGCGAACAGTGCGGAAGTGCTGACGGGGATTGACGTGTTGGAGCGCGATAATTTCAAGCCTTTGCAAAACTTGCGCGTCGGCCTCATAACGAATCACACGGGGCGCGACCGTCGCGGGCGGCAGACGATTGACGTGCTGCGCGGTGCGCCGGGCGTCAAACTCGTCGCGCTCTTTTCGCCGGAGCACGGCATACGCGGCGTGGCCGACGAAAAAGTGTCCGACACGGTTGATGAAAAGACGGGGCTGCCGATTTACTCGCTCTACGGCGAATCGCGGCGTCCCGCCCCGGAGCAGTTGAAGAACCTCGACGCGCTCGTCTATGACATACAGGACATCGGCACGCGCTTCTACACATACATCTCGACGCTCGGCGACGCGATGGAGGCGGCGGCGCAGGCGAAACTGCCGCTCTACGTCCTCGACCGCCCCAACCCGATCAACGGCGTGGACGTGGAAGGCCCAATCGCCGACGCAGACAAACTCTCTTTCGTCGTCTATCACACGATTCCGGTGCGCCACGGCATGACGGTCGGCGAACTCGCGCAACTCTACAACGAGCAGCGCAAGACGGGCTGCGACCTGCGCGTCGTGAAGGCCGAGAACTGGCGGCGCGCGATGTGGTTCGACGCGACGAGCCTCGTGTGGGTGAATCCTTCGCCCAACATGCGGAGTTTGACGGAAGCGACGCTGTATCCCGGCGTCGGCTTGCTTGAAACGACGAATCTTTCAGTCGGGCGGGGAACGGATACGCCTTTCGAGTTAATCGGCGCGCCTTGGCTTGACGGGCAGCGGCTCGCCGCGTACCTGAACGGGCGCAACCTGCCCGGCGCGCGTTTCGTGCCCGTGCGCTTCACGCCGAAGGCTTCCGTCTTCAAGGGCGAAGAGTGCGGCGGCGTCAACATCTTCATCACAGACCGTGCGCGCTTTCGTCCCGTCTCCGCCGGTTTGGAGTTGGCCGTCGCGCTTCGTCGTCTTTACCCTGCGGAGTGGAAGGTGGACGGCTACCTTCGTCTGCTCGCCAACGCGGACACGCTGGAACGCGTGAAGCGTGGAGACGCGCCCGAAGAGATTGTGCGTTCGTGGCAGGCGGGCCTTGAAGAGTTTCGGCGTGCGCGTGCGCGCGTGTTGATTTATCGCTGAATGTTGGCCGGGTTTTTCAATGGAGGTCGCAATGATGATGCGTCAGAGAATGATTTTGAAGACTTTGGTTTTAGTCTCGCTGCTGCTGATGCCGTGTGCGAGCGCGATGGCGTGGCACGACAACGGGCACATGATCGTCGCGCAGATCGCGTACCTGCGCCTGACGCCCGACGCGAAGGCGCGCGTTGATAAGCTTCTCGTCACGCCGCAGGGCAAGACGCCGCTGATACACCTCTGCGCGGGCTATTACACGCCGGAGACGTGCGAGAAGACCTACGACCCCGTGACCATCGCCGTCTGGATGGACGACTTTCGCGGCGACTCGCTCACTGAGCCTTACGCGCCGTGGCACTACATCAACTTCAACCCGTTCTTCGACGGCATACCGGTGCGCGCGGGCGTCGGCCCTGAACCTGAGAACGTGCTTGCGCGCATCAACTGGGCCGTCAACACGCTGCGGAAGGGAACGGGTCGGGACAAGTCGGACGCGGAAGTGCTCGGCTTCCTCTTTCACCTCGCCGGCGACGTGCACCAGCCGCTCCACACCTCGACGCGCTACACCGCCGCACACCCGGACGGCGACGCCGGCGGCAACCTGTTTCCCATACAGATGCCGCCCGATGCTCACATCAAAAATCTACACGCCTTCTGGGACGCGGCGGGCGGACTGTTCGGCTACGCCAGTCCACATCGCCCGCTCGACGCTGCGGGACAGGCGCGCATCCGTCAACTGGCTAAGGAAGTGATGAAGGCGAACCCGGCGGAGACCTTTTCCGAGTTGAAAGATTTAGACCCGCACACGTGGGTGACGGAGAGTAACATGCTCGCGCGCCAGTTCGTCTACGCGGGCATCAAGGAAGGCGAGACGCCGTCGCAAGCCTACACCGAGCAGGCTCAGAAGATTTCAAGCCGTCGTATTGCCCTCGCCGGCTACCGGCTCGCGGCGGTGCTGAACATGGTGTTCGAGAATCCAAAACCGCTGCTCAAGGAAGAGCCTGAAAACAAGATCAAGCGGAGTCGTCCTTAAATCACGAGCATCGTAAAGATAAAAAAGAGGGGCGCTCGCGTTCGAGTGCCCCTCTTTGTCTATCTCGCCTTGAAGCTTTTTTAGAACTGGAGCTTTAAGGCGAACTGGATGACGCGGGCCGACTCGCCCGTCTGGATGATGGTCTGCGTCGAAGGCGGCGCGACCGTGGCGCAGCAGGTTTGCGCGAAGACGCTCGACTGGATGCTCGGCGATCCGACCGAGGCGTCGCGCGGGTTGTCGAAGTTAGGATGATTCAGCGCGTTGAACATCTCCGTGCGGAACTGCAATCTGAATCGCTCGGTGATCGGAAACACTTTGACGAAGCTCAGATCGAGATTCCAGTAGCGAGGCGCGTTGAAGATGTTGCGACCGGCTCCGTTCGATCCCGGCGCGGGGACGCGGAAGGCGTTGGCGTTCGGGAACACCACAGGCCCGACGACGCCGGGTACTTCCTGCGGATCGGCACGGATGGGCGCGATCACGTCGGCGCGCGATTCATGGGCAGAGTTCGAGGTGCGGAATCCGCTGCGGACGCTGAAAGGCTCGCCCGACATGCTGGTGAAGATGCTGTTGAGACTCCACCCGCCGAGCACCTGATTGACGAACCCCGGCGCGTCGCCGAGGAAGCGGTGTCCCTTGCCGACGGGCAACTCCCACGCGGTGGCGAGGGTGAAAACGTGCAGGCGGTCGAAGTCTGAACGAGCGCGCTCTTCGCGGAAGTTGCGGATGTCGGTCGGGGTGCGCGAGTTAGTCGTCGAAAGTCCGCCGCCGGACGCCGCGCCCACAGGGTCAACCGACTGGTTGTCAATGGACTTGCCGTAAGTGTAGGCGAGATGCAGTCCGAGGCCGCTCGCGAAGCGTCGGCGCAGCGTGAACTGCGCGGCGTGGTAGGTCGAGTCGCCGCTGTTGTCGAGGTAGGTGATGGTCGAGAATTGCTGGTTCGGCCTGAGATGCGCGTTGAGCGTGTTGTCTTCGATGCGCTGGGCGAACGCACCTGCGGCGTTGGCCGTCGGATCAATCTCGCTCAGAGAGCCGCTGGAATTGACGACCGAGGCGGTGACGCCAGGGATCGAGAGCAGCGGGATCGAGGAGGCGGGGATCGGGTTGACGCACGTCAGCCCGGTCGCACGCGCCCCGACGCCGTTCGGGTTGCAACCTCTCCTGAAATTCTCCTGCATCAAAAGGTAAGAGGGCAGGATCGGGTCGGAGTTAATCTGGTTGATGTTGTAGGCCATGAAGAGGTGATTGCCACGCCGCCCGACGTAGGCCGCTTGCCCGACGAACCCGCCCGGCAGTTCGCGCTGCACGCTCAGGCTCCACTGGTGCACGGTCGGCGTCTTCATCACGGGCGCGAAGACCGTGATCGGCGGGGCGTTGCTGAAGAGCTGCGGCTGAAGCGTCAGGAACGAAGATGGTTTCGTCGTGGGCGGCGCAAGCAACTGCGGAAAGTTGTTGCCGATGGTCGTGTTGGGAGGTGCCGCGCACCCGTTCGTCGCGGTCGTGAACGGGAACGTCGAGGAGCACGTGACGAGCAGTCCCGGCACGCGGCCTGCCGCCGCCGTCACCTGGAATGAAGAGATCGTGTCGTAGGCGATGCCGTAGCCGAGGCGGATGACGCTCTTGCCGTTATCGCCGAACAGCTTGTGCAGCACGCCTGTCTTCCAGTCGGGCGTGTAGGCGAGGCCGAGGCGCGGGCCGAGGACGCCGAAGCGGTCGTTGTCGTACCAGCTATTTGCCTTGGCGAACGTCACCGCCGAACTGCTCGTAATCGGCGTGGTAGACCTTAAGACGCTGCCGCCAACGGTCGTCCCCGGCGGGTTGATTTCGAGGCGCACGCCGTAGTTCAGTGTCAGATTCGGGCGTGCGCGCCATTCATCCTGAAAATAGAGATTAAACTGGTTGAGCTTGTGCTGCTCTGCGAACAGAGTCACCTCGTCGCCGACCTTGAAGGGCAGGAAGGTGTCGTTGCTGAGGTTCCCGATGAAGGTCTGCTGGATGCGCGCCGG
>JAIVJG010000092.1 GCA_020200155.1 Acidobacteriota bacterium | reverse complement strand
TTCTTAAGGACATCAAAGAAGTACTTGGCTCAAGCTCCTGCGCCTGACGATAATTCCCGTCGCGCAGCATAAACTCGTGATCCGGCGTGCAAAAGACTTCTCGCCCGTTATCCAGCGTCACTTTAACCAGCGACGCATTCGTGCGCGTTTTCCTCGCCACTGCTTTCGCCACCACAACCTTCTGCTCTTTGGAGATCGAATAAACGAAAATCTCCTTACCCGCCTTAGCTAACTCACCGATTGGATATGAGTGCCCGTCCACAGTTGGAATAAGTGTCTCTTCCGTGAAGCAACCAATATCGTAGCCCACAGGCCCCATCGCCACCGCGCCGCTTGCGCCGTCTGTGATGAGCACGCAGCCGACGGGGACGCCGTAGCCGTAATGCACATCGGGCGTAATCACGACCAGACGCACGCCGGGAAAGCGCGTGGCGTTGACGATCTGGCGATAGAGAATGTCCTCCGCGTCATTCAGAAGCGACGCGGTGAGGAACAGTCGCACGGGCACATCACCCGTGTCTTCCGTCTGCAACTCGTAAAACCCAAGCCCGTGCCAGCGCGCGAGATGTTTCCAGTTGTGCGCGTTCTTCAACTCTTTCGCGACTCTCAAAGTCTTCGCGTCCTGTTGCTCTTTGCTCATCATGCTCCCTCGTCCTTGAAATTTATTCCGCGTCTCTCTCAAATCGCGAACCAGTTCCTGCCGTATGACTCTCGAAGGCTTCAAGCGTCCACGTCCCGCCGCCGAGCGCGATGACACGAACGCTGTCGTCAACCAACGTTTCACGCAACGCGCGTGTCTCCGCCGCGCGAAAATGCAGTTCGCCTTCATCGTCAATCAACTGCTGCGGCGTGTGCCCTTCGCGTGCAGTGATGAAGTCGTCGAGGTCAACGTGGCGACAGCGGAGCAGGCGTGCGAGGGCGACGGCGACGGTCGTCTTGCCCGCGCCCATGAACCCTGTGATGACGATGCGCCGCTCGCTCATCTTTCATTGCCGATTCCGGCGTCTATCTTTCCGTCAACGATTCGAGCAGAGGGAAGAATTCGGGGAACGAAACGCCGACGCATTCTTCGGCCCCCGCGATTTCTGTCTCGCCCTCGGCTATGAGCGCGGCGACGGTAAAGGCCATCGCGACGCGGTGGTCGCCGTGCGCGTCGAGTTTCGCGCCGCGCAACGTCGTGCGACCGTAAACTTTCAGCCCGTCGTCGAACTCTTCCACTTCCGCGCCCATCGCGCGCAGATTCTCGACCGTGGCGCTGATGCGGTCGGACTCCTTGACGCGCAACTCTCTCGCTTCGCGTATCTCAAGTCCGCCCTCGACCTGCGTGCCGACGACGGCGAGCACAGGCAATTCGTCAATCAACCCTGCGATGACGTGCCCGCGCAGGACGAACGGCGGCTTGCCTCTATCCAGCGGCTCAAGGCTCCGCTTGATGCCGCGCACGCGTATGTCGCCGATAGGCTCGTTGCACAATTCGCGCTCGCGCTCTGCGCGCACGTCCGCGCCGAGCATGGCGAGCGTGTCGAGCACCTGCGCCCGCGTCGGGTTGAGGCCGACGCCTCCGATCTCCAACTCCGAGCCGGGCAGCAGCGCGGCGGCGCAGACGAGGAACGCCGCCGAAGAGATGTCGCCCGGCACGGACAGGTCGCGCGCGGCCGTCCGCGCCGACTCGACGACGCGCGTGCGCCCCTCAGCGCCGAGGCCCGCCAGCAGGACGCACGATTTAACCTGCGCGCTCGCGATTGGCGTCTCGTACTCGATAGCATCGAGCGGCGAACGACCCTCGACGCGCAGAGGCGCGTGGCCCTGCTCCGACGAAATGCGTGCTCCCATCAATTCCAGCGGCTCAATGATTCTCCGCATCGGTCGCCTGCCGAGCGAGGCGTCGCCCATGAGCGTGGACGTGAAACCCTGCGCGGCGAGCACGCCCGCCAGCATCCGCATCGTCGAGCCGCTGTTGCCGCAGTCGAGCGCCTGCGCGGGGACGCGGAAGGCAGGCACACCAGTCTCCATGCCCGCGCCTTCAATCGTCACGGTGCTGCCGTCGCTCTCTATCGAAACGCCGAGTTGTGCAAGGCACGCGAGCGTGGAAGCACAGTCGGCGCTCGTCGCGTAGTTCGAGATAACGGTGCGCCCGCGCGCCAACGCCGCGATGAGCGCCGCGCGATGCGAGACGGACTTATCGCCGGGCAACGACGCGACATGCCCGCGCACGCGCTTCGCCGGTCGAATCTTCATGCAGCAATCTTAGCAGAGGCGTCGCGTCAGTGGAGCGGTAAAAGGGTGAAGTGCACTCCGACCTGATGACCAGCCGATAGATAAGAACCTCCCAATTTCCAGAGGAGATTCTTCAAGGAATAGAACTCGAAAATTGTTCAAGCTATGATATGGTTCGCTGTCGCAATTCGTCCGATCTATCCTCGTGCTTTAAGAAATTCATTCGATTCGTCCGCACTTCAATGAAGGAGAGCACGATTTTATGCAAAACATTCCCGACCCGCAGACACCACCACCTCCTCCCAGCGTTGGATACGGCAACCCGCCACCCGCCAAGAAGCCCGGACTCTCGAAGGGTTGTCTTATCGGCATCATCGCCGCAGTGGTTCTCGGTATCGGTGCCATCCTCCTTATCTTTGCTTTGGCCGGCGGCATTTACTTTTTCAAGCGACAAGCCGGGACGATGACGAATCGTGGGAGCGGGACGACGGCCACTTCATCATCAACCGGCGACGGCGCGCAGAGTCCTTCGCCCACGTCGGCACAGACAGCCGCCATCGCGGGCGGGCAGTCCGCCACTTGGGAACAACAGGAGATTTCCTGGACGGTGCCCCAGAAGTGGAGCAAACAGACGGCTGACAGCAGGTCGTTTCTCTGGCGTTCGCCCGGCTCGTTCGATGCCGCGTCGCTGATTGTCAGTATCTCCCCGATGAGCGCAGACTTCCCCGCAGAGATGAGCCTGAAGGCCTTCTACGATGGCGCGCAGACGCGCAAGCAGAACGGCGAAGTGGAAGAAGTGCGCTGGCTCAAACTCGGCGGCGTGAACGGCGTCGAGTTTCGCGAGTCCACGCCAGAGTCCGGCGATAATCCGCAGCGTCTGCAATGGATGGCCTATCGCAACTACAAAGGCCAGACGCAACTAATCAACGTCATGCTCGCCGCGCGCGGAAAAGATTTCGCACGCCATGAAGATGCGCTCTACGGCATTCTCTATACGACAAAATTCTCCCAATAATCTGAGACGCTGAAGGTACGACGCAAGAGGAGGGCAGCGGATCATCTTCGTTATTGACTCGCGCACGCAATTTGTCATACAAGCAGTCCGCCTGTTTGATACATCATGCGCCTTCAAAGGCGGCGCGAAGCGAAGACCGTCTCGGAGATTCACTTGCCAGGCCGAAGCACACGGAAAGAGCGACGCCCGTTCCTGCCGCCCAACTATCGCGGGCTGCTGTTTGACGTGGCGGTCTTCGCGTTCAATGTCTTCCTCGTGCGGTTGCTGACGCGCCACGTCGGTCGCCTGCTGTCTATGACTTTCCTCAGCGACGACCCGCAGGCAAGTCGCACGCTTCTCTATATCATCTCGGCGGTCTTCGTCGCGCAACTCGTCGGCGCGTGCCTCAAACGCAGGCCGCTTCAGGCGCGTCTGCTCGCACGACACGAGGGCACCAGCGGCGATGATTTCGGTTTCGGCTGTGTCTTGATTCTTCACTTTTGCCTGACACTCGTTACCGCCGCAGGGATCATCGCGTTACTGCCGACCCAGCCGTCGGGCGGCATTTATGTGCTCGTTTTCTTCCTCAGCATTATCCCGACAGTGCTCGTCGCGCGCGCGATCACGCCGTACAAGAAGCCGCCCAAGACTGACTGGCGCAACTCGCACGGCGCAGAGATCGTTGCAGATCTCTGCCTCTTCGCATATATGCTCGTGAACCTTGCCATCTGGAACACTCTGACCGCAGGGTCAAACGTGCGCGCGACGGGTGTAGGCGATGTGTTCTCGCGCGCCCTCGGCTTCATCATCATCAGTCCCATGATTTTACTGTTCTACCTCCCGCCGCGCCTTCTCTTCCTCGTCGAAGATTATAAATACCGCGCGACGTGGATCAGCATGACGCTCGCCATCGCGCCCGTCGCCTACCGAGTCATCATCGGCTCGCCTCTGGACATAAATTGGTGAGGGCGCGCGGCGCGGACGGGAAGAGCGGCTCGCCGAAGAAGAAAAAAAGCGCGTGCGGAAAACAAAAGAGCCACCGGCCAAATTACCAGCAGCTAAACATTGTAAATGACCCACTACCCTCTTTTTGCTTTTCTTGACAGTTGAACGGCGCGCGTGTTACACCGTGCAGGCTTTCGCTTTCCAGTGTCGGACGCGGCAATGTTCCAGTGGCCGGACTCTCGACCACGTCGGAGATGCATCTGTTTTGAGAATCGTCACGGAAGAGAAGACCGAGCTAAAACTACCGAGCCGCGTTGACTCGATTGAACGGGCGGTGGCCGCCGTCGCCGAATTTGCACGGCGCAGAGGCTTCTCCGAAGACGCGCTCTTCGGGATTGACATGGCCGTGCGCGAGGCCGTGACCAACGCCGTCCTGCACGGAAACCGGCAGGACGAAAGCAAGACGGTCGAGGTGAGTTTCAACAGTTCGGGCGCGGGGTTGGTCATCTCCGTGCGCGATTGCGGCGAGGGCTTCGATCCCGCGCAAGTCGCCGACCCGACTGCCGAGCAGAACCTCTTGAAAGCGTCGGGACGTGGTATCCTCTTCATGCGTACTTTCATGGACGACGTGCAGTGGACGCGACACCCCGAAGGCGGCACGGTGGTTCGCATGACAAAGAAGAGATAAGCAGTTTTCAGAAGAATCGGCGGTGTGCATCGCGCTGAATCATTCGCTGAAAACTGAAAACTGAAAACTGATAAGGAGATTCCCGCAATGGCAGAACTTAATATCAGAGAGCGTCAGGCCGGAGATGTGACCGTCCTCGACATGGACGGCAAGATCACCATCGGCGAGGGCAGCGTCGCCCTCCGAAGCGCCATTCGACGCCTCGTTGAAGAAGGCAAGAAAAAGATTTTGTTGAACCTGTCGAGCGTCGGCTACGTTGATTCGAGCGGCATCGGCGAACTCGTCTCCAGCTACACGACGATCAACCGCGAGAAGGGCCAGTTGAAGCTTCTTAATCTGACGCAGAAGATTCAAGACCTGCTGGCGATCACCAAGCTGCTCACCGTCTTCGACACATACGACGACGAAGCCGCCGCTCTCAACAGCTTCAAATAGTGGACAGGGATCGGGAGCCGGGGTTTTCGGTACAGCTTCTTCCCGACACCCGGCCCCTGAAGCCCGGCTCCCTCGCTTTCCATGTTTCGCACAACCGTCCGCCGTCTGCTCGCGATTGATGATCCACCGGAGCGGACGGCGCTTGCTTTTTCCGTCGGCGTCTTCATCGCCTTCTCGCCGTTCCTCGGACTGCACACGATTCTGGCGACGCTGCTCGCCTTCCTCTTCCGCTTCAACAAGCTGGCGATCTACACAGGCACGTTCGTCAACAATCCTTTCCTGACGCTCGTGCCGATCATCGTCGCCTCCTACGCCGTCGGCGCGCTCCTGCTGGGTCGCCCCTTACGCCTGCCCGACGCGCAAATGGAACTGCTGCGCGAGCCGCACCTCCTGACGGGCGCATACTGGCGGACGCTCCTCGCGCACGGTTGGGAGGTGCTGCTGCCATTCTCCATCGGCGGACTGCTGCTCTCCGTCGTTTGTTCGCTGGCGGCCTACCCTGTTACCCTACGCCTCTTGCGCGCGAAGGCGAGTAGGAAAGCGGAAGGATGAAGCGGAAGCTATGTTCTTAACAGCCACGCTTCCATTCCTGCTGCCTTCGTCCTTGCTGTTTGCTTACGGACATCCGGCGCGCAGCGGGAAGCATCCCTGTAAGCGTCCGGCATGAACTAAAGCATGACGATACGGCTGCGCGCTCGTTGCCGAACAATCCGGCACTTAAATCAGAAATTTATGAAGAAGCAGTATCTGGCAATCTCCATCACCGCCGTTTTGTGCGGCCAGTCGGTCGCGCTTGCACGACAGACTTCCGCCGCTCAGTCTCCCGCGACGCCGCGCCCGACTCCGTCCACGACCCCCGCGTCGAACAGGCCGCAACAGGCGACGCCAGCGCAGCAGCAGCAATCGCCGTCGCCGCGTGTGACGGGGCTTAACCTGTCTGATCTCGGCATCCAGATTGAGCCGGAGCCGCGCCTGATTGTGATGCTGGCCGCGCTCGAAGCCGCCGGCTGGGAGGCGACGACCGGAGGGCAGGAGCCTTCCATCTTTCGCAAGATGATCCGTAAAGACCTGGGCAGCCTCGACCCCGCGCTGCGCGCACGCATGCAGGAGTTCTACATGCGGCACAAGCTCGCCGACAAGACCGCCACGCCCGCCGATCAGGCCGCGCGCTACGTCTCGCTCGCCTACACGCTGGGGCCTGCGCCCAACCTTGAAGCGCCCGCGCGCTCGGACGAGCTTCCGGCGGGCGTGCTCGAACTGCTCGACTTCGCCCCGCTCGTGCGCGAGTTTTACCGTGCGGCGTTGATGGACGAACGCCTCCCGGCCTACGTCCAGATGCACCGCGCCGAAGGCGACTCGCTGCGCCGCCCGGCCATCGAGATGGGCTACGCCGTGCTCGCTTATCTCAACACGCGACCCGTCACGACCATCACCGAGCGCGTGGAGACGGGCGCTGCCGCCGCGTCGTCAACGGACAAGAAGAAAAAGGGTGACACGCCGAGAAGGGCCACGGTCTTGCGCGACAAGGAGCGCCGCTTCCACATTGTGCCCGCGCTTCTGGCCGCGCCCGGCGCGATTAACTTCCGCGTCATCCGCGACGACTACTACGCGATTGTGCCCGCCAACACGAACCCGCGCTCGTCCGAGTTGCGCCGCGCATACATCCAGTACCTGATTGACCCGCTCGTCATCCGCTACGGCAGAGACATCTCCGCGAAGCGCGCGGAGATCAAGCAACTCCTCGACGCCGAACGCACGCGCGGCGGGCGCGACATCACGCCGGACATTTTCCTGACCGTCGCTCGCTCGCTCGTCGCCGCCGCAGACGCGCGGATGGACGAATCTGCGCGCCTGCGCGAGTTGCAAATCAGGACGAGCGAACGCCTCAAGGCGGCGCGCGACGAAGCGGCTCGCAGTGCCGCCGTCAGAGCGTCGAAGGAATCGCAGAGCGCCATCGAAGACGCGACCACCGCGCAACTCGCGGAGGCTTACGAGCGCGGCGCGGTGCTCTCTTTCTACTTCGCCGAACAACTGCGCGGCATCGAGCAGTCCGGCTTCGACATCGCGACCTTCATCCCCGACCTCATCTCCAACATCAGCCCGACGCGCGAAGTGCGCCGTCCCGAA
>JAIVJG010000175.1 GCA_020200155.1 Acidobacteriota bacterium | reverse complement strand
GCGAGGCCAAGCCGTACTTTCTCGCGCGCTCTGCCGTAGAGATGCGCGACGAGTCGCCCGTTGCCCTCCGGCCAAGTGATGAGCGGCTGAGAGTCCGCGCCCGGCTGCGGCGTGCGCGAGGCGAAATAGAAGAGCGCGGCCCACGCGCTCGTCTGTTCGAGCGTCAGGCCGTAGTCGTCGCGGCACGCGTAGTCCACAAGCCAGCGCAGGCGCGCCGAAGTTAAGCCCCGCGCGTCCATCCACTCAGACATCGTGACGCGGTCGAGCGCCGTCACCTCCGCGTCGTCCGAGACGGTCGAAACCGGAATCGCAAACGCTCGCCGCCCGCGCGCATCGCGCCAGCCTGTCCAACGGTCAACCTCCGCGTTGAAGGCGCGAAGCTGCGCCGCGTCTTCCGTGCCCGCGCCCGCCTGTAGATAGAGACCCTCGTACCAGCGCCCTCGATAAAAGACACGCTCCTCCGGGTCGCGACACAGGAACTGCTCACCTACGACCGGCTCGCCCCGCTCGTCCGTGCCTTCGAGAACATTCATCTCGCCGAGCAACGCGACGAGCGCGCGATTCTCTTTCGTCGGCGCGGGAATGTAATGCGCGCCCCAGGGGTACGGCACAACGCCGTGCGCCTCGCCGCTGCGCGCCGTCCCGCCGGGCGCGCGTTCGAGTTCGAGCAAGATGAAATCCTCGAAGCCCGCCTGCAAAAGTCTCCACGCCGACGCCAGCCCCGCCACGCCTCCGCCGACAATCACCACACCCGCGCGCTCCCACGCGTCGGGCGCAGGCTCGGCACGCAAGCCGTCGCGCAAACGATGGCCGATCACGTCCGACGCGCCGACGATTTCGCCTTCGGGAAACGGCGGCTCCGTCTTCGTGCGGCAGGCCGAGAGCGCGAAGGGAACGCCGAGAAACGCCGCGAGCACTTCTCTTCTGGTGAAGTTAGACAAAGCCATAAGAAACATTTACACGGATGGGCAGGATAGACAGGATTAAATAGAAGAAAATTTAGAGCACGCCTTTGAGGGATTTTGACGAATCCTGCTGGCGATACAATCTTTTATATTCGAGTCTTGGATTACCGAAATTAATCAGCAAACCTACTTCAATGTCTGTCGCATTAAGATAATTTATGAGTTGCGCCTGATGTTCCGGCGTTAAGGTGCGCACAGCTTTCAACTCAAGGATTACTTTATTTTCCAAGAGAAGGTCGGCGTAAAATTCACCGACGACGTGTCCCCTAAATCTGACGGACAAAGGAATCTGTGCTTTTACCTCAAGCCCTTTCTGTTGAAACGCAATCAGCAAAGCCTTCTCATAGACGGATTCCAGAAATCCAGCGCCCAACTCCTTCGCCACTTCAAAACAAGCTTCCAATGCTTTCCCGGTGAGGTCTTCGTATAACATCTCTTTCCTCCTCTTTCTGTTTTAATCCTGTTCATCCTGTCCATCCGTGTAAATTATTCGTAACGCTTCCACTCCGACTCGTAGTAGCGAACGAGCGATTGATTGTCGAGGCGGTTGATTTCAACAGGCACGGGGCCGAGGTCTGCCGAGAGCATGAACATCGCGGCGAGCGCGGAGTCGTCGAGGAATTTGAGTTCGAGGCCGAGCGCGCCCGTGACGTGCTGCGGGACTGCGAACGGCTCGCGGCGCGCGAGCGCGTAGCCCCAGACGCCGAAGGAAGGGACGGCAGTGTAGTAAGGACGGACGGAGAAGCCCGCGGCTTCCATCGTGCGGACGATGCACCAGTAGGAGTTGCGCGCGAAGAGGGGGGAGGTGCACTGGACGCTGACGGCGGCGTCTGGCGCGAGCCGCTGTTTGAGCAGGCGGTAGAAGCGCGTCGTGTAGAGTTTGCCGAGCGCGAAAGTGTTGGGGTCCGGGAAGTCAACGATGGCGGCGTCGAAGGGCGGCGCTTCTTCTTCGAGCCAGATCATCGCGTCCATGTTGACGACGTGGACGCGCGGGTCGTCGAAGGAGCGCCGGTTGAGTTCCGCGAGCGGGATGAAGCGGCGCGAGAGTCGCGTCATGTCCGGGTCGAGGTCAACGAGCGTGACCGATTCGACGGACGGGTATTTGAGAATCTCGCGCAGTGCGAGTCCGTCGCCGCCGCCTAAGACGAGCACGCGGCGCGGCGCTGTCCCTTTGTCGCTCGCCAGCATCATCGCCGGATGCACGAGCGCCTCGTGATAGCGGTACTCGTCCGCCGAGCTGAACTGTAGATTGCCGTTGAGGAAGAGTTGAAAGCCCGCCCTGTTGCGCGTGACGACGATGCGCTGGTAGGTGGTCGTCTTCGAGTAGACGATGTCGTCTGCGAACATCGCGTCCTCGGCAAGCGACGTGAGCGCGTCGGCCTTGATAATGCCGGCGACGAGCAGAGCCATCACGATGACGGCACGCACGCGCAGGCCCGTCACGTCGCCCTTGATGATGGGGCGCATCAGCCAAGTGCCCCACAGCCCGACGCCCGCGTTCAGGACGCCGAAGATGAGCGACGTTCTGACCAGCCCTAGCTTCGGCACGAGGAAGATGGGAAACAAAAGCGACGCCACGAGCGCGCCCAGATAGTCGAACGCCAGCACGCGCGCCACGAGTTCCTTGAAGTCGAGATGGTCTTTCAGTATCCGCATCAGGAGCGGAATCTCAAGGCCGACGAGCGCGCCGATGAGGAAGACAACGCCGTAGAGCACGACGTGAAAGTAGCTGAGGTGCGCGAAGCTCAGAAACAAAAGCGGCGCGCTCGCACCGCCGACGACGGCGACGCCGAGTTCCACGTCAACGAAGCGCCGCGCCAGATCATTCTCGACGTAGCGCGAAGCCCAGGCCCCGACACCGAGCGCGGAGAGGTAGATGCCTATGACGAGCGAGAACTGCGTAACCGAATCGCCGAGCACGTAGGAGGCGAGCGTGCCCGCGAGCAACTCGTAGACGAGGCCGCAGGTGGCGATGACGAGGACGTTGAGAAAAAGGATGGGCGTGCGATTCATAACGAAATGATGAACAATAAATGCGGGATGACGAATGAGAAAGTCGCGAGTTGCTTTTCATTCACCACTCGTCATTCATCATTCCGCATTCTCTTTATCATCCATGAATCGCGGCGGCGATGATGAGCGAGATGCCGATGATGACCGCGCCGATGACGATGGCGAGCGCGGTGTTCTGGTCATCCTCGATCTCCTTGCGGATGGAGAAGGGCGTCACCTTGACGATGATCGCGTAGGCCAGCCCGAAGACGAGCAGGCCGAAGACGGTGAAGATGGCCGTCGTCGCGAGCACGCTGATGAGTTCGTCGAGGTGCACGACCAACCCGGCGAAAAGGTGGGCGGACGCCGCCGCGCCCGTGGCGAATGTTTCGTTGAGCATCATTTTCCTCCGTGATAACCGGAATGCCAGAAGTGGAACGAGCGATAACCGCCGGGCGAGTTACGCACGTCCGCCGGCAGGAATTCCCTGTGCGCGTTGCCGAGTTCCCAGCCGCTCCACGCCGCCGTGACGTAGAGCGCGAGGATGCCGATTCCTAGTAAAAGATAGAATTTACTGAACATGTTTTTCTTCCTTGATGAGTGATGAGTGATGAGATAAGGAAAGGCCGCTTTGCCTTATCATTCATCACTCATCACTACCGCCGTCTCCACTCGACTCGTAAGGGTTAAAGGCGCTGTCGGCCCAGCGCCGCCGCTCAAAGTTAAATTGACGGATGGCGATGAGCACGGGGATGACGGACAGGGCGATGAGCGTCAGCAGCAGATTCAACAGGCGCGGGATGCCCTGTTCGACCCGCACGGAGAGTTGCGGCGGAGCGGCCTGATTCCACTTCTCCCACTGGGCTTCGAGCCGAAGGGTGTAAGTTCCGGCAGGCAGTGCGGAGAGGTAGACGGTCTGTTCGCTCCCGCCTTCGCTCCACGATTCGCCGTCGTCCACGCCATAGTAGTACTCAATCGGCAACTCGAACGACTGCACGAGTCCCGTCTCTTCGTTAATCAAGTCGCCCTCGACGTAGAGCCAGCTATTATTCACGTTCCCGCGCGCGTTAATCCTGACGTTCTCGCGCCCCTTCAGTTGGAAAGCCTGGCTGAAGATGACCTGCGTGTTTTCACCGCCGCTCGTTTGCGGCAAGGGCGTGAAAGTCGCCACGACGCCGTTAGCGCCTTCCGCGACTATCGGCGTCTGGGACGGGACGGCCTGCGGCTGCAAAGTATAAGACTGCTCGAAGACTTTCGCGCGTGCGCCCGTCAAGAGCACGCCCGCGCCGACGACGAGCGCGGCGAGCAAGAGCATCAGCCAGTATTTGTAAACGCCCTTGTGCGGGAACGGCTGGTTGGGCGCGACCCCTTTCGGCGACGGCAGTTCAACTTTGAATTTGCGCTCGATCTCTTTGACGGGGACGTAGACGCCGTGCGACCAGTTAATCTCCCCGCCGTCGAACTTGCTCGCGCTTTTCCTGCCGCCCGCGACGAGGTTGTCCGAAATTTCTTTCGAGAGCATCTCCGGCGCGTGCACGTAGTCAACGGCGCGCACGAGTTCGCCGACCGAAACCTTCCAGTAAAACTCGCCCTGCACGTACTCTGCGCGGGCGACGGCGTCCTGAAAGACTTTGAAACTCTTGCCGCGAAACTGTGCCTTCTTGTCGTCGCCAGTCACCTCGCCGGGTGGGACTGTCTGGACGTAGCTCCAGTGGCCGTCCGATTCGACGAGCCAGCGAAAACCTGCGCGCGGGTTGTAGAGCAGATACTCCTGCCAGAAGTAGCGCACGCCGTCGAACTCTACGCTGCGCACCATGAAGCCGATGATGGTGAACTCCTGCCCGTCGAATTCCGCGACGCCGCCGAGCGGGATCGAGGGGGCAGCGCCTTTCGTCTCAAGCGTCTTCAGGTATCGCAACTGCCCCTGATTGATGTCGAGAAGCGAGGCGCAGTTCGGGCACGTCACGCGCTCCGCATGATCGGGCGCGCGAAGTTCCAGAGGCCCGCCGCACTTCGGGCAGTTGAGATGCGCCGCCGCGACACGACGCGGTTCGCGCTCGCGCTTCGTCGCGCTGGCGTTGATGCGCTTCCGCCAGCCACCCCCAGCGCCCGTCTGCGAAGGCCGCGTACCATTCGTCCCACATCCCGCCCGCCGCGTGGCCGAGCTGCGCGCGGCCCGTCAACTCGAACGCGACGCCGCGACATACGCCCTTCAAGCCGACCGCGAGCGGCGAGCCGGACTCGACCACGTCCGCCACTTTTCCCAAATCTTCGAGAGCGCGGTCGGTGCGCGCCACGACCGAGTTGCAGTAGTCGCACACGACCACGACAGACGAGCCGGTCTTGAACGTCACAGGCGCGCCGCACGCCGGACAGTTGGCCTGCAACGCCGTCATCGCCTCGCGCCTCCGCCGCTCTGCTCGTTGATGTCTCCGGCGACTTTTCCGGCGATGATGTGAGCCTCGCTTTCATCGAACGACTCTTGCGCCGCCGTCGCGGGTCGCTCGCAGACGCGCACCGTCACTTTGCTTGCGCCGAGCATCTCCGTCAGACGCTCGACCCAGGGCCATTCGGGACGCGCGCGGCAGCAGTAGAGATTGAAAGTCGCAACGCCGTGTTCCGGATAGGTGTGGCAGGCGAGGTGAGATTCCGTCAGCATCAACAGCCCGGTCACGCCGCCCGGCTCCGGGAACTTATGCCACTGCGCCTCGCCGACCGCCTTCAAGTTCAACTCCGCGACGACGCGACGAAATACGGCGTCGAGGATTCCTGCGTCGGCCAGCGCTTCGGCCCGGCAGCCCACGGCGTCAACTATCCATTCTGTCCCGACGAATGACATAAGACGGCTTGTATCTTCGTGTGACTTTCGGCAGCGTTTCTTCAAGCTTGCTGCCGGAGCATAGGACAACGAGTCGGTCTTTGCAACGCCTTTCTTCCGGCGCGTCCGCACTCCGGCTTCACCTCGTGCTATCATCCACCTTTCCAAACGAGCGGAGCATTAATCTCGCATGCTGTATCTATCTCAGGTTCTCGGTCGCCCCGTGCGCGACATCGAAGGCGGGCGCGTCGGCGTGGTGAAGGACGTGATCGTGCGGCTCGGCAAAGACCACCCGCCGGTGACGGGGCTGGTCGTGCGCTCCGGTCGCCAGAACTTCTTTCTGCCGCGCGCACACATCGCGGCGCTCAACCATACAGGCGCGCACCTCAACTCCGGCGCGCCCGCACGCACGGAGTTCACGAGGCGCGAAGGCGAGGTGCTTCTCGCGCGCGACGTGCTCGACAAGCAGTTGATAGACGTGGACGGCAAGCGCGTCGTGCGCGTCAACGACGTGCAGCTTATCGTGGCCGGCGGCGAGTGGAGAGTGACGGGCGCGGACGTGAGCCTGCAAGGGTTGTGGCGTCGGCTCGCCCCCGTCGGGCTGGCGAAGATGCAGCGCCCCGTCGAGGTGATTGACTGGGCCGACGTGGGCTATCTCGCGACCGACGCTGCGGGCGTCCACCTCAAATCTTCGCGCTCGGCCGCAGACCTGCTCGGCGATTTGCCCGAAGCGAAGGCCGAAGACCTCTTCGGACGCATGGAGGGCGAAGAGAAGCGAGACGTTGCGGAACTGCTCCCCTACGCCGACGACGAGGCGGGCGGCTTGATGACCACCGAGTTCGTCACGCTCCCGAAAGATTTGACCGTCGGCGCAAGCCTCGCGCGCCTGCGCGAGATGGCCGAGACGCCAAACATGATTTACTACCTCTACGTCGTCGAGGAAGAAAACTCGTGGAAGCTCTCCGGCGTCATCGCGCTCCGCAGCCTGATTCTCGCCGACCCCGACGCGCCGCTCTCGGACGTGATGCGCCACGAATTCCAGTTCGCGCATCCGAAAGATTCGGCGCGCGAAGTGTCCGAGCGCATCGCCGAATACAACCTGCTCGCCCTCCCCGTCGTGGACGACGTGGGCGACATCGCCGGCATCGTCACCGTTGACGACGCGATGGAATTATTGTTGCCGAAGGGCTGGCGGCAGCGTCTGCCGAGAGTTTTCGGTTAGACTGCTGGCGCAGTTTTCTATGAGGTGACGGCTTTACGTGGTTGTGTGGCAAAACGTCGGAGGCGAATTATGAGGAAGTTCTTACTTGGAGTAGCTATCTTACTCTTCACTGCCATGGTTGGTGTGCTTGCCTACGAGACGTTAGGGCACGCCTCGCGTTCAACTAACGTCGCACTACAGTTCTCCGCGCAAAACACCTCTTTGCACGTGGGCGAAGAGACTCAGATACGCCTCGTCATCAAGAATCAAGGCGACCGCGCTGTCAGGCTGGTAGAGATTGGCGATGGAAGTGAAAGTGGATGGCGGACGCCAGTTGTCGCATTATCTATTATTAAAGATGACAACGCAGCACAGCACCCGACCGAGCCTTCGACAGAGTTGAAGGTTCGGGACTGCGGAAACGTCAACGCTCTGAAGTGGGGCGAAGTGTTCAGACTTGCGCCTGGCGATACGAGAGAACTATCTGCCGAGACTTGGCGTCCCCCTTTTTTAGAACCGGGCGTTTACCGGGTTGTCGTTCTTTACGCGAATCGCCCATCAATGAGTTGGTTTAAGGGAGGGATATTTTCCGGGCGCGATAATCCTCTGGAAATGTGGCGTGTTCAGCACAGCACTGAAGCTACTGCGGTCAGCAATGAAGTCGTCTTTACGGTTCAAGACTAGCGCGACCGCTGTCTAATCTAAAAATGAAATGAACGACGGAGAACCTCCAAGTGGTCGAGACGCGCGCCGAAGCAGTGAGAGATGCGGGGCGTCGCATGTGGCGACGTGGCGCGCGGCGTGTGCGGAATGCGGCGTCGAGGCGGCGGGGCGTGCTCGCGTATCTAGCCATCATCGGCCCCGGCATGGTCGCCGCCAACGCGGGCAATGACGCGGGCGGCATCGCTACCTACGCCTCTGCCGGAGCCGACTACGGCTATCAACTCCTCTGGACGTTCATTCCTCTCATCATCGCGCTCGGCATCGTGCAGGAGACCTGCGCGCGGATGGGCGCGATCACAGGCAAGGGACTCTCGGAGTTAATCCGCGAGCAATTCGGCGTGCGCTGGATGGCGCTCGTGATGCTGGCGCTGCTGATCGCCAACGGAGGCGTGACCGTCTCGGAGTTCGTCGGCATCGCGGCGGCGACGGAATTGTTCGGTGTGCCGCGCTATGCCTCCGTGCCGCTCGCCGCGCTCGCCGTCTGGTGGCTCGTCGTGAAGGGTTCTTACAAGCGGGTCGAGCGCGTCTTCCTCGTGATGTCGCTCGTCTTCCTCGGCTACATCGTCTCTGCGTTCCTCGCTCGGCCTGTGTGGCATGAGGTCGGGCGCGCGATCATCCGCCCCGAAGCGAGACTGAGCGGCGGCTATCTTTTCACCATCGTCGCGCTCATCGGCACGACCATCTCGCCTTACATGCAGGTTTTCGTGCAATCGTCCGTCGTCGAGAAGGGCGTGACGGAGGAGGACTATCACCTGACGCGCGCAGACGTGTGGATCGGCACGCTCTTCGCCGTCGCCATCGCCTTCTTCATCACCGTCGCCACCGCCGCGACGCTCCATCGTGTGGGCATCCGCATCGAGTCGGCGGAGGACGCGGCGCGCGCTCTCGAACCGCTCGCGGGGCAGTACGCGAAACTTCTGTTCGGCGTCGGACTTTTCGGCGCTTCGATGCTCGCGGCGGGCGTGCTCCCGCTCGCGACGGCTTATTCCATCAGCGAGGCGCTCGGCTTCGAGAAGGGCGTCTCGCGCAGTTTCCGCGAAGCGCCAATTTTCCTCGGCATTTTCACTTTCCTCATCGCCGTCGGCGGACTCGTCGCCATCACGCCGGGGCTGCCACTGTTCGACGTGCTGCTCGTCACGCAGGTCATCAACGGGCTGCTGCTCCCGGTGCTGCTCGTCACCATCCTGCGCCTCGTCAACAACAGAGACTTGATGGGTGACCACAGGAACGGACAAGTCTATAATGTCGCTTCGTGGCTGACGGTCGTCGTCGTCTCGGCACTGTCGCTTTTGTTCATCGCGACGAAGCTGTTTCCCGGTCTCGTCAAGTTATAAAGCGACATCTTGTCAGTGCCGCAGGCGGTACTGACCAACTCCCGGTCACACTTGATAACAGTCCGCTCCGAGTTTTTACTAAACCACTGTGAAGCGTCTCCAACTCAAAAAGCGTGTCGCCCTTCCGCTCATCGCCGCCGCACTGTTCGCGCTGGCGCTCTACATCCTCTACGCCGTCGCGCCCGCGCAGAGCGCGAACGAAGGCGGGGGATCGGCATTGTTCGAGTTGCGGCGACGGCTCGGCCAGATTGAGACATGGCGGCTCTTGCTTTGGGGCGGAATGTTTCTGAGCCTCGCTCTCGTCCTCGTGCGCGCTCTGGGCGAGTTCACCTTCTTCGTCTTTCACAAGCGCAAAGGCTACGAAGCGCCACGGCTGATGCGCGACCTGTTCTCGCTCGTCGCCTACATCATTCTCATCGCTTTCATCCTCAACAGCGTCTTCAGCCTTTCGTTGAGTGCGCTGCTGCCGACCTCAGCCCTGCTCGGCGTCATCCTCGGTCTCGCCTTGCAGGACACGCTCGGCAATATGTTCGCTGGCATCTCGCTCCACGCCGACAAACCCTTTCAGGTGGGCGATGTGATTACCGTCGGCAAGTTCATCGGCGTCGTCGAGAGCATCACGTGGCGCGCCGTTAAAATTAAAACTTTCTCAAACCACTTCGTCCTCATCAGCAACACCCAGATCGCCAAGGAGAGCATCGAGGTCTGCCCGCGCGAGAACCCCAACGCGCGCATCGTCTTCTTCAGCGCGCTCTACACGGACTCGCCCATCAGGGTCATACAGGTCGTGCGCGAAGCCCTGCGCGACTGCGACAACGTCCTGCGCTACATGACGCCCGTCGTGCGTATCCGAGATTTGGGACAGGACGGCGTGGACTACGAAGTCAAGTACTGGCTCAAGGACTACACGCGCCACAACGACACGGACGCGCTCGTCCGCCAGCGCATCTGGTACGCCTTCCAGCGCGCACGGTTCACGTTCCCCTTCCCGACGCGCACCGTCCACGTTCAGCAAACGGCGGCGCAGGACGGCGACGGCAAGGACACAGCCAGCCTCGCCACGCGCCTCTCCGCCGTGGACATCTTCTCGCCGCTCACTGCGGACGAGCGGCAAGCGTTGGCCGAAAGTTCCGCCGGCCACATCTTCGCGCCCGGCGAGATTATCATCCGCGCCGGCGACCACGGCGCATCCATGTTCGTCATACATCGCGGCAGTGTTGACGTGCGCGTCGAAACAAACGGCCACTCGCGCACCCTCAACACGCTGCGCGAGGGAGATTTCTTCGGCGAGATGGCGCTCTTCACAGGCGAGCCGCGCACCGCCAGCGTGATTGCCGCCGAAGAGACCGAAGTGCTCGAAATCGGACACGCGGCGATGAAAAATCTCTTCGAGACCAACCCAGACCTTGTCGAATCTCTCAGCCACACCATCAACGAACGTCGCGCGGGCCTCGCCGCCCAATCGGCCACGCCGATGAGCGAAGAGGACACGCCCGCAGGCATCCTCAACAAAATCCGTCGCTTCTTCCGTCTCGACTAGCGACCCTCGCATGACTCCGGGCCTGCCGACCGCACGCGCTTGCGCTCCTGTCTCGCCTGCCTCGAACGAGCCGCGCCTTCAAGCAAACCTTTCGGCGAGGTCTTCACCAGCGCCACGCCCAGAAGGATAATCGCAGCCGCCACGGGCACGCGCCAGCCGAGCGGCTCGCCGAGCACCAGCCAGCCAAGCAGCACGGCAATCACAGGGTTGATGTACGAGTAAGTCGTCACGAGCGAGAGCGGCAATTTCTGCATCGCGTATGTGTACGAGCCGTAGGCCACAATCGAGCCGAAGACGACAAGATACGCCAGCGCTCCCAGACTCCGCGCGCTGAAACGCATCGCGCCCCACTCGCCTCCCAGCGTCCCTATCAGCGTCAACACAGTGCCCGCGTACAGCATCTGCACCGCTGCGGCCATCAGCGGCGCGACCCCCACCGGACGACGCTTCGAGTACACGGAACCGGCAGACCAAGCGAAACACCCGACCTGAAGCCCGATCACACCCAGAAAGAAATAACCGCTCACGGATGAGCCGAAAAGCTGCGGCGCGACCAGCAGCGCCAGCCCGCCGAAGCCGATCAGCATGCCCGTCAAGCCCCTCAAACCCACGCGCTCGCCGCCCTTCTGCATCCTCTCCAGCCCGGCCACCCAGAACGGCGAAGTCGCGACCAGCAACGCCGCCATCCCGCTCGATATCCACTGCTCCGCCACGACCACCATGCCGTTCCCCACGCCGAGCAAAGCGCCATGATTTTGAAGATTCAGGAGGCTGAATTATGAGTATCACTCGTTACGACCCATTTCGCGACCTGCGTAGTCTTCAGGATGAGGTGAACCGCCTGTTCTCGACCAGCTTTTCGCGCTCTTTCGGCGACGAAGGCATCGCGCGCGGGGCCTGGGCACCGAGCGTGGACATTTACGAGAACAAGGATCAGATCGTCTTGGAGGCCGAACTGCCCGGCATGAATCGTGAGGACTTTGACTTGACCATCGAGAACAACGTGCTCACGCTGCGTGGCGAGCGCCGCTTCGAGAAGCGGGACGATTCGGACAACTACCACCGCGTCGAGCGTTCCTACGGCACTTTCACGCGCTCCTTCACGCTGCCGCAGACGGTGTCGTCCGAAGGCGTAACCGCCGAGTACAAGAACGGCGTGCTGAGAGTCGCGCTTCACAAGCGCGAGGAGGTGAAGGCGCGTCGCATCGAGATCGGTGGCGAGAGCGCCGACGGCAAGACCGCTCCGCGCACCATCGAGGCACAGGCCGAGTCATCGGGCGAGAAGAGAGAGTCGAAGGCGGCGGGAAGCCGTTAAAACAGTCTGAAGCTTTTAGCGGCCAGCCGGACAGTCGTCAGCGCGTGAAGCCACGGCTCGAAGGCTGGCCGCTCCGGCTTCAAAATGTCAGCAGCCGGCTCACGTCTCTGAGAGCCGTGTGAATTCGAGAGTAGATTCGGTAGACACGTCATGCGTTTAGAACGTTTCACATTGCGCGGGCAGGAGGCCATCCAGTCGGCCATCGAAGCCGCAGAGATTAGCCAGAATCAGCAGGTCGAGCCGGAACACGTGCTGCTCGCCCTGCTCGAACAGCCCGAAGGAGTCGTGCGTCCTATTCTCGGCAAGATCGGCGCGAACGTGCAGGTTGTCCTGAACGACGTGCAGGCCGCGACCGGGCGCTTCCCGAAAGTACAGGGCGGCGGGCAGTACATCAGCACGCGCCTCAATCAACTCTACAACTCCGCGCAGAAAGAAGCGGAGAAGATGCAGGACGAGTACATCTCGACCGAGCATCTGCTGCTCGCCATCGCGGACGAGAAGGACGGCCCGGCGGGACGCGTCCTGCGCCAGCACGGCGTCACGCGCGACGATCTCTTCAAGGTCATCGAGCAGATGCGCGGCGGGGCGCGCGTCACAGACCAGAACGCGGAGGCGAACTACCAGGCGCTGTCGAAGTATGCGAAAGACCTGACGGAGTTGGCGCGACAAGGAAAACTCGACCCGGTCATCGGGCGCGACGACGAGATACGCCGCACGATTCAGGTGCTCTCGCGCCGCACGAAAAATAATCCCGTGCTGATCGGCGAGCCGGGCGTCGGCAAGACCGCGATTGTCGAAGGGCTGGCGCAACGGATCGTCTCCGGCGATGTGCCGGAAACTCTGCGTAATAAACGTCTGGTGTCGCTCGACCTCGGCTCGATGCTGGCGGGCGCGAAGTATCGCGGCGAGTTTGAAGACCGCCTCAAGGCTGTCCTGAAAGAGATTGAAGGCGCGCAGGGGCACATCGTGCTTTTCATTGACGAGCTGCACACGCTCGTCGGCGCGGGCGCGGCGGAAGGCGCGATAGACGCGTCGAATATGTTGAAGCCGGCGCTGGCGCGCGGCGAGTTGCGCTGCGTCGGCGCGACCACCTTGAACGAGTATAAGAAATATATTGAAAAGGACGCGGCGCTCGAACGTCGCTTCCAGCAAATCTACGTCGGGGAGCCGACGGTCGAGGATACCATCGCCATTCTGCGCGGCCTGAAGGAGCGCTACGAAGTGCATCACGGCGTGCGTATCAAGGATTCGGCCATCGTCGCGGCGGCGACGCTCTCGAACCGTTACATCACGGATCGCTTTCTGCCCGACAAGGCCATTGACCTGATTGACGAGGCCGCCTCGCGCCTCCGCATCGAGATAGATTCATTGCCGCAGGAGATTGACATACTCGAACGCGAAATCCTGCAACTGGAAATCGAGCGACAGGCTCTGCAACGCGAGGAGGACGAGCGTTCAAAGGCTCGCCTTCACGACATAGAGCAGCGCATCGCCGACCTCAAAGAAAAATCTTCTGGGATGAAAGCTAAGTGGCAATCCGAGAAGGAAGAAATCGAGCGCATGCGTCAGGCTAAAAATGAGCTTGAGCAACTGCGCTTGCAGCTAGACCAGGCGCGCAACGCCGGCGACCTGACGCGCGCCGCAGAGCTTCAGTACGGCAGGATTCCCGAACTCGAACGGCAGTTCACAGTGGAGCGCGAGAAACTGGCGGAGCTTCAGAGCGACGGCGTGATGCTCAAGGAAGAAGTTGACGAAGAAGACGTGGCGCAGGTCGTCGCGAAGTGGACGGGCGTGCCCGTCTCGAAGATGCTCGAAGGCGAGATGCAGAAACTCGTCACGATGGAAGAGCGCCTCAGCCTGCGCGTCATCGGACAGGACGAGGCTTTAACCGCAGTCGCCAACGCCGTGCGGCGCGCTCGTGCCGGATTGCAAGACCCGAATCGTCCCGTCGGCTCGTTCATCTTCCTCGGCCCGACGGGCGTCGGCAAGACCGAGACAGCGCGTGCGCTCGCGGAGTTTCTCTTCGACGACGAGCGCGCGATGATTCGTCTCGACATGAGCGAGTACATGGAGAAGCACGCCGTCGCGCGGATGATCGGCGCGCCGCCGGGCTACGTCGGCTACGAGGAGGGCGGGCAGTTGACGGAGGCCGTGCGCCGTCGCCCGTACAGCGTCATCCTCTTCGACGAAATCGAGAAGGCGCACACGGACGTTTTCAACGTGTTGCTGCAAATCCTCGACGACGGGCGGCTGACCGACTCGAAGGGACGCACCGTGGATTTCAAGAACACCGTCCTGATTATGACCTCGAACCTCGGCAGCCGCGAGATACAGTTGACGCAGGACGACGAGAAGCAGATGCGCGAGGGCGTGCTGCAAGTGCTGCGCGAGCACTTCAAGCCGGAGTTTCTCAACCGCGTTGACGACATCGTGATTTTCCACCAGCTCTCGCGCGAGCAGATCGGCGAGATCATAGAGGTGCAGTTAGAACGCTTGCGCTCGATGCTCGCGGAGCGCAACATGACGCTCACGCTCGAAGACTCCGCGAGGAAGCTGCTGGCGCGCGAGGGCTACGATCCGATGTACGGCGCGCGACCCTTGAAGCGCGCGATTCAGACGCTGATTCAGAACCCGCTCGCGACGAAGTTGCTGCGCGGCGAGATCGCGCCCGGCCAGAGCATACACGTCTCGGCGGACGGCGACGAGATGAAGTTCACGACCGAAGCGACCGCAGTCGAAGCGACGGCGTAATAAGTGTTGAATGATGAATGCGGCTGCCATGAATGAGAAGCACTGTTTTCGTCTTCCATTCATCACTGCGGCATTCATCATTTTAAGGAGGGGAGATGGCGAGACACGGTTGGGACCCGTTGCGGGATTTGGTGACGTTGCAGGATCGTATGAACCGCCTGTTTGAAGAGACGGCGGAGCAGCGTCGTGCGCGAGGCGGCGAAGAGGCGGAGGGCGAGATCGAGCGCGCCGACTGGATACCGGCGGCTGACGTTTACGAGGACGAGCGTGAGTACACAGTCGTGCTCGACCTGCCGGGCATCCGTCGCGAGGCGCTGGACGTGAGCCTCGACGAAGGCAGGCTCATCATTCGCGGCGAGCGCGCAGGCGTCGCAGAGGGCGTCAACGTCCGACGCCACGAGCGCCCGTCCGGTCGCTTCGTCAGGAGCTTCAGCCCGCCCGACGCGGTTGACCGCCAAGGCATCACGGCGGATTATCAGGACGGCGTGCTGCGGCTCCACCTGCCCAAGCGCATGCAGGAACAGCAGCGCGTTAAAATTGAAATCAGGTAACAGGTGACGAGAGATGAGTGATAAGAAGAAAGCCGTCATTTCTCTTATCACTTATCACTCATCTCTCGTCACGGCTTTTATATGGTATCTTTTCGCAAAGAGAAAAAAAGGCGTCTTATGGAAGAGAGGATGGCGGCTGAGAAGTCGCGCGCCGGGGGGGCGGAGTCCGAGACTTCGCCAGCCGGGAGAATTCGCGTGACCGACCGCAGGCGATTTAATACCGACAATCAGGAGGAGAGTCGTGAGGCGAGCGCGGAGGGCCGTGGTGCGGAGCCGGAGGGACTCAAGGCACCGCGCGTCGAAGAGCTTGAGGCGCTGACGCGCGTGGCGGAGCAGAAGGCAGCGGACGTGCAGGTGCGCTTCGAGCAGTTGCGTGCTGAACTGAGGCGCGAGACGGACGAGACGCGGCAGCGTCTTAACCGCGCGGCGGACGAGCGCGCGGCGAGGGAGAAGGCGGCGTTCGTCGCGGCGCTACTGCCCGTGATAGACAATCTTCAACGCGCGATGGACGCGGCTGAGGCGGGCGGCTCGCTGGAAACTTTGATGGACGGCCTGCGCGGCACTGTGAGCGGTTTTGAGAGCGCGCTCGCGGGTGCGGGCGTCGAGTTGATCGAGGCCGACGGGCAGCCTTTCGATCCGGAGTTGCACGAGGCGGTTGACGTGGCGGAAGTCGAACCGGAGCGCGACGGTCTGGTCACGGCGCAGTACAGCCGTGGTTATCGTCTGGGCGGCCAGCTTTTGCGACCCGCGCGCGTGCAGGTCGGGCGCGCGGGCGGCGCGGCGCAAGGGGTTGCGTGATTTTCCGTTTTTGTTTTTGAGTCGCAAATCAAAACTTTCGATTGAGGAGACATTAAAGTGGCAGGGAAAGAAGTGAAGTTCAGAGAGGAAGCGCGGGCGGCGATGCTCAAGGGCGTGAACACGCTGGCGAACGCCGTGCGCGTGACGTTGGGGCCGAAGGGCAGGAACGTCGTGATCGGCAGGAGTTTCGGGTCTCCGGTGATTACGAAGGACGGCGTCACTGTCGCCAAGGAGATCGAGCTTAAAGACAAGTACGAGAACATGGGCGCGCAGATGGTCAAGGAGGTCGCTACCAAGACGAACGACACGGCGGGCGACGGGACGACCACGGCGACCGTGCTGGCGCAGGCCATCTTTCGAGAGGGCGTCAAGAACGTGTCGGCGGGCGCGAACCCGATGCAGTTGCAGCGCGGCATCCAACTCGGCGTCGTGGCGGCGGTCGAGGAGCTGGAACGGATGTCGAAGAAGGTCAAGGACAAGACCGACCTCGCCAACGTCGCCTCCGTCTCCGCGAACAACGACCGGGAGATCGGCGAACTCATTTCCGAGGCGATGGAGCGCGTCGGCAAGGACGGCGTCGTCACCGTCGAAGAGTCGAAGACGATGCAAACCGAACTCGACATCGTCGAGGGCATGCAATTTGATCGTGGCTACCTCTCGCCCTACTTCGTGACGAACCCAGACCGCATGGAGTGCGTGCTGGACGAGCCGCTCATCCTGATTCACGAAAAGAAGATCGCGGCCATGCGCGACCTGCTGCCGCTGCTCGAACAGGTGGTGCAGCAGGGTCGGTCGCTCCTCATCATCGCGGAGGACGTTGAGGGCGACGCGCTCGCCACGCTCGTCGTCAATCGCCTGCGCTCGACGATCAAGGTCTGCGCCGTCAAAGCCCCTGCCTTCGGCGACCGGCGCAAGGCCATTCTCGAAGACATCTCGACGCTCACGGGCGGACGGCTAATCACGGAAGAACTCGGCATCAAGCTCGAAAGCGTGACGCCCGAAGACCTCGGCACGGCCAAGCGCGTGATCGTGGACAAAGACAGCACGACTCTCGTCGAGGGCGCGGGCGGCTCGAAGGAGATACGGAGTCGCGTCCAGACGATTCGCCGGCAGGTCGAAGAGTCCACTTCGGATTACGACCGCGAAAAGTTGAAGGAGCGTCTGGCGAAGCTGGCGGGGGGCGTCGCCGTCATCCGCGTCGGCGCGGCGACCGAGACGGAGATGAAGGAAAAGAAAATGCGCGTGGACGACTCGGTTAACGCGACGCGGGCGGCGGCGCAGGAAGGCATCGTGCCGGGCGGCGGAGTGGCGCTCGTGCGCGCAGGCCGTGCGCTCGAAAAGCTCTCGCTCGACGGCGAAGACGGCGACGTGCGCACGGGCGTCAACATTCTGCGCCGCGCGATGGAAGAGCCGCTGCGCCGCATCGCCGAGAATGCGGGCGTGGACGGCGCGGTCGTCATCGGCAAGCTGGAAGACTCGAAGGGGTCGAGAGGCTTCAACGCCGCGACGGGCAAGTTTGAAGACCTCGTGGCCGCAGGCATCATTGACCCGACGAAGGTCGTGCGGACGGCGTTGCAAAACGCCGCGTCGGTGGCCGCGCTACTGCTGACGACGGACGCGGCGGTGACGGACGCGCCCGAACCGAAAAAGGCCGCCGGGCAGCAAATGCCGGGCGGCGGTGAGGATTACGACTACTAAAGTAAGGCAAATGGCGAGAGGTTAGAGATCAGAGGCTTAAGGCCGGGATTCAAACCAGCCTCAAGCCTCCCGTTTTAGAAGTGGCAGGATAATTGCTGCGAACGCCTGTGATATAGTCGAGATGCTCTAATGCGCGACAAAGCGCAACGGGGTCTGGGCGCATGGCATCTAACACAGTGCCGGAAGAGTCGGCGAATTTGTCGAAAGTGTTCGCCCCAGTGTGAACGTGAATTCGCCGCCTGAGTTTGATATTCAAGGGTGAAGTTGACAGCGCGCGTGCCGGGAGTTCGACGGGAGCGCCGCGTTGAAGGGGAATTAATGATAGACCTGGGAACATACAAAGACCGCTTCGCCGAGAGCGGCCAGCGCGTCTTCGAGCATGCGGTGGGCGAATCGCGACGCCGTGACCAAAACTACATCGCCGTCGAACACATTCTTAACGCTCTCGCTGCGGAAGAGGGCGAACTCTTCAACGGCACGATGCGCGACCTTTCGCTCGACCCGCGCTCGGTCAAAGTCGTGATTGAAAAGCGACTCGAAGACGCACGCTATCAGAACGTCAACAAGGGCATCCGCATCGCGCCCGAAACCATAGACCTCTTCAAGAAGGCGATGGAGCGCGCACGCGCGCAGGGTCGCAAGACGATTGAAGCGACAGACCTCTTCATGGCGCTCTCGCAGGACGAGAGAAGCATTTTTATGAACGTGCTGCGTAACCTCGGCGCGAACCCGGAGAGCGTCATGGAAAACGTGCGCGCACGCGTGCTGACGCGCGAGCAGCAGGAAGAAGAGTACAAGAAAAAGTTTGAGCTTCCTCCTTATCTGAAACACTTCGGCGTCTCGCTCAACCGCCTCGCCCGCGCGGACAAGATTCCGCCGACCATCGGGCGCGAGCTTGAGATTCGCCAGATGATCGAAATCCTCTGCCACCGCGAGCGCGCCAACTCGCCCATGCTGATCGGAGAACCCGGCGTTGGCAAGACCGCCGTCGTCGAGGGTCTCGCGCGTCTCATCGAGCTTGAGCCGGAGAAAGTGCCGGCACGCCTGCGCGGCGCGCACCTCGTCCAGTTGCAGATGGGCGGACTCGTCGCGGGCACGATGCTGCGCGGCATGTTCGAGGAGCGCATCAAGGGCATCATTGACGAAGTCAAGGAGCGCGACAATCTCATCCTCTTCATAGACGAGGCGCACACCATCATCGGCGCGGGCGCGGCGCTCGGCACATCAAGCGACGCGGCCAACATGTTCAAGTCGTCTCTGGCGCGCGGCGAACTGCGTATCATCGGCGCGACGACCATCACGGAGTACAAAGAATACATCGGCGAGGACGAGGCGCTCGCGCGTCGCTTCCGTCTCGTCAAGGTCGAGGAGCCGACCATCTCGGAGACGCGCGAGATTCTGTTCGGCCTGCGACCGCGACTTGAGCGTAACTACTCCGTCACGATCTCCGACGACGCCATCAACATGGCGCTGGAGATGGCTCCGAAGTACATACGCAATCTGCACCTGCCGGACAAAGCCATCGGCTGGCTCGACACGGCGGCGGTCAAGGTCGAGATGAACGAGCCGAACACGCTGGTCGTCAGGCCTGAACACGTCATTGACGTGATCTCGCAGGAGTCGCGCATCCCTCGCGACATGATTTTCCGAGACACAGGCGACCGCTTCGCGACGATGGATGAAGACCTCGGCGGGCGCGTCATCGGACAGAGGGACGCGATCCGCGCCGTCGGGCAGCGCCTGCGCCTGAACAAAGGGCCGCTCAAGGATTCGCACTACAAGCCGGACGGAGTCCTGCTCTTTCTCGGCCCGACGGGTGTCGGCAAGACCGAACTGGCGAAGGCCGTCGCCGAATTTATGTTCGGCGACGAAGAGAAGATGGTGCGGATAGACATGAGTGAGTATCAGGACGGCACCATCGGCATCGAGAAACTGATCGGTATGCCGCGCGGCATCGTCGGCAGCGAGCGCGGCGGCATCCTGACGGAGCGCCTGCGCGAGAATCCTTACACGGTGCTGCTGCTCGACGAGGTCGAAAAGGCTTCGCCGACGCTGATGAATTTGTTCCTGCAAGCGTTCGACGAAGGCTGGCTGACGGATGGGCGCGGCAAGAAAGTTTATCTCTCAGACGCCATCGTGATTATGACCTCGAACCTCGGCTCGGAGAGTTTTAAGAAGTATGAGAAGCCTCTGGGGTTCGGCACGAAGACGTTGGGCGATGTGAAAGCGGTCAAGCACGAAGTTTTGAAGGCCGCCGAGAACAGGTTCTCGCCGGAGTTCCGCAACCGCATTGACGAGATCGTCGTCTTCTCGCCGTTGACGATGGACGAGGTGCGCGAAATCGCGAAGCTTTACCTGAACAGGCTTCGCAAGCAGATGGAGGCGCAGGGCAAGGTGATCGAAGTCACAGACCGCGCGCTCGACCTCCTGACCGAGAAGGGCTTCAGCCCGACCTACGGCGCACGCTTCCTGAAGCGCCACATTGACGAGAAGGTGAAACTGCCCATCACGGCGATGTGGAAATCCGCGCCCCGCTTCATTGCGGACGTGCAGGATGGCGACGTGGTTATCAAGACGGCGGACGGCGAGTCGAATTCGTTCTAGTTCGATAATGCTTTCGCGCTTGCAATTACGGAGGGCTTCGGCGATAAAGATTCGCCGGAGCCTTTTCGTTTGCTCCCCCTGCGATAATTGATTCTCTCTCACGACGAGCTTTGTAGAACGCTTATGAGCCAGAAGATTTTTACGACCATCGCGCGTGCGCTTTTCGCGACGTGCCTGCTGAACGTCGTCGCGTCGGTCGCGTCATCTCAAAACAGCACGGTAGCTAACGGCGGGCAGGCCACCGCCACGTCGAGCACGTCGAAGAGTGCGGCGTCCGTGGGTGACGAACAGAAGGCCGAAGCCGTCGTGCAGCGCGCGGTCGAGGCATTGGGCGGTCGGGCTTATCTCGACGTGCGTACCATCGTCTCGCGCGGCTACTTCACACAGTTTCAGGACGGCGTGGCTGGACTCCCCTACACTTTCGCGGACTACCTTGTTCTGCCTGACCGCGACCGGACGGAGTTTCGCGGACAGGGCACGCGCGGCATTGAGACACACGACGGCGACAAGGGCTGGCTCCTCGACGCGGCGTCGCGGAAGATTCTCGACCTCAAGCCCGAACAGGTGAAGGACTATCGCATCACGCTCCGCACGAGCCTCGACAATATCCTGCGCGGGTGGTGGCGCAGAGAGGGCGCGAAACTGACATACGCCGGGCGGCGCGAAGCTGGAATCGGCAGACGTAACGAGACGGTGCGCCTCACTTATTCAGACGGCTTCACGGTGGAGTTCGAGTTCGGCGCGAGGGATAGCCTGCCCAACAAGGTGCTCTATAAAAAACAGAACAAGGAAGGCGAGGATGTCGAGGAGGAGGATCGCTACGCGCAGTTCCTGACCATCAGCGGCGTCGTCACGCCGTTCATCGTTGACCACTACCGCGCAGGCGTGCAGACGAGCCGCGTTAACTACCAGACGGTCGAGTTCAACCGCCCCGTCCCCGATTCCCTCTTCGCGCGTCCCGCCGACGCAAAATCCGCGAAGTGATTCCGGCCCGCTGCCTGACGGCGGCGCGTCTCTACTTCAAAAAGAAAAGCGCGGCGATGCTCTCTCGGTTGAGAGCATCGCCGCGCTTTTTCAGTCCAGTCGAGACTCCTTACGGCAGCGCCTCGACGTTGATGTAGAAGCGGAACGTCCCCGTCTGCTGGATGCCGAGCAGGAAGTTCACACTCACCGACGCTCCGTTTGCCAGCGGCGCGGCGAGCGTGATCGTGTCGTTCGTCGTCGGTGCGCCGAGCGGCACTGCGCTGTCTTCGTTCCCGACTGTCGCCTCGTTCGTCACCGGCTCGGTCGTGACGCTGGTGAGCGAAAGCGAGGAGTTCAAGCCCCCGCCGTTGGGTTGTGTGGGCGGTTGTTCAAGCGTCAAACCTTGCGAAGCGGTCGCCCCGCAGGTGTTCGTGAACGTGTCGGCGATAGATGAGCGCACACGGAGGTCTGCCGTCCCTGAAGGAGCAGGGAAGGTTGTGATCAGGATGACGCGGAACCGCAGGCGCGTGACCGAAGCGCCCGTGTTGTTCGTCACCGTGCGGCGAATCTTGAGTGTGCCGAAGGTCGAATTGTTCCCCGGATCACTCGTGAAGTCTCTGACGCGGTTGGGCGCGGACGAGCCGGACACGCAGGTGGCAACCGGTACGACCGGTATCTGCGCGTTGCGCTCGATGGGCGAGGCCAGATTCTCCGGGCCGGGTGCGCCGAGGTGCTGCGGGACGCCGGAGATGAATGTTCCCTGCGTGTCGGCAAAGGCAAAGTCCGCCGCGTTGTTGTTCGTGTCCTTCGGTACGCCCGTAAGCGTGCAGCCTATCGCCGGGACGTTGCCACATTCCGAGCGGAAGAACGAATGCTGCGTCGTTTGAGCCGCGGCAATCGGCGGGAGCGTGTTGCCCTCCCGCAGCAGGTCGCAGACGCCGCCGCCCGTGTTGCCGTCGAAGCCGACGGCGTCACGCCGCGTCGCCACCGAAATGGCCGCCACGTCGGCGGTCGTAAAGACCGCGACGTTTTTGTCGGTCTCGATGTCGGAGATCATCGTCAGATTGCCCGTCGCGTAAGAGCCTAAGCCGTACTGCGAGCCGACTAAGAGGTAGTGGCCTCTGGCCGGGATGATCGTCCCGTTCGGGACGGTGCCGATGAGCACGGGTGTTGCGTTGCAGTCCGCGCCCATCTTGAAGACGCCGTAGCCGGCGGAGGCGTCCGAGGCCGCGACCGTCAGAGGCGTGTTGGTGTTGTTGTAGAGTTCGACGAAGTCGTCGCCCGCACCACCGGGGCCTGATGTCCTCAACTCGGAGATGAGGAACGTGCCCGCTGTTGTCCCTTGCGTGATGGTGCCGACGGCCTGAGCGTCGAGGATCGTGCCGCCGACTGCGCCTGAAAGGTTCAGGAGCAGCGTCTCGCTCGTCTCAGGCGTGGCCGCGTCGGCGCAGACCGTGACCGAGACGGTCTTGACCTGCTCGCCGGTGGCGAAGCTGACCGTGCCGTTGGTGGTCACGTAGTCAATCGTGTTGTTGTCGCAGGCCGCGCCGCCCGTCGCCGGGTTCGCGCCGCCTGTGTCGTTTGCGGTTGCGTAGTTGACCGAGACGCCTGAAGCGCCTGCGGGACTGGAGAGCGTCACGGTGAACAAGAGCGGCGTCGTGCCCGAAACGGGTTCTGCTGCCGAGCCGTCACGCGCGAAGATGTTGATGGAGTTGATCGGCGTCAAGGTCGGGTCTGCCGCGCCGCCCACCGCCGGGTCGTCCGTCAAAACATTCGAGAAGTTCGAGCCTGAGACCGTGCCCTGGTTCGAGACGTTCGGACCGCCTGAGTACGGATCGTCAACCGTCACCTGGAAGGTGATGGTGACGCTGTCGCCCGCGCGCAGTGTGCCGATGCTGACCGAGACAGTACCGCCCGCGCCGTTGACGACGACGGGGTCGGTCGTCGAGCGCGTCGTCGTCCTGCTGGTGTTCGCCGTGCTCGTGCTCGTCGTTGCCGGGGCAGTGCGCGCCACGGTGGTCGTGGGTGCGACCGTCCTCGGAGCCAACGGGCGAGGGCTGACGAACGGTCGGCTCGTCACGTTATTGCCCGTCGCTGTCTTGGGCTGCGCCGTCGTGCTGTCGGCTTGCGTGCCGATGCTGCCGGGGCCAGTGATGGTGTCGCCGTCGAAGGTCTCAGGCGAGGCTGGCACCGAGCAAGTCGCCGGTGTCGCCGGGACAGTCGGCAGGGTGTTCACGAGCGTGATCACGCCCGCCTCCCCGACGGAAGTCAGCGCAGGGTTAAGATTATTGTCCTTGAGGACTTGAGTTGCGGTGCCTCCCGCCGACCCGTTGCGCGACAGCCTCAGTGTTGAGCTGGCGATATTATTGTTGATGCTGATGTCGCTGAAGTTGCCGGGGTCGCCGAGCGAGAAATCGTTCTTCTGCGCCGCGTTCGCCACGGAGCCGACCACCACGTTCATCTGGCTGGTGTCGGTCGCCGTCGCGCCGTTATCGAGGAACAAGCCGGAGAAGGGGAAGCCGGCACCCGGCGTCACAGAGTTGCCGAAGATGCTCGCATTCATCGTCGAGCTACCATCGTTGTTCTGCAAGTGGAGCGCCGAGCTGGTGTAGCCCGTGATGGTGTTGTTTTGAACCAGCACGCTAAATGTCCCCGACCCGGCAGCGCGCAGGAACATGCCGTCGGCGTTTGAGCCTACGGTGGCTGCGCCGATGGCGTTGTTGACGACTGTCCCGGTGAACGTTCCGCCGCCGTTGCCCTTCGCCACGAACATACCGACGGTGTCGTAACCGCCGACGAGCCGGTTGCAGGAGATGTCGAAGGTGTGAGTCGCCGCCGTGCCGAGCGAATCGCCTCGGATGGAGACGCTGACGCCGCCACCGGGGATGATCGCCTGACCGTTGGTGAACTTGTTCTGCCGCGCGATGGTGTCCATCGTCGAATTGCCGTCGGCGATGGCCTCGAAGAAGTCGCCCCTTGTGCCGAGGAAAGTATTGTTCAGCAACGACACGTTGAGCGTAGCGGTTTGCGGCGAGGTCGGACGAGCGATGACATCAACGTTGTCGTTGCCGATGGTCGAGCTAATCAGGCCGAATGTATTGTTCGACATGACCAGACGGTTCAACGTGCTGGCATTCGTGGTGTTTTGGACGAAGACGTTGAAGGTGCCGCCGCCGCCGATGGTGCTGCCCGTAATCTGCGCGGTCGGGAACGAGCCGCTCGTGAACAGGTTGTCGAAGCGGATGCAGCCTTCTTCGGCGCCGCCCGCGTTGTTGTTACCGTTCGCGCCGTTGATGTTCGAGTTGGTCAGCGAGAATCCAGTAACGGTCGTGCCGCGGATGGCGTTGTTCTGAAAATCGTTCAACTGCATGCGGTCGAGCGAGACGCCCGACGTGCTGTTGAGGAAGATGCCTGTGCCCTGAGTGGTGCTGCCGTTAGCACCCGTCTTGTTCGAGATGGTGCCGCCCGTGCAGGTGGCGGCAGAGGTGCAGGTGCCACCATTGCCGGTGACGGTCAAGCCGCCGCTCGAACCCGTCGTGTCGAGAATGATGCCGTTGTTCGCGCTGCTGGTCGGCGAGTTGATGCTGCGGAACGTCAAGCCCGATGCGCCGATGGTCGTGCTCGTTACTTTGAGCGCCGTCCCCGTTGTCGTCGTCAGTGTGTTGACGATTGAGGTGTTGTTCTGCGTGGCTGTGACCGTGCCGCCGCCCACAGCGGTGAAGGCGTCGTTCGCGGCGGTGCTGAGGTTCAAGCCGCCGGTGAAGTTGATGGTCGCGCCGGTGTTTGAGTTCAGGAGTACGCCATTGGCTGTGCTGCTGACCGCGCCGCCGAAGGTCACTGTGCCGGCGGTCTTGTTGGCGACGTTGACGGGGCGCGCGAGGGCGGCGCTGATCGTGCCGTTGTAGGTGATGTTGGCGGTGCTGGTGGTGACGCCGAAGACGAGGAAGGCATCGCCCGCCGCGCCGGAGATCGAGCCGCCGCTCATCGTGAGCGTGCCGGGAGTGTTCGCCAAGGCGATGCCGTTGCCGGCGTTGCCGCTATTCGTCGAAGAGACTGAAGTGAAGGTTGCGCCGAGCGTGACGCCGTTGGAGTTGATGGCCGGAGCAGCCTGCGCGGCGCTGCCGGTCGAGCTAATCGAGCCGGTGGTGACGTTAATCGTGCCGCCGCCCACGGCGACGAGTCCGGGGCCGTTCGAGGTCGTCAGACCGAGCGAGGCGAAGGTCAGGGTCGCGCCCGTGTTCGTCCCGCCCCAGTTGACGCCCGCGCCGCCCGCCGTCGTCTTCGAGACGGTCGCGCCGCCCGCGAAGTTGATCGTCTGGCCGCTGCCCGCGTTCTGGATGTCAACAGGGTTGCCAGCGCTGGCGAGAGTGGCTGCGCCGCTGACGGTCGTGTTGCCGCCGCCTGCCGCGTGGAGGAAGGCGCTGCCGCTGCCGCCGGAGACGGAGAGCGTGCCGAAGGAGCGCACGTTCGCCCCGGTGTTGTTCTGCAAGGAGATGCCGTCGGTGCCGCCCGTGCAGGACGTGTTGCCGAAGCTCATGGCGGCGGTCGAGGCGGTGACGAGTAAGCACTGCGTCGTGTTGCCGGAGATGGTCGTGCCGCCGGTCGAGGTCAGAGAGCCTGTGATCTGGTCGAGGATGATGCCCTGCGTGCCGCTCGAAGTTGAAGTGATGGAGATGAAGGTCGCGGCGAGCGTGCCGTTGTCGAGGTTGAGCGCCTGACCTGAGCCGCTCAAGGCGACCTCAAGGACGGTCAGCGTGCCGAAGGCGGCGGCAGGGGGCGAAGCGGGGCTGGCGACCTTCGCGCCTGTCGTGTTGCCGACGGTGAAGCCGCGCAGCGTGTTGCTCGCGCCTGTAGCGATGTTGATGCCGTTCGTCGAGGCCACAGTCGTGGTGATTGTGACCGAAGCGGGGTTGCCGTTGTCCACGGGCAGAGGGTCGCTGTTCGGGGGCACGGTGACGCCCGCGATGGTGTCGAGCGTCGCGCTCGCGCCCTGCCCGATGAGCTTCTGGTTGTTGAGGAGCGTCAGTCCGCCCGCGTAGGCCGTCCCGCTGGCGAAGAGGAAGATCAAGTCGCCGGGGTCGTCCGCCGCCCCTCCCGTCGTCGTCGAGTCGAAGCACGCGGGGCCGCGCAGACAGTTGAAGGGATTCGTGAGTCGCCCGTCGCCGTTCGTCGCGGCAGCCGAGTTGACGAACCAGATGACGTTCGTGCCGGGCGTGGCCGTGCCGTTGCCGACGGTGAAGGTGGCGACCGCCGTGTCGGTCTTACCACCCGTGTCCGTGATCGTGTAGGTAACGGTGTCGGTTCCCGTAAAGCCCGGCGGCGGGTTGTAGCTGAAAGAGCCGTCGCCGTTGATGGTGATGTTGCCGCCCTGCGTCGTCGTGGTGGGGCCGGAGGCCGTCAGCCCTGTTGAGTTGCCGGTGTCGGGGTCGCGGTCGTTGGCTAAGAGTCCCGCCGCCGCATTGGGCTGGATGCGGACGTTGCCGATGACGTTGTAGGCATCGTCGGTCGCAATCGGCTGCGTGTTGACGGAGCCGGGGACGAGCGTCGTGTTCGTGTCAACCGAGTCGGTGAACTGGACGGCGGTCGCGTCGGCAGTGCCGGTGTTCGAGACCGTCACCGTGTAGGTGATGACCGCGCCGGGGTCGGCCTTGCCGTCGTTGTTCGGGTCTGGGAAAGAGTCCACCTTCGTCGCCGTGATGATGGGACCGACCGCCGCGAGCGGCTGGGGGACGGCGGCGGATTGTATCGTCGCGGTCGCGCCAGCCTCTGACTTCGAGGCAGGGCGAGGGGACGGGCCGTGCACGGCCAGCGCGAGAGGCGTGACTTGCCCGACGAGCATGACGTAAGAGATGAATGCCGCGGTGAAAGCGCGGACGTTTCGGCGACGGGGGAAATGGCTCAGGTGGTTCATAGCACTCCTTGAAAATTACAGCCGCGACGGGCGCGGGGACTCTCTGGGGTAAGGGGAGAAAATTTCGAGATCATATTCGTCTCGTGTGTTAGCCGCCGGGCCGGTAGCTTCTACGACCGGCCCGGCGGTAAGCTGATTCAATACACGTTCGCCTCACTGTCTCGCCGGGAAGACGCCCTGCAAGGCGATGCAGAAGTTGAGTGTCAGATAAGGCTGAAGGTTGTTGTGCGGCAGACTGCCCCCGGCGATGCTGATGGCCTGAACGTTAAAGTTCGCGTCTGCCTGTGGCGTCCCTTTGTATGCGTTGCCGGGGTTCGATCTCGCGAGAGAGCGGGCCGACGAAGGGGCGGCGAGATTGGCGGGGGTCGCGTTAGCCAGCACGGTGTGGTTGTGTGCCGGCATCTCCGCAGCCAGCAGTGTGATCGTATCGCTCCCGGACATCTCGCCGAGGAAGCGTTGCGAGAGTCCACCCCCCTGACCCGGCTGCATGGGAACGCTTCCCTGCAAGTTGGGGAGCGCGAACGTTGACTGCCCGTTGCCGCCGTAGGTCGTGCCGAGCAGCGAGAAGAGAGCCGTGTTCTGCGAGATGGGCAGGATTTGCCCGTTGCAGAAGGCCCAGCCCCTCGGGGGAAAGTTGAAGGGGAAGATACGGATTTCAGCTACGAATGGGTCGGACATTTTCTTCTCCTTTATGTCTGGCTGGGGAACACCCCGAAGAGCGAGATGATGAAGTTGATGCAGAGAAACGGCTGTGTGTTCTCGTGCGGCTGGCTGCCGCCGGAGGCACCCAATGCCTGCGGGGCCATTAGAGCGGCTGGCGGCGCTTCTCGATAGATTTGAGTTGCGCCCACCTGTCCGGTCACGTTGTTTAAGACCGCGCTCGCGCTCGCATTATCCAGCGAAGCCAGCAGGGCGTGATTGTGTACCGGAATCTGCTGCGTCGTCAGCGTCACCGACTCCGTCCCGCCCTGCTCGCCTATCGTGAAGGTCGTGCCGTCGCGCCCCGTACCCATGTGGATGGGGACGCGGCTGGCGAGGTTCGGCAGCGCGAACGTCGACTGCCCATCGCCGCCGTAAGTCGTGCCGATAAGTTGAAAGAGCGTCTCGTTCTCCGAGATGGGAAGTAGTTGACCCTGGCAGAACTCCCATCCCACCGGGGCGAAGTTGCCCCCGAACATCCTGATTTCTCCGACGTAAGGTTCTGGCATGTGTCTCCTCCTTCTAGTTCTGCGACGGGAAGATGCCCTGAAGCGCGATAATAAAGTTCAGCACCAGGTACGGCATCATGTTGTTGTGGGGCTGGCTGCCGCCGGTGTTGCCTATCGAAGCGGGATGCAGCGTGGTCAGGTTAGCCAGTCCGGTGTAGACATTGCTTACCGTCCCCAAAAGACTAGCATTAGGAACCGGCTGATCAGTGTTGGCCGCCGTGCCGAAAAAGGTGTGCGTGTGCTGAGGCATCTCCTGCATCGTCAGCGTGTGCGCCGCCTCGCCGGCAGCCTCGCCAAGTATGTGGCCGTTGCCGACATGTATGGGGACATCCCCCCGCAGGTTGGGCAGCGCGAACGTCGTCTGCCCGTTGCCGCCGTAGGTCGTGCCGAGCAGCGAGAAGAGCGCCTGGTTCTGGTTGATGGGCAGGAACTGGCCGTTGCATAGCGCCCAGCCCTTCGGGGGGAAGTTGAAGCTGACTATCTTGATCTCACCGAGAAAGGGTGTGGACATAGTTCACTCCTTGGCGTGTGTGCTTCGAGAGCTTGGTTTAAAAGCTTTGGCGAGGTCGTGCGTCCCGGCGCGGTTGCCGGACGAAGGTCGAATGTTGAAGAAATGTAAAGGTCAAATCTGAGTGCGCCCTGAGTGCTGGCAGTAAAGTTATTTTCGGCGTGCTTGCTCGCGGAGATTCTAAAGTCACCGGCCCGTGAAACGAAGCGAGATGGATTCTACCCTTAGTGCCGAAGATTTTGCAAGAGTTAAGAGATTTTGCCACCGGGGGTTGTCAGCATGTGTCCGAGTAACATAAACTCGACTTAAGACGGAGTTGAAGGGTTCCCCTCCGTCGCCCTACCCCTTAGCAGACTAGGAGCATCAGCACACAATGTCAGTTACACGACGCAGTTTTCTGAAGTCGGGGGCGATAACTGTCCTGACGGCAGGCATCGCTCTCAACGTCGGCGCGGTCGCCTTCGGCCAGGAAAAGCAGGGGTCGAACCCCGCGCTCGACTTTCAAATCCCCTTCCAGGCCAAGCAATCGCAGACCTTCTATTTCAACCGGGAGACCTTCAAGCCCTACGTCGGCGGCATCTTCCGCGCGCGCGCCGGGAAGCGCTCGATCCAGATGACGCTGACGAACGTCCGCGACTGCACGCCCAGCCCGAAGGCCAACCTGCTCACGAAGAAGTCGCGCTCGTCCGACTGCTTCGCGCTCGAATTCAGCACCTCCGGCAAGCTCACCGACCTGACCACGATCTACGACATCGAACACGCCGCGCTCGGCACGTTCACCCTGTTTATGACGCGGCGCGACGGCCCGCGCGGCAACTACTTCTACGAGGCGGTCTTCAACCACGCACTCTAAAGCCCCCGCCGGCTTAAAATTTTCTCACACGCGGGTTAGTATGCGCGGCGGCTCCGACAGGCCCGGCGCGCAGCCGCTTCTGTGTGTGCCGCGCGCCGGGAAGTAATGAGACGGGCACGAGGGAGGCACTTGATGATGGGTGGAGGAGTCGAGATCGAGACGGGCGGTGGGCGCAGGGTCGCGCTCAGGCTCGCGACGACGGAAGACTACGAAGAGATGGTGCGCGTCTATGCCAGCACGCGCGCGGCTGAACTGGCGCAGGTCAC